>NZ_LCWX01000239.1:22216-23529 GCF_001431305.1 Pseudovibrio sp. POLY-S9
CGTCATACCACCCAACGATACGGGACGGATAAAACAATGAAAACACTGCTCCTGACCACAATCGCCTTCACGGCACTGGCCATCACCAGCACCGCTGCTCTGGCCGTCGCACAAAGGCTGGGGCCCGGCGATAAAACAATCACCTTCTCCAATCTCTCCATGACAGACGGCAGTCCAGATGATGGAACCTGCGAAAAGCGCTACGGTGAAGGCTTCACAACCAAGGACCACCCGGACTCCACCAATGACACGCTTAAACGCGGCACGGACAAAGGCCACGACATTCTGGTCATCGCCATGGGTGGCAGCGTCAGCGGGGGCATCTTCTCAATCGAGAACGAGTACGAGATCATTTTCCCGGGAGATGAAACCAAAACACCTGTTGACGTGGAACTCGCTGCAACAGGTCTGGTCGGCACTCAGGAAGCGTCCGGCGTTTTCTCCGACGGCACCTGCCGCGGAACACTGCACATCAAGGTATTGGAACCATAAGTGTAATGATACGGGCCATCTCAACTCACCAATAATGACGTAATGGAGCGAACGTTGAAAATACTCTTCCTGGCCATTTTCAACGCACTGGCGCTGATCATCGCAAGCACCTCTGCACAAGCGATAATCGAGAAGCTGCATTTCAATGACAACATAATCACCTTCTCCAATGTCTCTATGATCAATGGAAGCGCGCCAGACGACATCTGTTTGAAACGATACGGTGAGGAGTTAGCAACAAGAGATCACCCCGACTCTACAAAGTTTTCCATCAAACGTATGACCGACAAAGGCCATGACATCACAGTAGCTTCACGAAGCATCAATGTGACCGAAGGCATCTTTTCCATCGAAAGCCGATATGAAGTTCTCTTTCCAGATGACGACAGCCAAACACCCGTTCACCTAACCATAACGACGACCGGACTGATCGGAGACAAAGAAGCGACTGGACTGTTCTCAGATGGCACCTGCAGAGGGGCCATCAAGGTCAAAAATAAATAAATTGATTAATACACTCGAGAAAAACTAGATAAGCCGTTCGAGGTGTACTCTTTCACTGCATTAAACAAGCACTGAGGAGAACACCCTGCGCTTAAAGCATCACTTTAAGCGCAACTCCAAATGACTCTTGGTTTTCAAAGAGCTACACCCATTTAATGAATCACTTTCAAAAGCACCTAAGCTGAAACTCCAGCCGTTTCCAAAATGATCCGGGCAGCCTTGCCTGCCTGGCTTTCCCCTTCAGGCAAACGCATCTTTTCATCAATACGAGAGAACGCGTCCAGCTGCGCCCGCCGCTCTGGACTGTCAGACAGCAG
>NZ_LCWX01000239.1:23685-24147 GCF_001431305.1 Pseudovibrio sp. POLY-S9
TCCCCAAGCACAAGGTTGGGCAGCACAATGGTGTCCACCGCAACAATCTTGACGAACCGGTTGATCTGCTTCAGGCGGCGGAAGAACCAGTCCAGCTTGTAAGCTATAACCATAGGTACACCAGCAATCGCCAGCTCCAAAGACACAGTACCGCTGGCCGCAAGCGCTGCATTTGCCTGTCGCAAAGCCGCAAACTTTTCAGCTTCACCCGTCACAATACGTGGCTGCACCTTCCAGGAAGCCACACCATCGCGAATGCGCTGCTCCTGATGAGGCACTGCTGGAATGATCACATCCACATTCGGGTCTTGCGCGCAAATCAAAGCGACTGCTTCGCCAAACGGCTCCAGCAACCGCGAAACCTCGCTGGTTCGGGAGCCCGGAAGCACCACCAACTGCTTTCTGCCTGCACCGAGCTCTGCGCGCTCCCCCGGAGCCGGCCGCAAATCAGCAAGCCGCTCA
>NZ_LCWX01000239.1:24246-30033 GCF_001431305.1 Pseudovibrio sp. POLY-S9
ATCAACGGATGCCCTACATAGTCACAAGGCGGCCCACCAAGGCGCTTGTGAGCCTCAGGCTCAAACGGCAGCAGCGCAAGCAGCTGATCCACATATGCCGCCATCTTCTTCGCACGTCCCGGACGCCATGCCCACACAGACGGGCTCACATAGTCCACCACTCGGATATAAGGCGCTTTTTTGCGCACGCGCTTTGCCACATTGTGAGTGAAATCCGGAGAGTCGATGATCAGCAGCAAATCAGGTTGCTCGGCAATAACCGCATCAACAGTTTGATGTACACGGCGAATAATCGTTGGCAAACGCTCCAACACCGCCGTAATGCCCATCACAGCAATATCATGCAGCGGAAAGATCGACTGCACGCCTTGAGCCGCCATACGCTCACCGCCCAGACCACAGACCTGAAGACGATCGCCAATTGAGGCGCGCAATGCTTTTATGACTTCGGCACCCAGCTGATCGCCAGACTCCTCACCAACAACAAAGAAAACCTTGAAGGGTTTGACAGCTTCCAATTCGCTCATACCTCAGCGCTCACCAGCTTCAAAATCTTCATCACGTGTGCAGCCATAAAGGAAAACACCCAGCTCATCGCAAAGGCGCTCAACCTCATCACGATGAGCAACCAGCACACGCCCAGCCTCAACACACACGCCTTTTAACTGTGCGTCAGAAGCTTTCTGTATGGTTTCTGGCCCAACGGTCGGCATATCAAGGCGCAGATCCTGTTGCGGCTTAGAACACTTTACAAGCACACCTGCAGCCCCTTTGGACCGGACACGGCCATTAGCACGCAACCCAGCAACACGCTCAAGCATGGCATCCGTGCCTTCAGCGCCCTCAACAGCAACAACACGTGCACCCACAGCAACAGCACCCTGCCCGATATCCAGCCGGCCCACAGCATCGACGGCCTCAATGGCAAGCTTCATGTCGCTCAGAGCTTTGGCATCCGGCGTCGGCCCTGCCACGTGGCCTGGGCTAGCAACCAACCCCGGAGCAACTTCATGAGCACCAACCACGTGCAAACCCTCTCGTTCAAATATCCCGGCTACTTTCACCAGCAAATGATCATCGCCACCAACAACAGCCTTGATGATACGCGGCAAACGCCAAATCGTTCCAAAATCACCAAGGATCGATGTGAAGTCAGGCCGCTTCCGCACAGCGCCGATCAACACCACATCCTGAACACCATTAGATTTAAGCGTTGAGAACAGTTTGCCGATCTGCCCCCAGCCAAGTTCAACGGGATTAAACGCAGAAAGGGAGGCATCTGCCTCCCCCTTGATTGCGATGGTCACCACATCGCGACCTTGTTCCATAGCGGACCGAATAACCAGACCGGGCAGATCGCCGCCGCCAGCAATCACAGCAATAGGTGCCTGTTTCACCATGAATTCAAAACAGACCCTTATTCACCGGTGTTGCGCGGCGTACAGAACCGGCGCTTTTCATCTTCCAGCATGAACGACGTCATCGTCTGCACACCTTCAAATTCAGCGTACTTTGTCCGCGCAATGTCCGCACGAGCACGCAACGTACCCTCTTCACTGTTGAAGACTTCCTTATACGCACCGCGCAGGGCGTGGATTTCTTCGCGAGAAAAGTTGCGGCGCTTCAAACCAATCAGATTCAGCCCTGCAAGACGCGCACGATCACCAATCACAGATCCATAAGGGATCACATCAAACTCAACACCAGTCAGACCACCAATGATGGAATGAGCACCCACACGACACCACTGACGCACAGCAGACAGTCCGCCAAAGATCACATGATCTTCAACTTCAACATGCCCGGCAAGCGTCGCATTGTTGGCAAGAATAACGTTGTTGCCAACAATGCAATCATGCCCGACATGAGTACCCATCATGAACAGGCCGCCATTCCCAACGCGCGTCACACCACCACCACCGGCAGTGCCAGGGTTCATAGTGGAGTGCTCGCGGATCTGGTTGTCTTCGCCGATTTCCAGTAACGTATCTTCGCCGGAAAACTTCAGATCCTGCGGCTGATGCCCCAAGCTGGCAAACGGGTAGACCTTCGACCGGGCGCCGATCGTTGTCCGTCCAGCGATCACCACATGGGAAACAAGCTCTACATCATCGCCAAGGGTTACCTTGGGACCCACCATGCAGTAAGGACCGATCTTGACATTCTCTCCAAGTACGGCCCCATCCTCGATAATCGCGGTGGGATGAATCTGTTGCATCAATGACCTCAATTCGCCTCGTCAGAATCGACAAGCATTGCGCTGATTTCCGCTTCAGCAACCTTCTGCCCGTCTACCATTGCAACACCTTCAAACTTCCAGATGGTCGCGCGGTTGCGGACTTTTTTTACATGAAAGTGCACCTGATCACCAGGAACCACAGGCTTGCGGAACTTACACTTATCAATGGTCATGAAGTAAACCAGAGAAGGCACATCTTTCTTTTCACGGCCATGGACGCAAAGCGCACCAGCAGTCTGAGCCATCGCTTCGATAAGCAACACACCTGGCATTACAGGCTGGCTTGGAAAATGTCCCTGAAAATGTGGCTCATTGATGGTTACATTCTTAATACCAACACCTGAGTTGTCGCCGTCCATATCAACGATACGGTCAATCATCAAAAACGGATAACGATGGGGCAAAAGCTCCATAACCCGCATGATATCAGCGCTTTCAAGTGTTCTGGTCTTTACATCACTCATAATAATGCCTCAGCAATATCGGTTTGACTGGCATATGTCTCACTTGGAGCATCTGAGGACACGCCCTCCTCATTCACCAGCCAATCTAGTTAACTATCGGGATCAGATCCCGGGTCTAATCTGTTATTTCTTGCCGCCTTGAGCGGTCAGGCGGCGAAGCGCCGTCATTTCCTTGAACCACTCACGGATCGGCCGTGCCGGTACACCACCATAACGCCCACCTGGCGCCAGATCGTCGTGTACAGCACTTACGCCAGCAACTTGCGCGCCCATTCCAATGCGAACGTGCCCGGAAACACCGGTCTGCCCGCCAAGAACCACATAATCCTCAAGGCTGGAACTTCCAGAAATCCCTACCTGAGAAACAATGACGCAATGCTTTCCGATATTAACGTTGTGACCAACCTGAACCTGATTATCAATCTTGGTTCCATCACCCACAGTCGTATCACGGTTTGCACCGCGGTCTATACAGGAGCCAGCGCCAATTTCAACATCATTTCCTAGCACAACTCGGCCCATCTGGGGAACCTTGATATGTCCACCTGGTCCCATCGCAAACCCAAAGCCATCCTGCCCTATGCTAACGTTTGGGTGAATAATGACACGGTCACCAAGCACTGCGTGCTGCAAACTGGAATTTGCTCCAATAGAGCAGTTCTCGCCCAGCTGACAATTGGCAGCGATCACTGCATTGGGACCAACACGAGATCCAGCCCCAATCACCACATGCGCGCCAATGACAGCACCAACCTCAACAACAACACCTTCACCCAGCTGCGCGCGCTCATCAACAAAAGCACGCGCACTGACAGACGTTTCGCTGGTTACCGGAAGTGGCCGCATTGCGGTTGGGTAAAGCTCTGCCAGAACTTGCGCCAGTGAGCGGTACGGCTCCTTGGCAAGCAAAGGCACAACACCGTCGGGCACCTTGTCGACATGCTTTTTGCTCACGAGACAAGCTGTTGCCTTCGTGTTCTCAAGCTGATCCAGATATTTCGGATTATCGATGAACACAAGCGTTCCGGGAACGCCTTCATCCAGAGGAGCAACACCAGTAATGGCAAGCTCACTATCACCACGAACAATCTCCGCCCCAGCCCATTCAGCTACTTGTTTCACTGTTATTGATCGAGCCTCAGGGAAGAAAACCGGGCTAACTTCAGATTGATTTGATGGTTCTGTCATAGGATCCTACAAAAAAACGGCCGCCGAGGGTATCGGCGACCGATTATAATCAAATTTTCACTAGATCAGAAGCGTGTACCACCACTGAGCTTGAATACCTGCGTTTCATCAACATCGTTTTTGAGCACAGGCCAAGCAAAGTCAGCACGCAGCGGCCCAAACGGCGACTGCCACAACACACCAACACCAACAGAAGCACGAAGATCGAAGTCTTCAGACTGGATACCGCTTCCGATTACAGAAGACAGTTCGCTATCCACACCCCAGAGAGAACCCGCATCAGCGAAGACTGCGCCCGACAATCCAAGTTCTTCAGGGAAGACTGGGAATGGGAACTGACCTTCAACGGTACCTGCAACGTAGTATTTACCACCCAAGGCATCGCCACCGTTTTCATCACGAGGACCATAACCGTTGGTTGCAAAACCACGAATTCTGTCAGGTGAACCCTGGAACTGATCAGTCACGCGCAGACGGTTACCGATAGATTCGATGTAACCGGCAGAACCCTTCACAAAACCAACAAGACCCCATTCAGCGTAGAGCTCTTCAAATGCGCTACCCTTAAACTGACCACGAACATACTGAGACTCTCCGCCGAGACCCGCAACTTCCTGCTCGTAGGAAGCAACATAACCGTCACGTGGGTTCAGGTTGTTGTCCAGAGTATTGTAGACGAGCGAGAAGCCCGCAAGTGAAGTCGTGTACTGCCCAAGGGAGTCACAGACACCCAAAGACACACCAGGCTCACAGTCACTAATACCGGTTGAGTCGCTACGCGTCAGATCACGCTGGTAAAGCTTGTAGAACAGGTTGAGCGTCAGTTCGTCTTCACGAAGCGGAAGACCAAAGTTAATCGCACCACCAGTTGTCTGCTCCTCATAAGCACGGGAGCTGTTCTGATCGTATACGCGGCGGTACACATCCAGACCTGCAGAGATACGGCGCCCCATGAAGAACGGCTCAACGAACTTGAACTCATACTTCTGGTTATCGGTACCACCACCAACAGCAGCTTTCACGTACTGGCCACGACCAAGGAAGTTGCGCTCGGTGATGGAGATATCACCAATCACACCGTCAGATGTAGAGTAACCCACACCAAATGAAACTTCACCGGTTGGCTGCTCTTCAACATCCACGTTGATGATCACACGGTCAGGTGCACTGCCCTGCTGACGCGTAATACGCACATTCTGGAAGTAACGTGTATTGCGCAGACGACGCTCAGCCTTATCCAGAAGGATACGGTTATAAGCATCACCCTCAGCGAGATCGAATTCGCGGCGGATCACGTATTCACGTGTACGATCGTTACCACGAACGTTGATACGCTCAACATAAACGCGTGGACCTTCTTCGATCAAATAAGTGATTGAGACTGTCTTGTTCTCATAATCACGTTCACCACGAGGGCGAACCTGAGCAAACGCATAGCCTGCCTTGGAAACTTCCAGCGTCAGAGCTTCAAGTGTCTTTTCAACTTCCAGTGAGTTGTAGGTATCACCAGACTGAGTGCGCAGATACTGGCGCATCGCCTCTGGGTCAACAGCAGACAAGGATGTATCGATTTCGATATCACCGAACTCGTACTGCTCACCTTCATCAACAGTGAAAGTCACGTAGAAGATGTTTTGCTCACGGTCCAAATCTGCAACAGCAGAAACAACGCGGAAATCAGCATAACCCTTCTGGTAGTAGAACTGACGCAAAGATTCTTCGTCGACATCGAGACGGTCAGGATCATAAACATCGGTCGTACGCAACCAGCCGAGGAAGCCACTTTCGCGGGTCTGGATCTGCTCACGCAGGTAGCCGTCGGAGAAGGCTTGGTTACCGATGAAGGAAATACGGGCAACACCCGTCTTATCACCTTCTTCGATTTCAAAAACCAGA
>NZ_LCWX01000239.1:30128-39007 GCF_001431305.1 Pseudovibrio sp. POLY-S9
CCACACGGTTATTAGCGCGCTCAATAATCTTCGGCTCAACAGACGCACGATAGCGACCGGAGCGACGATAAGCCTCCAGAAGGTTCTGAGCATCAGACTGAACACGCGCTCGTGTCAGCATGGACCGCTCAGAAGAACGAACAACTGACTGCAGAGCTTCGTCCTTCAGTCGCTTGTTACCCTCAAAGGAGATTTTGCCGATAACTGGATTTTCTTTAACATCAACAACAAGAGTGCCGCCGCGTTGCTCGATGGAAACATCAGCAAACAAACCAGTCGCATAAAGCGTGGTCAGACTCTCGTCGATATCAATTGCAGAAAACGATTTTCCTGGACGGATAGTCAGGTAGTTGCGAACTGTTTCGCTTTCGATGCGCGTTGCACCGTTAACGACAATCTTGTTAACCACCGCGGCCTCGGCAATCCCTGCTCCGATAAACGGAACACCAACCGGAGCAACTGTACTAGTAGCTGCAACGGCCATTGCCAAAAGCGACACACGTGACAGGTTCTTAAATGACTGCATAGAACTGCTATGCCTTTTATTTTCAGCCTAAAGTTGCATTAGTCCCCTGATCCTCAGATCACTAATGCGCCTCAGGGTAATGGATAGAATCTGAAACACCTAGGAACTTTGTACAAGGTTTTCAGAGTAAAGCAAGGCGACACAACTGGATTTAATGCAATTTGCCCAATCCTTTGCCCAAGCTTTGGTTACGCAACTTACCTAAGAGCCGATTATCGACCGCAGATCATTCCAGGTCGCAAAAACCATTAGAAGCAGAACCAGAGTGATTCCTATCCGGAACCCGAAATCCTGCAGTTTTTCACTCAACGGCTTACCCCTTACAATCTCGATGATGTAGTACAGCAGATGCCCGCCATCCAGCATGGGAACAGGCATAAGGTTGAGTAAACCAATAGAAATTGACAAAACTGCGGTAAGGTTAATTAGCGGTAAAATACCATGGGTCGCAACTTGCCCGGAAATTTGCGCTATGCGAATCGGACCACCTAGTTGGTCCGGATCTTCTTTACCGAGGAAAAGATCGCCAATATAACCTAATGTCCTATCAAGAATATACCATGTCTCTTTTACCCCTTCACCCACGGCTTCCACCGGGCCAAAACGCTTGACTATGATATCTTCCTGAGAAGTATTTCGCTGAATTCCAAGAATTCCAACCTTCTGCGTATTCCCAAAACCATCACTGATTTCCTGCAGTTCCGGCGTTGCAGTAAGGCGCTCAACAGCATCCCCGCGCTCCACATCGACCTGCATCGGAACGCCCGCACTCGCCGTCACGACCCGCTGCACATCATTGAAACTTTCTACTGGATTGCCATCAATCGAGAGGATCAAATCCCCTGGCAAAATGCCGGCCATTTCAGCCGCACTACCAGGTCGCACCTGATCCACACGTGGCAATGTTTCGAATTTTCCTAAAAATCCAAACATTCCTGCAAAGATAAGAATAGCGAGGATAAAATTGGCAATAGGCCCTGCGGCCACAATTGCGGAGCGCTGCCATGGGTTCTTCGCAAAGAACGCAGTCCGGCGCATCTCCTCATCCATTTTGGCTTGCTCATCACGGTCTGGCACGCTTGCAGCATTCTCATCACCTGAGAACTTCACATAGCCACCCAGCGGAATGGCACAGACCTTCCAGCGCGTCCCATGCTTGTCATTGCGACCCAACAGTTCCGGTCCAAACCCGACTGAGAATGCAAGAACCTTCACCCCGCACCAACGCGCGACGAGGAAATGCCCTAGCTCATGGAAGAAAACAACCACAGTAAGCACAGCCAAGAAGGGAATGATGACTCCGAGCGAACCACCAAGAACTGAACTCAGAACGTCCATGCGAACAGCCTTACCTTATTTTTTAAAGGAAGCGCCGGATTAGGCGGCCATCTTCCCAATAACTTCGTTTGCAACTCGACGCGCTACCTGATCCAACTGAAGAATCTCCTCCAGCTGATCTGAACAATCTAGCATATTTTGCGTATGAAGCCGATTCAGAACATCCTCAAGAAGCTCTGGGATCTGGAGGAAGCCGATCTTCCGTCCAAGGAAGGCTTCCACCGCCACTTCGTCAGCTGCGTTAAAAATCGTCCCTGCCCCATCGCCAAGTTCCATCACTTTACGTGCAAGTGACAGCGCAGGAAAACGCTCAAAATCAGGCTTTTCAAAGTCCAGACGCCCAATCATCCCCAGATCAAGATCCGCAACCGGAGCCGTCTTTCGGGTTGGGTATGCCAGACAATGAGCAATTGGCCCGCACATGTCCGGAACCGCCATATGGGCCAATAATGACCCATCACAATATCTAACCATGCCATGGACAATTGATTGTGGATGGACAACCACATCCAGCTGATCAGCGGTAATAGGGAACAGATGATAGGCCTCAATCAGCTCAAGACCTTTGTTCACCATCGAAGCACTATCAATGGTAATCCGCCGCCCCATGGACCAGTTTGGATGCTTCAGCGCCACCTCAGGAGTCGCAACACGCATCTCATCCAGTGTCGATGTCCGGAACGGTCCACCGGAAGCTGTGACAATCACTTTGTCGACAGCTTTGGGGTCATCCTGCTCAAACACCTGAAAAATCGCATTATGCTCTGAATCCATCGGCAGCAGTTTGGAACCATGCCTTTCAGCCAGCTCACACACAATCGTGCCTGCACACACCATGGTTTCTTTGTTGGCAAGAGCGATATTGCTGCCTGCCTTGATCCCCTCAATGGTCGGCTCCAGTCCTGCGGCTCCCACCATGGCAGAAACCAACACATCCACCTTCTGGCTAGCCGCCTCCAGCACAGCCTCACGACCTGCAGAAACCTCAACGCCAGTACCGGCGAGTACTGCTTTAAGATCTTCGTATTTAGAGGCATCACCAATGACCGCACGCTTTGCACCAGTCTCCAGGCACGCCTTCGCAAGCGCATCAACATTGCGGCCTGCAACAAGTGCATTGACGTCATAACGCTCAGGGCTGTGCGCAATAACTTTGAGCGTACTGGCCCCAACCGATCCGGTTGCTCCCAACACAGTGAGAGATTTTGTCATATCAACAACCCTTGCAAATCAACAGAACCGTGGGCGAAGCACAAAAATCAGCAGTATCAGGATGCAAACAGCATCAACCCTGCATTTGGATCGAACAGCTGACCGCCAAACACTACACCAACCACATAGGCAAACACAGCGGCGGCGACAAGGCCATCAACGCGATCAAGCAGCCCACCATGTCCGGGAATAAGGCGACTGGAGTCTTTTACCTTAAAGCGGCGCTTCATGGAGCTTTCAAACAAATCTCCAAGCTGAGAGACTGCAGAAAGAACAACAGCAAGCCCAAAAGCCCAGACCAGCTGAGAACCACCAGCAACAGCAACAAAGCCCATTCCTAAAAGCGAAGAAAAGACCACGCCACCAATAGCACCGCTCCAGGTTTTGTTTGGAGAAACAGCAGGCCAAAGCTTAGGCCCGCCAAAGCTGCGGCCACACACATAGGCCGCAATATCGGTCCCCCAGACCACAAGAAAGAGATAGATAATGAAGAAAAGCCCTTCATCCCCTTCCCGCAGTGCAAGCAATGAGACAAAGGTCAGGCCAGCGTAAACGTAGCCCTCACTCACCCAGCGCGCCGTCCGGTCAAAACCGCCAGCACCGTAAAGTACCGCGGCGCCAGCAATCAGCGCTCCGGCAATCCAGAGCGGTTGCGCCTGAAAGTAACTAAAGCCAATGAAGAGGAGAAACAGATAGCCCAGCAGCACAACAGGTCGCTGAGTGTTTTGCAAAATGATCTTGTACCATTCCCAGTAAACAATCAGCATGCCAACAAGCACGAGGCCAGCAAACCAGAAGCCACCTGCCCATGTCAGCGCCAGCGCGACAGGAGCAAGAATAACTGCAGAAAGAGCGCGTACCAGCAAATCAGGATTTGCGTTTAGCACGCGCCGGATAATTCCTCCGGAAGCGCCTTCAGAATTGTTCTGATTGTTTTTGTCAGGCATTACGTCCCAGTCGCGTCAGAGCTCAAACCCCCATACCGCCGGTCACGGTTAGAGAACGCCAGCAAAGCATCATCAAAAGCATCTGAGTTAAACTCAGGCCAGGGCGTCGGAGCAAAATAAAATTCGGCATAAGCAGCCTGCCACAACAGGAAGTTGGAAAGTCTCTGCTCTCCCCCTGTGCGGACTATGAGGTCTGGATCCGGAATATCACGGGTATCCAGACAAGTGCTGACATCATCCTCCCCAATGTCAGCAGCTCTCAACTCACCAGCTTCCACGCGCTGCGCCAGTTGCCGTGCAGCTCGGACGAACTCGTCCCGCGCTCCGTAGTTAAAAGCAATAACCAGCACCAGCCCGGTACAATGAGCGGTCTCTCGTTCCGCATCATTAAGCAGGGTCAGCATGGATTTATCGAGATTTTCTTTGGACCCGATGACACGAACTCTCACATTAGTCTTGGTGAGTTCCTTAATGTCATCGCGTACAAACCGGCGCAGCAAGGCCAGCAGGAAAGAAACTTCCTGTTGCGGGCGCGCCCAGTTCTCAGAAGAAAAGCTAAAAAGCGTCAGGTAGGAGATCCCGCGCTTTTGTGCGTGTTTAACGGCTTCGCGCAGTGTTTTCACACCGCGCCGATGCCCTTCAGTACGCGGAAGGCCCCGGCGAGTTGCCCAACGGCCATTACCATCCATAATGATGGCGACGTGACGAGGCACACTCAAAAGTCCGATTTCGGAATTTGTATCAACTGCCTCAAATTCAACGCTCGCCGCCATATAGCCCCCGCTTGCAAACAGGATTAAACCTGCTTGATTTCCTGTTCTTTTTTGGCAAGTACAGAATCAACTTCACCAATAATGTCGTCAGTCATCTTCTGAACCCTGTCAGAAGCTGACCGCGCATCGTCTTCCCCCATCTCACCAGCTTTTTCGAGCTTTTTGATGGTTTCCATGCCATCGCGGCGCACATGACGTGCAGCGATCTTCGCTTGCTCGGCAAATTTATGCGCAACTTTGACAAGCTCTTGACGACGCTCTTCATTAAGCTCAGGAATTGGCAAACGCAGCACCATGCCATCCACAACCGGGTTCAGACCAAGGCTGGATTCACGGATAGCTTTTTCAGTGGCCTGCATCATGGAACGATCCCAGACCTGAACAGAAATCATGCGCGGCTCTGGAACACTGACTGTCGCGACCTGGTTGATCGGCATTGGAGCGCCATAAGCCTCCACAGTGATTGTGTCCAGCATACTTGCAGAAGCACGACCAGTACGAAGACCAGCAAATTCATGCTTCAAAGCTGTGATCGCACCATTCATGCGGCGGTCAAGATCGTCATAGTCCAGCTCTGACATAATTTCCTCTTTCACCTATCATTTTAACGGACCGGCATTCCAAAACGAAAACCGGCCCGGGTCAAAATCCGACAGTTAAGACACCAGCTGATGCCCGTTAGTCTTCAATGACCGTAAACAGCCCCTGCCCGCGCAGCACATTAACAAGCGCGCTGGAGGTCTTGATGGAAAAGACAACTACAGGAATAGAGTTGTCCCGGGCAAGTGCAATCGCGGTCGCATCCATGACTTTAAGGTTCTTTTCAAGAACTTCCCCCGGTGTAAGCGTGTCAAAACGCTTTGCATCAGGCTTAAGCTTAGGATCAGCGTCATAAACGCCATCAACACTGGTGCCCTTGAGGAACACATCACACTGCATCTCTGCCGCACGCAGTGCCGCACCAGAATCAGTGGTAAAGAACGGATTGCCCGTACCACCGGCAAACAGAATAACGTCCCCGTCTTCCATGTAACGCTCTGCGCCGCGCTGAGTAAAGCTCTCACAAATCGACGGCACCGGAACAGCGG
Organism: Pseudovibrio sp. POLY-S9; assembly: GCF_001431305.1. Taxonomy (NCBI): domain Bacteria; kingdom Pseudomonadati; phylum Pseudomonadota; class Alphaproteobacteria; order Hyphomicrobiales; family Stappiaceae; genus Pseudovibrio; species Pseudovibrio sp. POLY-S9. The sequence goes on from NZ_LCWX01000239.1 coordinate 36,013, forward strand.
AAAGCACACGCGCCTGAATACCTCGCTGACGAAGCGCATCGGCAAGCGTGAGCGAATTCATAATGGTTGCCAGCATACCCATATGGTCGCCGGTCACACGGTTAGCGCCTTTGGCTGCCAGAGCCACACCGCGGAAGATGTTACCGCCACCAACAACGATGCCGAACTGGGCACCCAGATTTACAGCCTCTGAAATTTCCGCTGCTACCCGTTCAACCACCTTTGGATCGATACCAAAGTCCTGGTCGCCCATCAGCGCTTCCCCTGAAAGTTTCAGAAGAACTCGTTTCCAGCGAACACCCTCAGACATAGTAAACCTCTTTTCATGCATCCAGATACAAAGAGGGCGTCGACTGAGTCGACGCCCTCAATAAATTAGTTACCAGCAGCAGCAGCAACTTCAGCTGCGAAGTCTGATTCTTCTTTTTCAATACCTTCACCAAGGGCGATGCGAACAAAGCCGGTGAGTTTGATTGGAGAACCGATTTCTTTAGCTGTTTCTTCAACGGCCTTCTCTACAGTCAGATCAGGGTTGATAACGAAAGACTGCTTAACCAGTGTAACTTCTTCATAGAACTTACGCAGGCGACCTTCAACCATCTTCTCGATGATGCTTTCAGGCTTACCAGACTCACGAGCCTGTTCCATGTAAACAGTGCGCTCACGCTCAACAGCGTCTGCATCCAGCTCGTCAGTGTTCAGTGCCATTGGGTTGGTCGCTGCAACGTGCATTGCAATCTGTTTACCCAAAGCTGCCAGCTTGTCTGCATCACCTGCAGATTCAAGAGCAACCAGAACACCGATTTTGCCAAGGCCTTCGCCAGCAGCGTTGTGCATGTAAGAAGCAACAACACCTTCAGAAACAGACAGACCAGCAGAACGACGAAGGGTCATGTTTTCACCGATGGTGCCAACAGCTTCCTTCAGTTCGCCTTCAACGCTCTTGTCAGAACCTGGGTAAGGTGCTGCAGCAAGCTTCTCAACGTCACCATCAACAGTAAGCGCGGTTGCAGCGATATCGCGAACCAGCTTCTGGAAGTTTTCGTTACGTGCAACGAAGTCTGTTTCGGAGTTAACCTCAACAACAACAGCTTTGTTGCCATCTGCAGCAACTGCAACAAGACCTTCAGCCGCAACACGGCCAGCCTTCTTAGCAGCCTTTGCAAGGCCTTTGGTACGCAGCCAGTCAACAGCTGCTTCCATATCACCGCCTGTTTCTTTCAGGGCAGCTTTACAATCCATCATGCCAGCACCGCTTGTTTCGCGGAGCTCTTTTACCATAGCAGCGGTAATGCTCATCGTACGCCTCATGGACGGGAGTGTGTCATAAAAAAATCAGAGGAAGCCGACTTCCCTGCGGATTCATCCGATTTATCGCATAGCGACCGTGACCCTTCGCAGTAAAAACAGACGAAAAATCACATAAAAACTGGAGGGGAAGCGCATAAATGCGCTTCCCGAGAGAAAACCTTAGCCTTCGCTCTTATCAGCTTCAGCTGCAGGAGCAGCTTCTTCAGCAAGAACAGGCTCTTCAAGGAGTTCTTCAGATTCGCCGAGATCGATACCCATAGAACCGGATGCGCGTGCGATGCCGTCAATAGCAGCGCGTGCGATCAGGTCTGTGTAAAGAGTAATTGCACGACCAGCATCATCGTTACCCGGTACAGGGTAAGTAATGCCATCTGGATCACAGTTGGAATCCAGGATCGCAGCAACCGGAATGCCCAGACGACGAGCTTCCTGAATTGCGTTAGCTTCGCGGTTGGTGTCGATAACAAAGATCAGGTCGGGAATACCGCCCATGTCTTTAATACCACCAAGGTTGCGCTCAAGCTTCTGACGCTCACGGTCAAGGAACAGACGCTCTTTTTTGGTCATGCGGTTCGCATCACCACCGTCGAGCAGCTCTTCAACTTTACGCAGACGCTGGATGGACTGAGAGATCGTCTTCCAGTTGGTCAGCATGCCGCCGAGCCAACGAGCGTTTACGTAGTACTGAGCAGAGTTGCGAGCAGCTTCTGCAACAGCTTCCTGAGCCTGGCGCTTGGTACCAACCAAAAGCACGCGACCACCAGCAGCAACAGTGTCAGACACAGCTTTAAGAGCCTGGTGCAGAAGCGGAACTGTCTGACCAAGATCAAGAATGTGAATGTTGTTGCGAACACCGAAGATGTAGTTGTTCATCTTTGGGTTCCAGCGGTGCTTCTGGTGACCAAAGTGGACGCCTGCTTCAAGAAGCTGACGCATAGTAAAATCAGGCAAAGCCATGCCTTTATTCTCCTTAGTTTTCCGGTTTAATCCTCCGCAGGGCAGCACAACCGTGCAACTCTCTAACCGGATGGAGCTCGCCACAAGGACAAACCCCGCCCTGCGTGCGGGATGGGGCGCTTATAGAACCCCTTTTCAAGAAGATCAAGCACTCAAGGATTAAGATCAACACATAGGCCCGAATTAGTAAAACAGATGCTCTCCAGCCCTGTTTGCACAACTCCAAATTTTATCATCTCTACCACAGCAACCAGACACCAAACCAAACTGTGGGTATGCGCATTACATATTAGTAATTCCGAAAAGTTATAGTTAACAAAACATCAACAAAATGACTCAATTCGGATACATTTTAAAATGGCACTAAACAAACTGATAGTAGCAGCACTTGTGGCTTTGACATTGGGTGGCTGCGCCAAAACCGTCAAGCTCTCGGACATTGATGCAAAGACGATCTCCAAATCCTCAGTAAAGCCCATCAAAAACCGACATGTGAGAGAAGGCCACATCAACACCCATGGCATCCAGCATGGTTTGCTGGGTATTGTTGTGACCACAGCCATGAATGCAGCCTCTGGCGCTTATGGCGAGATGGCCTCCATTCCCGCAGCGAAGCACGATCCACAAACCGCCATGCGCGACCGGTTAACCAAATATCTGCAGAGCACCCACAAGTTCCGCTTTAAGGGCACGATCAAGGGCCCATATAGCAAACCGACCATCAGCG
>NZ_LCWX01000239.1:39101-39766 GCF_001431305.1 Pseudovibrio sp. POLY-S9
AGGAGAAACGCGCAAAAGCTCTCACAAAGCTCGCCCGAGAAACCGGTTACTCTGGTTATTACTTGGATGTATCAACTGTCACCTATCAGTCAGAAATGCAGGGCGCAGGCTGGTTCGCAAATCTCGCTTACCGCTACCGCGGACGCGCACTCCTGGTTTCCGCCAAGGATGGCAAAATCCTCGCTGCCTCAACCTGCAACGTTACTGATCATGCCGATTTAACTGATCTGGCTGAGAAAGGACAAAAGAGCGTAGACCGCTTCGCCAGAAACCTTGGTTACTCCTGCGCTGAACAGGTCATACAGAAAACCTTTTAGTATCGGAGCAGCTGGCATGAACACCAATAAACACAACATGCTCTAAAATTGAAAACCCCGCCGAACATCTTCAGCGGGGTTCTTTTTTGCATATACCGAAGCATCCTAGGACATCTGAACGTCCATCACACCCGGCAGTGTCTTCAACGCACCAGACAGTTGTGGTGAGAGCTGGTAGTTACCAGGAAGCTTGACCTCGACTTCGCGCTGACCATTATCCAGCAGCACAACGCAGCTCACTTCACCATCACCGCCGCGGCGCAGTTGGCGCTGCAGGCTCTGGATCGGTTCGCTGGACCCGAGGAAAATCCGCAGGGTTCGATGCACCCTGCCCGCCACTTTCTCCAG
>NZ_LCWX01000239.1:39921-41310 GCF_001431305.1 Pseudovibrio sp. POLY-S9
CACAACAGATTGCCCCGGCTCCAGCAAATCGCGGCACTGATTCAAAGTCTCAGAGAACATCACCGCTTCATATTGCCCGGTCGGATCAGAAATACGAACGATGCCCATCTGGTTGCCGGTACGGGTCTTGCGCTCCTGCTTTGCTGTCACAGTGCCCGCAAGACGCCCTGCGGAAGACCCCGCCTTCACAGAGCGCTCAAAATCTTTCCAAAGCTGCACACGCAACTTGGTGAACAGCTCGCGATACTCATCGAGCGGATGGGCTGAAATGTAAAAGCCGACCGCCGCATATTCTTTTTGCAGCCGCTCGGATGGCAACCAAGGGTCTGTCGGATTAAGGATCAAAGGCTCAGGCGCATTATCTCCGCCAAAGAAATCATTTTGACCAGATGTCTTATTCTCTTCCGTCCGCTGTGCCATCCCGATGATGCGATCCAGACCGTCAAGCAACTGCGCACGGTTTGGATTAAGTTCATCAAAGGCGCCAGCGGCGATGAGATTCTCGATCGTGCGCTTATTAAGAACCTTCGGACTGATACGCGTTGCAAAGTCACCTAGATCTTTAAACGGTTCATCTCCACGCACGTCAACGATGTGTTCAACCGCCTGTTCGCCCACACCTTTGATCGCCCCCATGGCGTAAACGATCTTGCCGTCTAGCACACCAAAATGCACACCGGATTTATTGACGGAGGGTGGCACGACCTCGATGCCCATACGCACCGCTTCCTGACGGAAGTCACTCAACTTGTCCGTATTGCCCAGATCAAGCGTCATGATGCCGGCGAGGAACTCAACCGGATAATTCGCTTTCAGCCATGCAGTTTGATAGGCCACAAGCGCATAAGCAGCCGCGTGGGATTTGTTAAAACCGTAGTTCGCGAACTTGGCCACCAGATCGTAGATCATCCCGGCCTGATTTTTATCGACCTTCTGCTCAACCGCCCCCTCAACAAAGCGGGCTCGCTGGATCTCCATTTCAGCCGCAATCTTCTTACCCATCGCACGGCGTAGCAAATCCGCTTCACCAAGAGAGTAACCAGACAGCACCTGAGCAATCTGCATCACCTGTTCCTGATAAACGATAATGCCGTTTGTCTCGGTCAGGATTGGTTCCAGCAAGGGGTGAAGATAGTCAGGTTCCTGCTCGCCATGTTTTACCGCGTTGTAGATCGGGATGTTGTCCATCGGGCCCGGGCGATAGAGCGCCACCAGAGCAATGATATCTTCAAACCGGTCAGGCCGCATACCAGCAATGGCGCGGCGCATGCCCTGACTTTCCAGCTGGAACACGCCAACCGTCTCACCAGCAGCCAGAAGCTTATAGGTCGCGGGGTCATCAATTGGTATTTCATCGATCTTAACTTCAATACCACGCTTCTTGATGTG
>NZ_LCWX01000239.1:41409-51088 GCF_001431305.1 Pseudovibrio sp. POLY-S9
CGAAACCGCAGTATCAATCACTGTCAGCGTTTTCAGACCCAAAAAGTCAAACTTAACCAGACCGGCCGCTTCAACCCATTTCATGTTGAACTGAGCAACAGGCATGTCCGAACGAGGGTCTCGGTAAAGCGGCACCAGCTGCTCCAGCGGACGGTCCCCAATCACCACACCCGCCGCGTGGGTAGACGCGTGACGATAAAGGCCTTCCAGCTTCTGCGCCATCTTCAGCAGGCGGTCGACAACTTCTTCCTGCTTGGCTGCTTCACGCAGCCGCGGCTCCTGCTCCAATGCCTCTGGCAGTGTGCACGGATTGGCCGGGTTGCCGGGCACCAGTTTACTTAGGCGGTCCACCTGACCATATGGCATCTGCAGAACACGGCCCACATCACGCAGCACCGCCTTGGCCTGCAGCGTTCCATAGGTGATGATCTGTGCCACCTGCTCGCGGCCATACTTGCGCTGCACATAACGGATCACTTCTTCACGACGGTTCTGGCAAAAGTCGATGTCGAAATCCGGCATGGACACGCGGTCCGGATTCAGGAAGCGCTCGAACAGCAACGAGAACCGCATTGGGTCAAGATCAGTGATGGTCAGTGACCAGGCAACAAGCGATCCCGCACCGGAACCACGCCCCGGCCCCACAGGAATGTCCTCGTTCTTCGCCCACTTAATAAAGTCCGCAACGATCAGGAAGTATCCAGGGAACTTCATGCGGATAATAATGCCAAGCTCATAATCCAGACGGTCCCAATAATCTTTCTCTTCAAGGTCAGGTGCCAGACCATGCAGATCGAGACGCGCCTGCAAGCCTTCCTTAGCCTGCCGCGTCAGCTCTTCCGCCTCGGCACGCTCCGCTTCGCCAGCATCAGCATCCGCACCAGCAAAGCGTGGCAGAATAGGATCTCGCTTCAAAGGCCGGTAATGGCAGCGCCGCGCAATCGCCACGGAGTTCTCAAGCGCCTCCGGAAGATCGGAGAACAGCTCCATCATCTGCTCACGGGTTTTGAAGCAATGATCCGGCGTCAGCTGACGGCGATCCGTCTCGACAAGAACACGACCTTCGGAAATCGCGATCAGGGCATCATGCGCTTCATAATCATCCGGATTAGGGAAATAAGCCTCGTTGGTCGCAACAATTGGAATATTCAGATCATAGGCAAGGTTCAGGAGCGCAGGCTCAACATCTTCCTCGCCTTTCATATTGTGGCGCTGCAATTCCACATAAAGACGGTCGCCAAATGTGGACTGCAAAACCTCTAGGCGAGACTTGGCAAGATCAACATGCCCTTCTCGCAGTTGCGAGTTAATCGGACCATCACTCGCACCAGTCAGAACAATCAAGCCATCAGATTTATCCAACACACGTGAAAGAGGAACATTGGCTTTGAGCCCCGGCTCTGTATCAAGAAAGGCTCTTGACACAAGATCCATGAGGTTCTCATAGCCCCCTTCATTCACGGCAAGAAAAACCAGATCACTGACGGCTTCATCCCCCACCGCGTCAGGTTGATCGTCAAAAGTCACCGATATCTGACAACCAATGACAGGCTGTATACCTGCGCCAAAAGCTTTTTCAGAAAACTCGAGCGCACCAAACAAGTTCCCGCTGTCAGTAATGGCCAGCGCCGGCTGCTCATCCTTGGAAGCCAGATCAAGCAGCTTTCCAATTGGGAGAGCCCCTTCCAGCAAAGAGTAAGCCGAGTGAACACGGAGATGGACGAAACCTGGAGATGACATCTGGAGCCTTTTGGTTCGCAAGGTGTGTGCGACAGTAGCACCTCATTTGGAGGACCCAAAAGCAAAATGCAATTGCCTGGCAAATCGCACCACCGGTTATCCCGAGTTTCCCAACCTCTCTTCCTCAGTATTTACTAAGGAAGCATCCGGGTCAGCGCATCACCCCACATCAGGCAGCTGCTTGCAAAAAGAACGATAGAACCGAATGCTGCTGCTTCACGAAGTACAAATGACATAACAAACACCCTTAATTTGAACCCTATTTGTATCTGTTATGTTCTATCAATGTTCTCATCGTTTCAACCCTTAATTTGGCTGGGTCAAACTCATAGTTAATGAGTGGTATACGCATTCCTCCTCCAACATCACTGAAGCGGGACACTTCGATTTGGAGTATGGGACACTTGAATTTAGAACACTTCAGTTTTAGGGGTCTTTTTGCCCTTTAAGGGCATGAAGCGCGATTTTCCGTTCTCTTCACACCTCATGCTTCACCTTCGAAGAACTAGCTTCGAACCCTCTCCAGATCTAGCTTCGAAGTGTATCCGACGCCCTTTCGAACGCTGTGTGTTACTCTTCGAATGCTCCACGCGCCTGCTAACTCTGGTTGTACAGGTGGCAAGAGAATCGCTCCTTCAGCTCGTGCGCTGGCATCCCCGACAATTGTCACCCTGGCCGTCTGCGCTCCAGCAATCCCATCCTTCAAAGCGGCATCCGCCGCTTTTTGTGCTTCTGCCTTGCTTGCAAAGGTTTTGCAGAGCGTGTGAACAGGCTCTTCGCTTCCAGCTTCAGCATAAAGGCGCGTGGCTTGGTCCTGGTCGTGATAGGCAGCTTTTACGGTTTTGTATTCGGTCCGCTGTGCACCGCTCCATTCATAGCTGATGATTTGGGTGGCAAGCGGCTGTAGAGGTGGGATTTGAGCACCAGAAGCTTTCTTTGTAGTTCCTTTTTCAACGAACATGAGCTTGTCATGAGCGACCTTAAAGATGGCTCCCAGTTCTTTTGCCCACTCAGTCAGAAAGTGCATATCACTGACATTGGTCTGATCTTTGTGAGGGACTGAGATAGAGGCAAGGCTTTTGCTCACAACAGGCTCTAATGAATGACGGCCAGCAATCACTTCAACAACCTTCTTGAGTGTTGTGCTGTCGTAACTTTGCGTGCGCTTTTCCTTCAGTGATCCACCCATGTCAGCAGCGGTTCCGCAAAGCGTCATCAAATGCCCGCCTTGCTTGCTTCCGAAGGTTTGGGGAGCGTCGCTGTAATAGATCCCCATAGGCATCAACAAGCCGGCTGCATTGGGCAAGCTGACAATGATCTGTGCTCCTTTGGGTGGCAAGGCAATCTGATGATCCCGAACCAGCTTCAGCGTCACCTTGTCGGACTTGCCGCCCGCCTCATCATCAACCTGAATATCGATCAGAGTTGATGCGCTTTTGTCGCTTAGCAGGTTTTGCAAAAAGCCCGTGACATCCTTGCCATTGATGGAGACAAACAGGTTCATTTCAATCCCATAGGTTTATGTCTGGTGTAATGATCTGGGGTCGCTCTTGTGCGGGTAAATCCGGCATATAGACCTGTATGCGGCTATCCAGAGTGAGAGGCGCATCAGGAGCGCAAAGGTGCTTGTTTTGCTCTTGTTGCATCACCAGATCCAGCAGCTCATCACTCTGCCTGCCATAATGATCCATAATCATGCTCTCAACCGTATCCCCACGGATCGCCCGCTTTAAAACGGCCATAGTGAACTTGCTCCTGAATAGCGGCTTAAGTTGATGGAAAACTCCATGGCCGTGCCTGAGCCCGCTTTCACAAACTCGGTTTCTTTCTTGAAGATCTCCTCCACACACCAGCGCCCAAGCACCCGGCCAGAACTTAAAATAAGAGTCATGGGCTGGCCTGATCCGGCGCGTGCTGCAATGGCTTCCATTTTCCATGAGCCTGCTGGCTGGATCTCCGGCCAGATCCCGCCTTTGATAATAAGGGTCTGATCTCCTGGCCCCGTCCACTGCTTCACAGGAGCTCCGCCAATAGGGTCAGGCTTTGCCCATATGAACTTCCAGCGTCGTTCCAATTCTTCAAAGGAACCAACATCAGGCGCGAAAACAAACATTCCAAGGGCTGCAAGTGGTCTACTCATACTTCATCTCCTCACTTGGTACACCAACGGAGATAGAGTGAGATTTTTCCTGCATTCCAACGTTCACCCTTTCGGTTTGCCAGTGCCTTCCGTTTTGAGCGAAAGCATTTCATTGTGGCTCCACGCCACTTGCAGAGCGTCCAAAACTTCCCGTCCTGAGTTTCCCTGATTGCATAGCTTCTATCCATCATCAGTATCCTCAATCAGACAAAAGGTTTTGTGCATCCGTCATGGCGCGACCCAGAGCATTTGCAACAGCTTCCTCAATAACGTTTCCAATATCCGGATCTGTAGTTGTGATATTGCCGAACTGAATTGAGATCTCAAACTTCGGCCCTGTAGTTGCAGCAGGTGCCATAGCCGCTGGCATGCCTGGCAGGATTGGCGCAGCAGCAGCCACTGAAGGCATAGGTGCAGCAATCGCTCCGGCCACAGCTCCAATGCGAGCTGCCTTGCGAATACGGTCAGACATCCGCACCATGCGCTTCAGGTTATCGTTGTGAGCGATATAGCCACCTTCATTGGCATATTTCAGTTCCGGGCCTCGCTCACCAACCAAAAGCGGACCTGAGCGATAAGAGCCGCCAGAGGCACGGGCTTGCACGTTTTGTCCTGATCCTTTGTCTCCGCCGCTTTCGCCGCGCATCCATTCCGGAATCATGCCAACAAGCCTGGATTTAATGTCGTCTACCATCTGCCCGACCTTGGAACTCATACCGTCCCAAAGGGTTTTGATCGCATTTTGACCGATCTCAAACAGGTCAATTCCCGTGAACTTCTCCACGATCGTATTGATCGCGGTTGGGACGCCTATGCCCATGACTTTGAGCCAGTTGATCTCTTTGACAAACTTACGCCAGTCAAAGTTGGTCAGCTCATCCGGCCACTTCACGGCACCAAACAACATGCCCCAGTCAACTTTGGGTATCCATCCATCCCAGGAGAATGCCCCAAAGACTTCGGACCATTCAATGCTGGGCAGATATTTGTCCCAGCCAAGCGGCTTGATCAGAAGATGCCACGCCAGATCCCCGGCCAACATCGCCCAGCCAATTCCTGGAATAAGACGAGAGCCCCATTTCAGAACCGGAATGAGCAAACGCCAGGACAGTCTTGGCAAGAAGGACAGCCAGCGGAACCCACCAACCATGCCGCGCCATGCCAGTTTGGGAATAAAGCTTGCCCACCGCAAGCCTGTAACAACGCCGCGCCAAGCAATCTTGGGCAGAAACGAAAGCCACTTCAGCGGCGTCACAAACAAACGCCATGCCAGCTTAGGGATAAGCATTGCCCACCGGATCGGGTTGAGCATCCTGATGGCACGGCCAATCAGGCCAATTCGGCCAGCACTTGTCCTGGCACTCATGCCCATCATAAACAGACCGAAGCGCAAAGGAGCCGCCAATGCAATGGCTGTTCCCATGAAGGCGAGCAGGCCACCACCAACCACAAGCAATCCGGCAAGGGCTGCAACGGTGAACGCTATTGCCTTTGTCATGCGCGGGTGTTCTTTCAGCCATTCGCCAGTGCTGCGCACCCAGCCAGTCATAGTCTTCACCACATCGCGCAAGGCTGGATTGAGCGCATCACCAAAGATCAGGGCAACCTCGGAAGTCGCCGAACCAAAACTTTTCCAGTCCCCCATGAGGTTATCGCCCATCTGAGTGGCAACGCGCTTTGATTCACCATTGACGTCTTTCAGGTCAGTCAGCAGTTTTTCAAAAACGGCAAAACCTTTGTCATCAAGCAGTGCAGCAAAAGCAGAGCCAGCTTCAGCACCTACTATATTCTTGAAAATCTCGGCACGCTTGCCAGTTCCCATTTTTTCTGTGGCCTTGGCGATATCTAAAAGCACATCAGGGACAGAGCGCAAGTTGCCCGCGGCGTCCTTGGTTTCCACCTTCAGCTCGCGCAAGGCTTTGCGGCCTCGCTTAGCAGGTGCAGCAAGGCGGGTGTAAATTGTACGCAAGGATGTGCCCGCCATAGAGCCCTGGATACCCACGTTTCCAAGCAGACCAGCCATGGCTGCTGTTTCTTCCAGCGATACGCCAAGCTGTTTGGCAATGGGAGCGGCATATTTCATGCTCTCGCCCAGCATGGTCAGATCCACATTGGCGCGGGTGGTTGTGGCTGTCAGAACATCAGCCACGCGGGTCATCTCAGCAGGCTCCAGGCCAAAGCCGGATAGAATATTGGAACTGATATCAGCCGTCCCTGCCAGATCCGTTTTGGTTGCCTTGGCAAGATTGAGCACATCCGCCATAGAAGCCTTGATGGCGGCAACATCCATGCCTGCCATCGCTAAAAAGCCCATGCCTTGCCCAGCTTCCAATGCACTGTAACTGGTTGTAGAGCCCAGCTCACGAGCCAGATTGCTCAGCCCGCGATAGTCTTCGCCGCCCTTTTTAACGCGGGCAACAGCTGCAACAGAATCCATCTGCTCTTCAAATCCGGCAAACTGCGCCACGGAATTACTGACAGGACGCAAAAGCTGCCGACCGGCCAGCATGCCGCCCACGCCAGCAGCGCCAACAGCCGCGCCGCGCACCAGGCGGCTATCGCGTCTCTGGCGTTCCCGGTTAGTCAGGCGCAATACGGCTTGCTTGCGGCGCTCTAATTTCTGGTATTCTGCCTGCTGCCTACGCACGGCCTGAGTTTGCTCATTCATTCTGGCCGTGGCGCGATCTATCGTTGCCGCCAGTTCGCGCTCATTGCTGGATAGTCGGTTCGCTTTGATCCCGACAGCACCAAGCGCCTGCTTGTTCTTTTGAGCAGTTTGAGTGTTCTGTTTAAAGGTGTCGCCTAATCGCTTGGTATCTTGTTTGGCTTTCTTAAAGGCTGTCTGAAGCTTCTTCGTGGGCTTTTCAGCTGCCCTGATCTCTTTAGACAGCGCCTGCATCTTGGTCTTCGCGGCCGCATATTCCAGGCGCGATTGTTTGACAGCGCTTTGGCCCTTCTTAAATTCAGTGATCAGACCCTGTTTGGAGCGTGCGGCCTGGATGTCCTTGCGGGCCATTTCAGCAGCATCACGGGCAGCGCTTTTAAAGCCCTTGCCCATGTCCCGGCTGTCCTTGCGAATGCCACGCATTGAATCGCGAAGGCGGCGACCATTGCGCGTCCACTTATCGCGCAATTCCATCGTCATCCGGGCTTTAAGATCACTCATCCATCGCCGCCTTTCGTTTCTTCAAAATCTCACGAGCATTGATCCAGTGGCGGTAGAGGTCAGGCCAGGTCTTTTCCTCCAAATCCCGCAGCCCCCACTGGAAGGCTGCGGTGATCTCATAAAAAACCTGATCTAGGCTTTCTGGTCGCTCTGGCCTTGGGAGGTCATCGAAGTCGGGTTCTTGTTCGAAGTCGTCTCCACTGTCTGGACTAATCCATCCTGATCCATCCCATCGAAAAAACGATTGAAGCCCGCTGTCAGGGCCATAATGTTACGCCCTGGCATGTCCTTGATCATCTTATTGGACAGATGTGGAGACGTGATCTTTGGCAGGACATACGCCAGAGCCTTGATGTTGCCATCAGAGACTTCAAACGGCGTGTAGTTGCCAAACTCGCTGCCAATCGGCTCACGGGTTAAAGTGATTTCATTGACCTGTTCGCCATTGAGGGTGATTGGAGTTGGCAGGGAAACGATTTGCTTTGGCATGATAAACTCTTTCAACTGTAACAAAGGAGAGGAGACAGGCGACCATCAGCCGCCAGCCAGGTTGACTGATCAGGAGCGTCCAAGTGCTGAGCGTCGGGCCTTATTCTGGAACATGTGCTCTGGCAGGTAGATGTCATTGAGAACGTCCACCTCAATGGTGTTTTCCGCATCCCCAAAGTCCCAGCGATAATAGGTCAGCCAGAACTCCAGTTCGCCTTCAATGTCACCATCTTCTTTCCAGGACTGAATGACTTTGTTGGGAGCGGTACAGCGCCCCTGAAACTCCTCAACTGAGGCTTGATAGCCGCCTTGTTCGTCATCCAGATAAGAGCGAATGAACAAACGTACACCGTTGATCTGACCACTCTGGACCAGACCGATAAATGGCAGTGCCACGCCCTTGCATTTGACGGAGAGCTTCAACGCCTCAAAACCATGCGAGATACCAACGGGGAACTGGCGTCCACCGGTCCGGCGTTCCTCAATCTTGCGGGCGAACTCTGGTCTGTCCAGCTCTGTGACAGTGGCACCAAAGTCACTTTCGCCAATCCAGAGCGTATGACCATCAGCTTTATGGACACGTTCCATAGCATTTCCTTTCTATGAATTTGGCGGGTTAGGTTGCAGATGAGGAGAAGCTGGAAAGAGCTGCTGCCTGAGACAGGAACTCGGCATAAAGTTCCGGCGTGCGATAGCCCCAGATCTCGATATTGCGGATGCTTGCCGCTTCCACGAACCTCAGCTTGTAAAAGTACTGCCCATCCGCCATCTGCTGAACGGAGTTAAGATCTGCCGGGAACTCGAACTCATATCCAATGAGCGCTCCTTTGCCGCGTAAATCACGCAGGAAACCGCGCACACTGCCTGCAATGCTCTCAATGGCCTGCTCACTCGGCGGGATGTCGATATACGGCATCAGGCCGCGTTCCAGCGCGTCGTAGGTTTTGTCAGCAACACGGCGACCAACAATGGTGCCACCCAGCAGCTTTTCCTTATCCGTTGTATGGGTGCCCCAGAGCCGGAACCCATCGTCACGAATGATGGTTGTGATGTCGTGAGAGTTGAGGAAGTTGGCTTCACAGCCGCTGTCATTGGAGCGGTAGTCCACCACACGGGCCGTGCCATTGATGAGGGCTGGCTTGTTGGAGGCAGGCCACCAGAACCCCTTTTCCAGGTCCATCTTAGATTGCACGCCCGCTGCCAGGATTGATCCTGGCAGCTGCACTTCAGCGTCAAGGCCCGTGTCCCATTCGCTGATATAGTTATCAACCATCATGGCACGATCAGAACCATAGTTCCCACGGGCAGTAACCGCATCAACGGCTGTGGTGTTTGGCCCATCAAAGATGACGAAGGAACGAAGACGCACAGCCACACTGATCAGCTCATTGGCCACAGCATTGGCTTTGCCATCTGCAGAGGCATTGGCAAAGCCAGGGGCAATCAGAAGATCAGGCTCAATGCCAAGCAGCGTATTGGCGGAACGGAAGGCATGAACACCCGTCTTTAAGGTCACATCACCAACAACAGCACTGATCTGCTGAGCCGGATCTGCAAGCTCTTCAACACGGATCACAACGATCTTGCCAGAAGTTTTTGCATATTGCTTCCAGATCGTCTTCAGCGCGATTGGCAATGTGCCGGTTGCGCCAAGGCTTGCAGCTTTGGTAATGTCCCCAATGATGGCGACCGGCACATTGAGCGGCCACTGTTCAGCATCGGCACCAGGTGCTGTGCCAATAATGCCGATCTCCCCAGACTCGCCAACACGGATGATCGGTGGAGCCTGTGTCATGTCATGAGCACGGACCCCGTGATGATAATTGGTCGTCATATGAACCCCACCAGATTAATAGAAAAAAGAGAGAAGCTTAAAACTGCTCTGTCAGTGCAACCACTTCAGGCGGGCACTCCGGCCAACTTGCGGCCTGTGTGAAATCAGTGCCCGGATCTTCAGCAAGTTCCAGGCATTTGGAGCGCATAGCACCCACCCAATCCAGTGCAGCCTTTGTACTGGTCAAAAGCGTGACCTCATCAGCACTTCGATCAGCAACGGCTTTGCCAGCAATGGCAGCCGCAGCCGTTGCCATGTTCATCTGGGTCTCAGCGCTGGCGCGGGCATAAATGCGCTTGCGGCATTCCGC
>NZ_LCWX01000239.1:51265-51744 GCF_001431305.1 Pseudovibrio sp. POLY-S9
AATTGTATAAAGTCCCGCCCCATATAGTTAAGCGAAATATTAGCCATCAGATCCTCTTAAAATTTTTCCAGATTTGTGGTGATAGAAGAGATGCTGTCTGTCTCTGTACCGGCCGGATCTGTAAATCCTGATACAAGTTTGCCCAAATAAGGGCTATCACTTGTGGTGCACTCGAACAGGACAACGGTGCCGATTGCAAGTGGAGCAAATACACTCCCGAATATATTTGCTGGCAGAGAGAGGTCGCAATAGCTCATGAACAAAGAGGACATACCCAGATCGCGCGAATAGCCAACTCTGATAGGGCTAGCGATAGAACGGCGTACCATATTTGAGTATGGCGCAGTGAGTTCGGGTACTTGCAGTTTCACATTATTGAGCAAAATCATAGAGCGGCCCGCCATATTAACCCCTCTTAAACCGCGCACTTCCTGTCCATTGTTATCAAAGCTATACGGCTGAAAAGTTAGAGTATGCTG
>NZ_LCWX01000239.1:51844-55334 GCF_001431305.1 Pseudovibrio sp. POLY-S9
GTCACCAACACCGTCAATGTAGAGCCCTTGGTGATTGAGATAAGTAATCTCAGAAAAATGATAATCAGACTGCAAGTTAATCTTGCAAATACCAACCTCAGGCGTCCTCTTTACAGCTGTTTTAATCGATCGTAAGGGCTCATTTTCGTTTCCAGAGTTACCATCATCTCCGTTTATCTGATCAACCCAAAACACCTTCATCATATCCGGTGCGGTTGCGAGCGCGGCCCGGCGCTCCACCTCGGCCTCATTGCGGTAGTTCGCAAAATACTCTTGCAGTTTGCGGCTTTCACTAACCAGCTCTGCAATATCTCCTGAAAGTGACATCTGCCTGCCTTTCTCGTTTTAAGTGGGTTAAGCTGCCGTGATGGGAAGCGTCCCTGCCTGGATCTGGTCCAGCGTTTCTTGTTGATGGGATTGAAGCTTGGCAAGTTCATCAGCCCGCACATCAGCTTTGGCCTGCGCCAACATGTTTGCAGTGATAGCCGTTGCCAATTGCGCAAACTCCTCGCCAAAAAAGAGCTGAAGATCCACATCACCCGAGACCTGAATGACGTCCTGAGGGAGAGCAGCAAGTGCCAGCACGAAGGAAAAAGCGATTGGTACACCTGGTGTATATTGCGCCAGTGGCGTGTTCGGATCGGACCAGACAGCAAGCAGAGTGCCATCCTCCAGGATCACGCCCAGCTCAGCCAGTGTGAAACCTGCATCCCCGTCAATCTTGGCCGTAATCTCCATCTGAAAATCATCCAGATAACGAGATCCAATTAACTCGATACGGGCTTTCTCTGATTTCAGACTGTTCTCATTACCCGTTGGCGTATAGCGCGAAGCTCCAAAGGCCAGATGTGTAATCTTGGCATGAAGGCCAGCATCCGAAGCATCAAAGATTGCTCGCATACCGTTGCGTGTGAGTGTTGGATTGATGGCTTTGAGGCTCATGTCAAAAGCTCTCCATGAAGTGAAAGGAAGGAATGGCAACGAGCTGCTGCTGCACAGCCAAGAACTGTCCCCATCTGCGGCAGAACCGGCTCAGCCGTTTGCGCTACAAAAGCAACACCACGCGCCATTGTACCTATGCTCAAAGTTGTGCCGCTTCTGGGAAGAACCGTTGCGCCCCTAGGCTGAGTGAAAGCATTGGAGCGACCACCCATGCCGATGCCGATCTCGCTTTCCAGATGGGCCCCAAGTGTAAATGTGAAGTGACGCGATAACGGCTTCGAACGCTCTACCGCTTCAATGGCTTTTTCCTGAAGCTTGGAAGAAAGGTATGGCAGACCATGATAGATCTGCTCATTGGCATAAGCTGTGACCTCAAACGTTCCAGGAACACCTGAGCCGTCCTCTTCCCACCACTCCAGAATATGCGGATAGACCCCAATGATCCCCAGGGCTGTTTCAACAGCGTGAGCTGTGCCTTTGTGCCGCTGGATCTGGTAGTTCATCTTGATGGATCGACGTTTTACATCGTCGCTCCACTCTTCATCCCAAAAATCAACGGAAGCCTCGAAAGCCAGAAATGGCAGGTACTTTGCGGGTGTCTTGTCCGGATTGGTCAGATCGCGCAAATCTGCAATGGCCTGATCAAGCTCGAAGGACCAGAAGGAAACAGAGGCCACGCGGCGTTCATGATCCGTAGCATCATTAGGCAACTGCGAGGAAGCGTCACGCATCAATCACCTCCACATTCACCGTCAAAGAGGATGCCCAGATGATCTGGTGTTTTTCAGCTTGGATGTCCCCGTCTGGATCGGTCTTCAGATTTTCAACACCGGGCACATCCAGCGAACCATCCAGCTTGGACTTGTAAAGGGATTTCCAGATTTTCTGGCGGCTGAGGAGATAATCTGTGGCCCGCATCGCGGCTTTGCTTTTCAAAAGATCCGGGCTCGGACCTGCCAGCACGTAAAGCGTAGCAGTTACTGGCGTGTTCAGGATCTGCGCAGCCTTGACGGTTACACGGTCCCCGATCGGGCGTCTGATCTTCGCACTCACAGCCTCCAGGACTGCATCAAGCAGGTCCTGATTTGCAGGAGCACTCAAATCATCCGGCGCAACATAGATCTCAACATCGCAAGGTGCGGGCGAATAGGCACGCGCATCCCGCACACCTGGAACACTCTTTGCCCAATACTCATAAGCTCCTTCAGCACCCGCTGTTGACCAGCTTTCTGGGGCAATACGAATGCGTTCGCGGTAGTCGTCATCTTGCTCCATCACATCGGGAGCGCCATCCTGGCCAACCTCTACGGTTTTGCGCGGTGTAGACCGGCCATAACCCTTGGCGTCCAGATCCGTTCCGGTGGCGCTGGCAAGAAGAGAAGCCTTTGCAGCCGTATTGATCCGGGTGTTTGCCTGATAGGCAAGCTGAGCATCCACATGAAGGTGAGCACGAACCGGTTCAAACTCGGTTTCATCCTCAAACTCAGGCCATTTGGCTTCATACTCAGCCTTGATCCCCTCAAAGATCTGCGAGTGTTCTTTCTCGTCAATCAGCTTGGGCGGTTCGACCTTGCTCAGATCAATGATGTCGTCATAACGGCTCATCGCACCACCTCGCTCAGCGAGACCGGTTGTCCCGTTTCCCGGCTGGTTGCCAGGATCTCAAGACGGTTTTCACCATCAGCAACACGTTCCGCTGCATCCAGATCCGTTGACGCTTCCACAGCAATAAGGCGAACCTCTTCCAGATCCACACGGGCTTCATGTTCATGAATGGCTGAGGCAACAGCTGCCTGAAACAGTATCCGCTGCGCCCCGTTGTGCGGCGTATCAATCAGGTCAGGCAGATCACAGCGCAGATGGCGGCGCATCACCAGATCGCCGCGTGTCACCACAAGACGGCGGATGGATTGCGCAATGCGCGCATCCCCGTAAAGTGGTTTTCCTGTCACTGAATCGTACCCGGCCATCAGATTAAGCCTTCGTCTCGTCAGCAGCTTTGGTGCTGGAACTCTTGCGCGTTGCCTTCTTCAGCTTCACGGTTTCATTGAGAAGCAGAAAGCGGGCCTGAGCTTGGCTCATCTCCACCTCATCGCCTTTGCTGCGCCATTGACCAAAGATCATGGCTTGCTTCAGGACTTCATAGGTCTCGTTCTTCACACTCATTGTGTCATCCTCAATCAACTGCAAATACTGTCGAAGAGCCTTCGACGATGGGCCAAAGCCCCTTCGAAGATCCGCGTTTGACTTCCACCTTGTCCCCGATCCGGGCCACCTCCTTGCCGCCAGTCCCGCCAAGATTGACGGTGTCAGCGTTCACAGTGGCCTCAGTGCAGGTGATGGTGAGCTTGCCGCCAGTGATCTCCACGACAACGCCATCCGGCCCTTTAAGGCGCAGGGTGCCGCCTTCGGCACTGGCATGCGGATTGTCTCCAGAGGGAATGCAAGGGAAGAAAATCCCATTCTCAGTCTCACCGTCCTGGCAGAACAGGAAGCCTTGCGCTCCCACATTGGCGGGCGCATCAATCTGCCATTCTCCGGAGGGGAT
>NZ_LCWX01000239.1:55439-65496 GCF_001431305.1 Pseudovibrio sp. POLY-S9
GACCGGCGCTGATTTAAACCCGCTGCCATCTTCAACAACGACCTTGCCGCCCTTATAAGAAGCAACCTTCGCCTTTCGCACGAAGTTGCCGGATCGGCGCTCCAGTTCAGCAAGGCGGGTTTTAAGGTTTAAAAGGTCTATCATGGCGCAGACCTCCCCAGTGCAGCTGACCGGCTGGCCGCATTGCCAAGCGCCATGCCTTCAGCGTCAAACAAGATGAAACTTTGCCGCCATTCAATCAGCCACAAAGCAGAGCCCAAGCGGTCAATGGACGGTGAATAAAGATTGCGGGCAGAGATCCCGGCCGGCCTTTGCGCTTTCACCAGCTCAAAGCGGTTGTCAGTGATCAGCTGAACAAACTCATGAACCGTGTCCACGATCACTTCAGCCTGCTTATCCCGGTGCCCGTAAGGTGCGACCAGAAACACGCCCAAACCAAGCTCATGGACGGCTGTGCCATCTGCCTGTTGCTTCACGGAGGCCAAACGACCAATGCCGACAAAGGCACCACCTAAATTGGTGACGGACTTAGAACCAAGTAGCTTTTCGCTGACGATCCCAGGAGGAGCTTTCACCATGGCATGTTCATGCAAAATGCCGCTCTGCCTGATCTTGCGAATGATGGCGTTTTGAACGTCGCTATAGGCCGTTGCCTTGGTCCACGGGTTTTTCTCACTCATGTCAGCAGCCCTTCCATGAAGTGAACCATCGTGTCTTCATGCTCACGCACATCCTCACTGGACAGTCCCAGATAAGGCCGCGCAGGGATGGTGATTTGAGAAGCAGCAACCGCTGCCCCGCCCATCATGAAAAACAATCGTGCCCCGTTCTTCGGCTTGATGGTGCCGCCAAACTGATGAATGGCCGCATAGACCACTGGGGAGCCCCAGCTCACATCATCAGAGCCCGAAACATGATCAATGCTGGTGACCAGATCGCCTTCACTGTGCAGCAACCCTTGAGAGCCGCCCCGAGTAGCGCCATAGCCTTTGGAGTGTTCTTTCCAGGCTGATCCATCAGGGGCTTTTTGATCCTGAGTAATGCGGCGCTGTGTCTGGCTCACGCCTAAAGCGCCGTGCACATCCAGAACATCAGCAAGGTTCACGGAACTGATCTGATCGGCAACCAGTGTGGCCTTGCCCAGGTCTTCTTCCAGCACGAACTCAACGCCGCTCATGAGAAGATCCTTTCAGGCGTAACGAAGGTCACGCCCACATTGGAGGCGCTGCCCGCACCGGATGTGCTCGCCTGCATGGGCAAAGTGACGTCCCCTTTGGCAATAGATTTGAGGAAATCCAATGTTCGTTTGTAACGACCGCCTATTTCTTGATCATTGGTCTGCGGGGTATCTGCCAGAATGTGCGTTGCAATCACCAGGCAGTGTTGACGCAGAACCGGCACGGCCAGTGGATCTGTTATCGGTGTTGAGTGTCGTCCACCCAGCCAGCCATCCATTTCAGCAGAAGCGTCTTCCAGGGCACGCGCAACAGCGGCTTCATCCGCCTGTCCATCGTGGTCATAGTCCGCAACAAATCCCCGATGCGGATTGCGGTCCAGCCAGTCTTGTACGCTTGCATATGCCATGGTGGTCATAACTCATCTGATTGGAAAAGGTGGGGACTGCCCGTAAAGCAGCCCCCAGTTGGATGCAGACACTTGCCCCGCGCCTGCACCGGGAGGCGAGGTTTTAAGCCTCTAATAGCGCCTGCAGGTCTGCCTTCATGACATCACTCAAACCGTCAACGGCAGCTTCAATGTCATCACTGTCTGGCTTCCAGCCCAGCACCTCTTCCAAAACAGTCACACGCGGTGTGCCAGCTTTGGTGAAGGCGTCCTTGCCGCCCGGAAGGGAGAACATGGCAAGTTGAATCGCCTTGATGCGGGCCTCTGTCGCTTCTGGTCGCTCTGAAGTATCTTCAAGAGGCGCTTCAATCTCTTTCACCAAAAGCTCATGATCAGCTTGAATGAGCTTCAGCTCATCCTCATCAATGTCCTGAGGGCAGACCAGAACCTTCGGTTTGCCCTGGACGAATTCCTGACCACCGCGCCAATGAGTGCGGCTGGTCGTGACCTGAATACAAACGGGTTTCATGGTGCAGTTCTCCCGTTAGTCCAGCCAGGGCGAAACAAACAGCTCGGCAGTGCCCTGCCAGATGTTGTCTTCACCGCCCGCCAGCTTCTCTTTCTTCAAAAGCGCCAGCGCCTTTGCTTCATTGGAAGGACCAACAACCAAAAGGTTCGGCATGATGCCAAGCGGCACATCCTCATCGGTTTTGTGGGAGGTCAGGGCTTTGCGGGCTGCTTGATAATTATCTGCTGTCAGTTCAGCCTTGGAAGCAAATGCCAGTTGCCAGAAGGAAAAGCCCACATTGCCGCGTGCATCCGCCCCATAAAGATACTGTTTCTTCATGAAGGCCCGCTCAGACGTGCTTGCGTCATCTTGCGCAACCAGCTCAGGCTTTTGTCGCATCTGGAAGATGATCGGCAGGATCGCCTGCTTTGTATCCAGCAAGAACCACGGCGCTTTTTCGCCGGCCTGATAGTTGGAGACCGTCCGCTGATTGCCCTTTTCCTTTGACCCAACCGGATGATCGGTGTCGAAGTAGTTCTGGCCGTCATAGCACTTCTCGCTAAATCCAAGCGGTAATGCACTCCAGACCAGATTGTTCTGCCATTGCCCAGCAGCACGGCCCTGCGCCTTAAAGCGCGGCGTGTACATGCCAAGCTTGTCGTCTTCGATGTCGTTCTTCTTGACTGAGACAGTGGCTTCAAAATCTTTGTTCTTGATCTTGTAACTATCGCCAGACAGTTCCTTGATCAGACGATCACCAACCCACTCACGCATGGCAGGCCATTCCTTGAGCCAGCCATATTCGTTCTCTGAAGTGGTACTAGGCACTTCAGTAGCGATCTTTTTCCAGTCTTCAGGAGCCTCGCCCAGGCCCGCCTGAAAAGCTGCACTGAAACCAACACCAAGTGCGCTCAGAACTGCACCATTAATTTCCATAAATATCTCCCTCGGCTCAAAACCTGAGCCTTATGCTCTCAATCCACGGATGGAGCGCTCTAGATGAATTCGACCCAGACCCCGGCCCCTGTCAGGTCGCGAGCCATGCCAGCTTGTGAGCGGGCATTGCCTTTGTGCGAACTTGAGACTGCTTCATCATCGACGATGTAACAGGGCTTATTGAGATGCTCGCGTGTCACAGGATCGGCGCTGTCATTTCCAAGAAAATGGAGGTCTTTGCCGCGCACCACAGGAACGTTCAGGGCTCCATCCGCACCATCGCGGTTGTCGATGGTCTCCTGAGCGATCCCTGCAACTGTGAGGTTAGCGGCTTCATGACCAGGCTGAGCAAAGCCAGCAGCACCCAGAACGCACAGACCACCCCGGCGCATATACACATCACCCTTTGCCGGGTGAGCAAACTGATCCCCAGTCCGGCTGCTGGCTTTTCGAGAGTGTTGAACCATAATTAGTGACCCCTTATCTTTGTCGCCTTAGCCGCGCTGTTTCGCGAATTCTTCGTCCGTAAGCCCGAGTTGCTTGGCAACGGATTTTTCATCCTGACTAAGAGCAGCTTTCCCCTTATTGGGGTCAGTCTCATCCAGCCCGGAAGGTTTGGTCACGCTCGCAGGCGCTCCGCCAGCAATGAGCTTGTTGAAGCTCTCCAGATCATCCTGAGAATTGCAGCTCTTGAGATAGAACTCTTTTGAGCCAGGAGCGATCTTGCCCGCCTCAACAGCTGAGTTGACGGCCTTCTCAACATCGACCTTGAACGCTTCCTGAGTTGCGTTTTCAGCCTTTTCAGCGCGATCTTTCATCAGATTGAAGGTATCAACCGGCACATACTTTTTCGGATCTGGCGTCTGCGCTGAGTTTTGCACCTTGGTCACAGCGCTCTGCATCCCTTCAACCGCGCCCAAAATGGACGTGTCAGAAGCCTCATCTGCAAGGCCAAGCTTTTGACAAAGCGCCTTGCGCTGCTCATCTTTCATGGCAACGGTTCCTTCAGTCTTACTGTCAGTTTCTTTAGGTGGGGACGGATGAGCGCTGTTGAGCGCTGTCATCTTCAAATTGGGCTTGTGAGTGAGTGCGGCAGATGCCAGACCCAGAACACGTCTGGAGGAATGAGAGTGCCAAAGGACTGGAGAGATAAACCGGAACTCGCGGTTGCTGATGCGTGTGGCTGCAGGCGGCGTCCATTCGACCCGTCCCCAGATGGCACCACCGCGCACCTCCAGCTCCTTAATCCAGCCAGCAGCAGGAACACCTTCTACATTTTCCTTCTCCGTTGCATGCTCATAGTCAATGACAAGATCCAGTTCACTCCTGACAAAGAACGCCACCACATCCTCTGGGCCGTCATTGACAAACGGACGCCCGTCACGGCCAACAAACTGGCCTGCAGGTACCAGTTCAATCCAGGATGGAACGGCAGCATTGCCGTCCAGTTGGATCTCATGGGAGGTAGAGGTGAGGTGTGGGTTTTTGTTCATGCCCTTACCTTGGCGCAGGCAGGCACAAAAAAAGCCGGTGACACATGTCACCAGCTTGCAAATTGGGCGATTTAACGCCCCTTTGTCTTATCTCACCCAACCCATCAGGTCAAAATCAATTTCGAATGGTCTTCGAACGCCGTCGAACGCACTTGGAATTCGCTCATACACGATGTTACCTCAAACCCCTTAAAAGCGCTCTACGGCCTTCTGAGGCGTTTTAGTGTTTACCGCAGGCCCTGCTTGTCAAACTCAGGCACCACGCCTATACTTAGTGTGCTGGCTGAGGCAAATGGATCGGTGCCCTCGAATGGCATGTGAGGAGAGTCCGCCCTCACCAAACAGCCAGCACTCATCCTCCCCATTCTCCGTACTGTTCAAAAGCTTTTTGGAAGCGTCTGTGGTCAGACTGAAAGAACGTTGAGACATACATAAAACCATCCTTCGATTTCTTCAGCGCAACAACGTACATTTTATCCTTTTCTGAAAGCCAGAAACTCAGTCCCTGCGATCCACCACGTTCAATAGGCACGCCATCCTCCAGCACTTGCTGCACAAGCGTAAACTTGTCTGGCTCAATGCTGCGATGCTTGCCAACCTTGGTTGCGATGGTATCGCTGGAGACGGCCACCAATGGCGTTTTAGCATCCAACCTTGAAGCAAGGCCAGGAACATAAGCCACCGGCAGATGCACCCGCTCATTCATCTTGGAATAGCTTTGCGGCGCTTTTGAACGCCACAGCTCATCAATCACCTGCCTGGGCAGAGCATCGCTGTGCTTGCCCGCATTCTCCATTTTCAGATTCAGATTGTCGATCTGGGTCCGGGCGCGGTTCTTTCCCGGATTACCTTGCCAGCCCGGATCTATGCCCTCAGGGATTTTAAGGGTCTCCCCAGTGCGCGGGTTGGTCCATTCCTTCAGTTCAATTTCAGGCGGATCTGACACACCGCCATTTCTATCAGCTTCAACCTTTGAGATCTGCCTGACCCAGCACTTGCAGCGCCAGCCATTGGGCGTAAACCACACATCCCAGAACGGATCATCTATCGGTAATGTGACCCCGGCTTGCGCCTGATGATCTGGTCTGTGCTTTTGTGACGGTCCCAGAGAATAGACAAAGTAAGGCAGCGCCGCTTTGGTGCGCTGTGCTCGCTCCCACAAGCCAGCCGCTCTGGCTGACCTGGTATTGGCCCAGTAGATGGTCTTTAACCGGCGCGGACTGCCAAATTGAGCTTTCACCATCTTGCCGGTTTTAGGGTCGAGCATATCAACCTTGCCCCACCACCCCAGCTTTTCAAGACGCGGCTGCAGATCCTTTGCCCAGGCATCAAACGGAATGCCGCCTCTCTCGGCACGCTTGACCTCCTCAAACAATGTGGTGAGCACGTCCAGCTTGGTGGCTTTGGCAACAGTAAAGCCAAAGGCATGTTCTCGCGGCGAAACCTCCGTCCAGTGGAAGGATGGCTTTAAGCCCTTCTTATCCAGAAACCCTGTGACCTCAGGAGAAGGCTTGGTATCAAACTTGAACCCGGCCACCATTACCCCCGATCATCGCCAAAAGCCGCCGCTTTCGACGTGGCATCAGTGATCTTCTGTGCAAGGGGCCCATCATCCATCTGGGCAGCAAGACCACTTAGCCCCTCCAGAAACTCATCATAGGAACCAGCCGAATTAGCAAGCTTGCGAACCGGATCAAGCAGGCCAGACATTTGCGGTTGCCAATCAGCAAGCTCATCCTGCCCAACATCATCAAATGGGTCAGCTGCAGCTTGTGGTCCAGTATCTTGCTGCCTGTTGGGAGCCTTGACCCGGTCTTGTTGTGAAGTTTGCTGAACACCCAGCACATCCGCACCCTTATCTGGATCACCAAACCCAAGGCGTCCGCGCACCTCAGACACCTGAACTTTAAGCCCCAAGGGCACCAGTTTATTTAAAACGTTTGCCATGCGTTCCAGGTCTTCCGCTTCCACCACCTCAATGCGGATGGTTGGGTAAGCTGGTTGCTGGCCGTAATTGAAGATTACAAACGGACGGACCACATCCCGGTTCAGCGTGGTGGCAATCTGGCGGCCATCACTGATCTGGATATCTTCGCGCACATCATTATGTACGATTGCCTGCCCCAGAGACGATCCGTCATCCGTGGTCATGGTCTGCCCTAAAACGCCCTTGGAGACCTGCTTATCCAGATACACAAGCAAACGTTCAAACAGGCTGTCACCGCCCCGGCTTGAGTTTTGAATAAACTCAATATCCATTTCTTTGGGAATGATCCCGGCAGCATCATTGGCAATGCCAATCACCGCCTGCAAAAGCTTGGCCTTATCCTCATCCGAGGCGGACTTATCAAATTTGCCCACACGCAGGGGCATACCAAAGATTTCGTTGTAAGCAGCCCAGCCACGCAGAGCAAAACTCTTGAGCAGATAAGACCAGCTTGCCACCCGTGCCAATCCTGTGCGCACTTGCAAGCCGGATTTCAGCTTAGGCAGATGGGTGATGAATTTCCCCGGCACCAGATCCTCACCGTCAACCGAGCCCTCCCGTTTCATCTGCAATGTTTTACGGCGGATTGGGTGGAACCTGAACAGCCTTGGATCACGCCAGATAAACTCTCGCGGCATCCATTCAGCAGACGTGGTGTCCCAGAGCATTTCAATGGCTGAACTGCCTTTGCCCAAAGCGTCCAGCGCATCATCAAGCATGTCGATAAACTCAGGTTGTTCCACCATCCGGCGAACAGCTTCAGCAATCTGCTGATCTTTGGGATCATCACTTGCTGCCTTGACCTGCATACTGAGGGAGGAGACAGCACGCTTGCGACTTGAGAGCACAGCTGAGTAATGGAGATCCTGTTCTTCCATCACCTCCGCCAGCTTGTAAAACTCATCAGGCTGACCAGCTTCAGCAGACTGCAAGATGCTCTTCAGTCGTGGTGGTGTAAGCTCGGAGGTGAACATACCACCAAACTTGTTGGAGATGGTGCGGATCATTGCAGTGCTCTCACTGCTGAGATCCTTCTCCTTAATCTTCATGGGCTTGCCATGAAGGTCAAAAATGACAGGCTTTGCCATCACCACAACCCTTTCAGTTTACCAAAGACCGACCCGCGAGAGAACGTGGTTGCACCTTGAATATCGTCGTCTTTGGGAGCTTGCATTGTGGTGCGGGCAAGTGTGCTCGCACTCATGTAATCGTATTCCGCAATGTCTTGCTGGCTCACCCAAAAACCCAGAGCAGAGGCAATGGCGTAATCACCGTGCCGGTTGTTGCCATCGCTTCCCTTGAACCGAAAATCCTGAGGCACCTTGATGATGCCATTCACAAAGGAAAGCGCCTGATGGTCTTTCACGATGTCATCGTGCTTTGGCAGGATCAGGGATTTGTTTGAGCCAAATGCTTCAATGTAAGCAGGCATGTTCTCACGGTACCAGCTTTCAGAAAAGTGCACCTCGCGGATGGAGGCTCCAAATTTCTGGACCGCCTTTTCCGCCAGATAAGCCCCGTTGCCCGTGGAATCAAATGCCCCGCCAGAAAACCGGGGCAAACGGGTGATGATGAATTCCATCACCTCGCGTTGCTCATCAAAGGGCACATTGCGCATTTCAACGGCCAGCCTCGTTCTGCGCACAAGACTGGTTTCAATCGACTTCACATCAATGGCAGATGCATCCCCTTTGCGGGCAAAATCCTGCCCGTAAACATGCAGCAGGTTTTTAGGAAGCTGTTTGAGAACAGGTTCAAGCTTTCGCTTCAGGAACTTATCAAGGTGATCCTGACGCTTGCTATCAGGCAGATCCCTGAAGTCATCCTCTACCTGCCAGCGAATATAGGGAATGTCTGCTTCCATGCAGGCTTCGATCTGGACACGGGAGAGTGCCTGACCTTCGCTTTCAGCCGGGATCGCGTCCAGTTCCTGTTGCATGGCCGCTTTGCGCGAGCCATAGGCTGAACGGATCTTGTCTTCCCACTTTTGCTCCGCTTCCTGCGACCACACTTTGCCTTTGATCAGGCAAACCCGTTTGAACAGGCCGTTTTTGACAGCACTGGCAAACGGAATGTGATGAATGGACCAGGTTGGTTTGCCCTTAGTCGCGTCTGTTCGCGCCTCCCGGATCAGCTCATTGAACGCATTGAGAACGCCGTCATGAGTGGAGATGATGCGGATCTTGCCGCCCCAGATCAGGAGCGCGTTGACCGCGTCAATAACATTACGCACGTCCTTATGAAACGCCGCCTCATCAATCACCACAATGCCCTGCAGGCCACGAATGTTTTCAGGTCGAGAGGACAGTGCTTCTACCCGGTAGCCAGACGCAAACCGGGCCACGTAAGAGGATATCTTGCGGGTGTTGCCATCCGCATCAATGTCTTCAAAAAAACTCTCTTCAATGCCCACCATTTCCTTCTGGACGGTTTTTGCAAAGTGTCCCACATAGCCAATGAACTCACGGCCTTTGTCTTTGGTATCACCAATGTAAAAAACGTTATCACCGCCAGCTTCACGTTTACTGGCAGCAATCAGGGTATCATCCAAAGCCTCGGCAAAAGTGATGCCTGTACGCCTGCCTTTTTCGGCAAGCTTCAAGTCACTGCGATCCTCCAGCCATTCCTTTTGGTGCAGCATCAAGATGCCATCGGCAAACGGATCAAGGTCATCCGGGATCTCAGCCCCACGTGTGAAGTCTGGACTTGCCTCATTGGGATCTCGGGTAAGGATCGGCGTTCCTGCCACCCGATCTGGATCGCTCTGCGCACTCATCATTTGCGCAATCCTAAGAACTCACGGCGCAACTTGGCGACCTGATCAGAATTCAAACCAGCAACCTGAGCAGTCTTCTCCAGCGCCTCATCGGTCTTCTTCTCGAACTCGGTTTCGATCTCTTTACGTCGCCGTGTCGAAATTGCCTGAGCTTGAACAGAAGAGCGCAACGCACTTGCCAGATCCATCGCACCTTTGGGCGAAAGGCCAGCCTCTCCAGCACTGGTCAGGATCTCAAACACCAGCGTTTTAATGGCCTGACTTGCCATGACCGTCACATCATCAACCGCGCTGGCATTCATTTGACCGGCCAGCGACTTTGCAATGGACTGGCTTTCTTTCAAACGCCGTTGCATGGTCGCAAGCTTTACGGCATGGCGACCAAACGCGCTTTTGCTGATTGGCTGAATCGTCGGATCAATAGCAATCAGCTTGCCATTAAACTCTTCAAGAATTTCCTGCTGTGTTTTGTCCCGATTAGAAAGTTGCTCCGCCGCCCAATCTACAAGATTAGAAGCCTCTGGCGGCAGCAGATCCAATGAGGACAGCCGCCCACGCCCTTTGCGCTTACTCATCTCTTACACCTCAGGGCTTGGGCGCTTGATGCCTTCCAGGCGGGCTCTGCGCTCCACATGATCACGGCCCGCGTTTGTCAGCGTTGCCACCAGAACACTGCCTGCTTGAGTGATCTTTACCGCCTGTACATTGCGTTCCATCCAGCGCAGCTGATTATGGATGTAATCGCGGCTTTCCGTGTGGCCGTAGCCCTCCAGCAGTGTCTGCAGGATTGACGA
>NZ_LCWX01000239.1:65599-70250 GCF_001431305.1 Pseudovibrio sp. POLY-S9
ATTCAGCGAATAATCATCCTGGCTGTGTAGCGCCTTCAAGATGATCAGTCGTACATCCTTGTTGATGTGGTCCTGGTAGTCCATCACGACCCCTTATTCTTTCTCAAAAAATCGTCAATATTCTCGGTGGCATGACGCAAAGAGCGCACGCTTTCGCCAATGGTTGTGACTGCACCGCGCAGTTCCGTCATGTTCAGTTCCAGCTGATGCACTTGCTCTTTACTGGGCAGATGCTCCATCTCTCGTGCCAGTGATTTGACGCTAGCCTCGGTTTCACCCACGCGCCCCTGCAGCTCCTCCAGCTTGCTGGAATTGTCACGAGATCGGTGCGAAAGAAACGTCCACGCAGTGCCAGCTAACGACACAACGCCGATTACAATTGCCACCCATGTTTTTAATTCTTCCGGGCTCATCGCGCTTGTTCCAGTTCTCGCTGGCACTCAATGCAGCGCACAGCCGCCGGGTTTACAGTGCGTCTGGCTGGCTCAATCTCACGCTCGCAGTCAATACAACTGGAACGACCAGATCCAACACGCTGAGACTTTAAAACCGCAGCAATGCTGGCATCTCGTTCCCGCTCGGCAAGCATGTTGGCCTGGTCCACTTCATCAAAACTCATCGACCTATTCGCCTCCAACCACACATGGAGTACCCAAACTCATTGTGTTCAAGTATCTGGCTCACCATAGAATTGGAGAGAACGCCCACATCGCTGTTTGCCGGATAGATGGGCTTGAACCCATCGCATTTATTCGCGGGACCAGCTGCGCAACCGGCGACGGCGATCAGCATCAGAATGACGAGAAATATCCGCATCAATTTCATTCCTTTTTCTCAAAATCAGGAGAGAGGTTTCAAGGCTCCGGTTACGTTCGCTTTGCCCGCCCATCGAAAAAACACGCTGTAAAAGCAGGCCCGCCAACGCGGCAATAATCGCCCATTTAAGGAAGGCGCGGCCCAGCTTGGAAGACGCCAGAGACGTGAAGAAAGCAATCACCCAACATGCCTCCAGCTCTTCGCATCCAACAGGCGGCGCTGCTTGATCTGGTAGGCCACATACAAAACAGCTGCCCCACCAGCAGCCACCATCAACCATTTGTTGGAGCCAATCAGATCAAGCACAGGAGCAAGAGAACTGTTCAGTGCCCAGATCACATCCTGAAGGCCGGTAAGGTTGTCCAGGATGGAACTGTCAGACAATTGTTCCGCGACCTCAGCCACCCCGCCAACGGCAACCACACCGCCGCCCAGAACGGTCATCCGGTCTGCCTGTTTAACGGTCTGAGATCCCTTTGCGCGAAGATCCTTGACCTTCAGACTCTGGCGGGGGTTCGTGGTCTTCTCGGAAAGTGGGACGGCACGTTTCATCATCGCAGCCGTTTTAGGGCCAACCAGACCATCTGGTTTCAATCCGTGATCCACCTGGAAAGCAACAACTGCACGGCGCGTTGTATCGCCAAAGTCGCCATCTGGGTTGACGTGATACCCAAGATCAGAAAGGCGGCGCTGGAAGTTTTCAATGGGCTGACCACTTGCACCCAAGCGTAACATGCCAGCCCGCTTGGATGTTTCCTCAAGCCGCAAGGGCTCGCCGGTCAGCTTCGCATAAACACGCAAAACTTTGCGGCTGTAATAATCAACCTGCCCAGCTCCATTATAGCGGCGTACAATCGCGGGAACGTCCTTGGCCCGGATATCTTCTGCAAGGCCGCTGTTAAGCAGATAATCTATGAAGGCTTTGTCTTGAGCTGCTTCCTCACTTGCCAGCGCAATGACAAAGCTCTTGACCGAATGGTATCCGCACAGCTTGTAATTAAAGCCCATGATTTGAGGCTTAGCGTAGGAGGCGGACAACAGGGCAGCGGTTTCATCAACCAGCGCCATGCGCTCCAGCCTGTCCCAGCGGGCATCAGACCCGGCCTTGCCAAGGCCCTTGTAATTGCCCTTTGACCATTTCTTGGTTGCCAGACCTGCAGCAACAGCCGTGCTGCGCAACTGGCTTGGAAGCTTGCGCCAGAAGATATGTTTTTCAGGAAGGAGATGAATGCGCCCTTGATCATCACAGGCTGCTTCCTTGCTCTCAACAATCAGCAGAGCCCGTAACAGGTACTCATCAAAACCTTGCTCCTTGGAGATTTTGGAGATGATGTCGCTGCTGGCAGCGCTAACCTTGAAATGACGCAACTGCTGTACGATTGGAGACGCGGAGGACATGGGCGATGTGCCTTTGCAAACATGAGTGTTTAGGTGTTTGCAAAGTGCCTGACGCATAAAAAAAAGAGCCGGTGACATGTGTCACCAGCTCTAAAATTCAAAGAGATCCGCTTGTCTGGGATCTCGTATTCGTACCGCCTGCCTTAGCACAGTTCTGCGGTGGATGCCAAGTCGGCGGGCAACCTCATCGGCAGACAAACCCTCTTGAAGATATTGCTGCACGCGGGCATGTGTGCTGGCTTGTTGTCCGGTCGGCCCCAGAGGAATTTCAAGATAGATCCCCATGGCCCTGCCACCTGCATTGATAATCCGGTAATGGTCGCAGATCTTTTTTGCAGCACTCTCGCCCACGGTTTCCTGCAACCAGTTATCTGCGGAGGGGTAAGAGGGAATAAAAACCCGGCTCCCGCCAAACCGATGCGCGATCTCAAGGGCAGCAGGCAAGCCAGCCGCCTCGCGGATCTCGTTCAAAACAGGAGGCAAAGCATCAGCCATAATATTCACCGAAACTGCTGAGTGTTTTTAGCTTTAATGCACTTGCCTTCGGTGTGTATTCTCGTTCAGCCGCTTTATTCTTTTGGGAACTTTCAAAATGCTGAAACAAGTTATTACCACCGCAACACTTTTGCTTTCTGGTGCCGCGTATGCTGCTGATAATCAGGTGCTGATTGATTATATGCTGGAAGATGACGCCTCGCTGAACCAACAGACCACAATTGAAAATTGCCATGCCGTAGGCTCTAGCCTTGAAATGATTCAATGTTCTGCTCAAAAGCAGATAGGCGTTCGAGGCTTGCTTTATGTTCACACTGAAAAGCTCTCGAAAGCTGACCGTGTCAAAGCAGCAACTACTTGTCAGGATTTCGAGAACAAGCCTGAATGTGCGGCAAACATAAAGGTCACATACGAGAAGCTCGGTATCGGCTATTACCTGACAGCAGAAGAACTTACCTGGCTGAACTGAGGAATAGGAAAGAACCTGCATCAGTGAGCCTCCCGAACCAGACAGGCGCGCACCTTTTTACCAAGCGCGTTCATCACCTTGATCCAGTCTCGGCTGTCCAGTTTCTGAACATGATCTTTACCCACAACTGAGTGGGTAATCAGGCCAAACGTGTGATGGGCCGGTATTACCTCGCGGTGTTTCAAAAGCGCCACCTGTGCGACAAACACCTTGAACTCAGGGCGATTGTACACAGACGGCAGGTTCTTATCGACGCTCCAGTCAATACGGGTTTCACGCTTGATCCAGCCCTTCAGAGCATCAATGACCTTGGACCCGTCTTCTCCATCCACCCAGTTAATGTGCTCAATCTTGGTCTGACGCTTCACCCAGGAAAGCAACGCCTTGTCTGTCTTGTCCTGAACGATGCCAAGGTTCCAGGCGGAAAGCCACAGCGCCACAGCTTTACCGCCAAAGGTGCCGCTGATCTGCGTGGATCTGCCCGCATCAACGCCATGCCCTTTGGCCTCCATGTGTCCCAGCACCTTGTTGCACTCGATCATAGTCAAGCCCTTGGCAGAGCGGCGACCAATGGAAGCCTCAAGGCAATCGCGCAAGGTTTCGTCATCAAGGTTAGCAGCCTTCTTGGCCGCATAGAGGCGTTTGTGAGGTGTGCTCATAACGAGACCTCCTGCGCACTTTCAAAGGCCAGCCTTAAGTCCTTTATTGCTGAGGCTTCCTGGTCGGTCTTTTCATAAGCCAGAACGTTTATGATGGCTGCTAACAGTTCAGGATAGTGGTTGCAGCGATGGGCGATCTCCTCGGCGTCGTCATCCAATAGAAGCTGTGCGACCTCTACAGATGTGTCATTGGCATCAACTAAGTCACAAACCTCAGCGAACCCGGAATGAATGGCCTTAAGTTCAGGTAACTCTTTCATCTCTATCCCTCCTAAACAGGCTCGCCATCACGTAGGACAGCTTCTGTTTTAATCTCCGGCAGGCCAACAAACTCAACGCCTTGCTGCTTCAAATCACCATAGCCTTCGATAAATGAGCCATTTTCGGCAATCTCACGAAGGTTGAGATAAGCAAGTAAATCCGCATGATCACGAACCTCACTGAAACCCGGATCAATCAACTGCCGGTATTGCTCCATGAACTCATCGGTGAATTTGCTTTCATCAATGTCCATGAGAACGGTGCTTTTCATCTCAACTCTGTAACGTGCCATCACATCATTCTCCCTTGTGTCTGGTGCTGCTTCATCTGTTCCAGGTGACGCTGCTTGAAGTTCCTGGGACGGCCATTCACCAGATCCGTAATCACAGCAAAGTAGCCGGTGCCATCTGCGCTGATGCGATATTCAATCTTTCCAGTGATCACATAGCCCTGATCTGCCCAGTGCCGTTGAATGGCTCTCAAATTGTCTTCTGCCTGGGTGCGCAAGGCGTCTAACGTGCATCCCATAACGACACCTCCTAAACAGCTGCCA
>NZ_LCWX01000239.1:70348-75375 GCF_001431305.1 Pseudovibrio sp. POLY-S9
GATCGAGAGAGATCGGTGTTTGCAAGCCTGTCATCGGATCACGTTCATAGATCCTCAGATACGTCTTGGAGCCCGTGATGCGAACAGCGTCAGAGATGGCATCCATTGCTCGCAGCCAGTCTGGATCTTCAATGCTGGAGCGGCGCAAGCTCAGAACCCGGCTTGTCGAAATCTTGCCTTGTTGATCTACGTGGAAGGCATCATCGACCAGCACCTGAAGGTTTGCATTCGCACCTTCACTCCATTTATTGATGCATTGATCAATTAGAGCTTTGGCCGCTTCCAGCTCTGCCCCAAAACTTATGTGCTCGGAAATGGCAACCTGAACAGCCAATGTGCCGTCATAAGACAACAAGGTCATGTTGCCTTTTTTGCCACCCTTCTTCGCTCCATATTTTTCGGCGATTAACTCACGAAATGCTTGCACATTGCCAAGTGCATCTACTTTGAATTTTGAAAGAGCCTGATTGAGGAAACGCGCAGATTCAACGATCTCTTTAACAAGGGCATCTTCTTCCTGATGTTCCATCTTAATGGTTGCTAAAGGCACAAACGCGCCCTTGGCATTCTTCCAGCAACCCTCTGGGACGAGTGTTTCGTTACTCATGAAATCAATCCTTTTAAATCAAGCAGAAGTTTCTGGATCTGCAGGGCGCTCCAGATCTGGGATGGGAAAGAAGATCACGCCATCAACCTGCAGGTTGCTTTTTGCTGGTGTCTGCTGGCTTGCCCTAGCTGTCTCAATGGCGCATTTGAGCCCCGCACCAAAAGCTTCAGCACTGTGCTGAGAGAACGGCTCTCCATGTTTGGTATATTCGCGGAACCAGACTTCCAGCGTCTCTAGTTGACCGACAAGGGCTGCACTCATAGCTCTTCTCCCCCACGGTTAGACCAGGCTGCGCGGATGGTTTTTGCGTCTACCTTGCCGCCATTTCCAAAGGCCAGCATGTGAGCCAATCGAACTGTTTTAGAGACTTGGGAAAGAGCACCAGGCTTGCGGCCAATGGCATGCAGTATCTTGCGGGCTTCTACATCTTCAATGTCCCATGCATCCACGATCACAGCCACGTCCTGTTTGGTAGGACGCATCTGGCGCACGCGCATTCCAGTGCGGCGGTTGATCTGCGCATATGCAGCCTTGGGCTGAGCACCGCCAAAGCGGGTGTAAAGCTCTTCATTGCCGATCAGAGCAATGCCGCACCCATACCGATCAAGAAAATCTCGCAGTTCGTTGACTGCATTATCAGAAAGGTTCTGAGCCTCATCAATGATCAGCATAGGCTTGCGGCCATTGCGCTGAACCCGCAAACCGATTGCATGTCTCAGCAGGAGCAGGTTCCGCTCATTAATTTCCATCGCCATACCGATCTCACGCACCATAGCAGCTGGTGTGGATGTGGTTGGCCGCATAGTCACCAGATAGGTGTGAGAGTGATCTTCAACATATTTGCGTGCCGTCATGGTTTTGCCCATGCCAGCACCCAGAGTAATCACCACCATTTCAGGCATGCTTTGGGCAAACTGTAGAGCGCTCATCACCTTCTCTGAGGTGGGCGTTTCCACATATCCAAGATCCTCAGGAACTTGCATTTCAGTCTGTTCAAAGCTGTGCTGGTTATCAACGAACAACCTCACCGCGTCGGTGGTCTTCGTATAATCCCCACGATACTTACCGGAAAACCACTCGGAAAATGTAGCCGCTGCAATGTCCACTTCACGGGCAAACGCTGCCTTGGAAAGCCCTTTCTTTTCAGCGTATTTCTTCGCTGCAACACGCGCATCCAGCCACGCCCATTTCTGCTTTTCAGGGATCTCGGTAATCGGATCAACCAGATCCCAGACTTGTTTCATTCGATCGCTCATGTTTTATTCCGTCTGTCAAATGTCCGTTTTCGGACGTGTCAATTTGTTGGGGAGATGCCTGCAACGCATCTCCTCAGCTATCTGCCCCGCTCTGGAAGGGCACTACGCGACTACTCGAATTACTCATGGCCGCCATAGCTCGGCCAAAACTCTTGTCAGCATCCTCATTCCATGCCGGTCCTTGCGGCACAGGCCGATCCTGACCCACCGCCAAACGCACAACCTGCTGTTCCGGCATGGCCTCGGTTTCCCTCTCAATCTTCGGCAACAAGTTTGCGACCTCATCAATGCCCATGGAAACCTCAAGGCGCTGTGCTTCACGCATCGTCTTCATGTAAGCAGTGCGCTTGCGGGCATGTTCGCGGGCTGCATTGGTGTCATTAAAGCCAACCGCTTCAATGCACTCAGCTGCACACACAAACGAGCCATCCAGCCGGTAAACAAAGATCCCGTTATGCAAATTGTCAGGGTCAAACCGCACGATCATTTTAGAGCCCGCATGCTCATTCATCGCAGGAGCCCAATAACGATTTCCATTGAGATGAATTTCACCCGATGGCTTGCGGGATTTAACCCCTTCAGCAGCCATCAGCCACAAGCGGCGCTGTGCTTCAGAGGCCGTTCGAACGATGGTCGAAGGGTCTGCCAGCGATGCCCG
Organism: Pseudovibrio sp. POLY-S9; assembly: GCF_001431305.1. Lineage (NCBI taxonomy): Bacteria > Pseudomonadati > Pseudomonadota > Alphaproteobacteria > Hyphomicrobiales > Stappiaceae > Pseudovibrio > Pseudovibrio sp. POLY-S9. The sequence continues at coordinate 72,870 of NZ_LCWX01000239.1, forward strand.
AAACGTCTGCTCAAACGAGCGGCCATTGCAGCAACCGGCACGGCGACCCTCACGGGTGTTGTGACGCACGATCTGCTCAGCAACATGCTGCTCAAACTCGGCAATCGGAATAGCCTTGGAACCGTAGTTCTCAGGCTTTGCCATCGGGTTGTTGCCCGTATAAGCCCCGGCACATTTCGGGTGCTTGGCGATCTCCTCACACAGATCCCGAAAGGCGCGTTCAATCGGCTTGGACTGGCCTGAATACGGCGTAGTCCAGTGCACGGTAACACCCAGTGTATGCAGGATGCCGGAAGGATCTTCATCCTTCACCTTGAACCGGAACCGTGTTGGCATCCGACCTGTAATCCACTTGGAAGCAAAGCTGCGGCCATTGTCCAGATAGATGCTGTCAGGAATACCAAAGCTCTCCACCATGTCGCCAATGGCAAGGCGCACAGCGTCCTTGTTCTCGGACTTCTGGATACGGTGAGAAAGCATCTTGCCGGAATGAAGATCCTGCAGGGCCAGCATCAACGGGCGACCAATGCTGCCATCTTCCCAGATAACGAACACATCGAATTTATGACCATCCGCATTCACCGCTTCCATGGCATGGAACACAGAACGGTCTCGCTCCTGCGCCGGATAAAGCTGCTTGGCTGCATCCTTGCCTTTGCGCGACAGCATTATCGCCCCCGCAGGCACGTCACGCTCAATGCGCCGCTTCAACGTTTTCGCGCTTGGCACAGGCGTCCAGCCATGGTGATCAGCAGCTTCCTTCATGCGCCGGTAACACGCAGCAAACCCCGGTTCCTCAGGGCGCAGATAATCCGCCTTCAGCATCTCATAGGCACGCGGATCACACTCAGCTGTTGCCGTGCGGCCCGGATTTTTGGGCGTCAGCACAGCAAGCCAGTCTTCCCGTGCATAGCCGTGGGTCAGCTTCTCCCAGTTCCAAAGGGTTGAGGAGGCAATACCCGTTTCCATTGCAACAAAAGCAACCGCATGGGTTTTGCTCATCCCGCCGCGATGCATGGTGTCAATGCGGGCAACCACGCTCAAACGTTCTTTGGCATCCTGTTTCTTCTTCTCAGACAAGCGCTCATAGTTTGCCCAGGCATCAGAGGTTGCCGCACCTTTTTCTTTGATCTTGATGGCCCCGGATTGCGCCAGCAACTTGGCTTGCACAGACGCAGGCAACAGGCTCACATGGTATTCAAACCCACCACCTTGCCCGCCACGCTCCCGGCACCGCTCCCCATGGTTGCGCCAGCCTTCACGGTCTATCAGCGTATTCAAGCCGCGCTCCGTATTCGGCCAGTCACTCACGCGCACAGCGGCCAATTCGGAAACTTCAAACCATTCTTGCAACATATCTATCGTCTCCGTCCTCTGCGCAGCTCAACAGGTGACCGTTCCAGATCTTTCAAAATCTGCTGGTCCTTAATGATTTTCTGCTTCAGCACACCAATTTGGGCAAAGCGGGCTTCTTCCCCTTGCATCAGGGTCAGTCCGTCATCTTCCACCACCAGCTGCCACAACCAGTTGCAGCCCGTGGCCTTCACAAAAGCCTTGAACCGCAACAGAGAAATCTGGTGAGCCTCGCTGCTTTCGCTTGTGTACTTGTCCAGCATGCCCTTGCTGAATTTCGGCAGGCCCAAAATGGTGCCCATCCGCGCCGCCACATCTTCGCGGCTATACGGGCATTCCTTCAAAGCATCAGACATGGCCCGCTTCAACTTGGCGGAAAAGTCCATGCACTCAATGTCGCGCTTGGGTGTGCGCACTGGAAACAAAGCCTGCGCGGGCTGTCCGTCCGCATTAAACATGTCGAACTGGCGATCATCATGGGGCTGTCGTCTGGGTCTGTTACGAGCCATGGCGCTAGTCCTTCACCTTGGCATCAAGCACAGCGTCAGAGGCTTCCAGCCCCAGAGCGTCCAGAAAGCTCCTGCGCCGCTTGCGCCCCAGCCGGTTCCAGCTGGCAAGCAAGGTGCGATAAGCCTTTTCCTCTTCACTCACCGGAGCCATGCTGCTCTTCATGCTCAGCAGCACTTCCGCCTGAGAAACCTTTGTGGCATTTCCATCCGCAATCACATTCAGGATCGCACGTTGTGCAGCTGGCTCTTTTTTCGCCAGCGCTTCCAGTTCCTTGCCGCTCTCAGCAAGGCCAGTGTCCCGCACCAGCTCAATCACATCAGGCGAAAGCCTCGAAACAATAGAAACTGCCCGCTGAATAGACCGCTCAGACAGACCAGTTTTCTCAGCTGCCGCCTTGGAAAATCGGTTCGCCAACTTGGCGATCTGATTTTTATCTTTAAAATCAACGCTCTTTTTATCGCCGCCATTCTTGGTATCCGGGTACATCTCTTCATGCACCTCTTTGCGAGCCATCAAGAACACAGCACGATCCAACGGCGACAGCTCCCGCCGCATCAGGTTCTCGTCAATCTCAATCAGCTTGGCTTCAAGGTCAGAAGCTTCCACCTGAGAAACTGGGATCTCCTCCCAGCCCAGCTTTTCA
>NZ_LCWX01000239.1:75477-85035 GCF_001431305.1 Pseudovibrio sp. POLY-S9
GCCAGACGGTGCGCACCCGCCACCAGTTCAATCTGTTTGGAGCGCCCGCGTTTGACCTCACGAACAACAATCGGCTCCTTCAGACCAAGCTCGTCAAGCGAGCTGGCAAGAACCTCAATCCAATCCTGATGCACAGGCCGCAGCCGCTCAGGAACAACAATGTCTTTCAAGGGCAAATGAGACATATCAAACCACGTTTAATTTGGTAAATTCCGAAAGGGCTCCGCTGTCCAGACGACGGAACAACACAAGACAGCGGAGCCATTTTCTCCTAAACTCAAAGATGCAAAACCAAAGAGACACAGGAGAAAGTTGAAATGAGTGAGATAGTTGAACAGGAAAACCTTTTTGATCAGTACCTTAACAACCTATCGGGACAGGAGCCTGACAAGAGCCTATGGCAGCCTGTAAAGGTTTCCAAAGCTCGCATGGCGCTGGTTGCTTTCAAGAACCTCCCAGTCTTTAAGGATGTCCTGATTGCGGCAGAACCATATGATCCAGACAGCAAGAAGGAAGCTGATAAGGCTCTGGAAACTCTGGCAAAGACCGATTCAACCGAAAGCTGGAAAGACCTTTCAGAAGGCGCATTGTCTGTTCTGCTAACGCAGTTCGAGCAATGGAACTCTAAGATAATCAAACCATCCTTCACCCATAACCCAGAGCTCATCAACTCAGCTCCTCCGGCCATGTCGCATCAGCAGGAACAAGTCGCGCTTCTTTTAGCGCTCTATACATATTTCGAAAGGGAGGCAGCTCAGAGCGATAGCGACCATAGATCATAAGAAAGTGGAACCGCTGCTTGGTTGAAAAAGGCCCATACTCACTCTCAAAATGCTGCATAGCTCGCTTATTCAAAGCATTGCAGGCTTCGAAAGTCTGGTACTTTTTCCTCAACTGTTCACTGCTCAGACCGGCAACGGGAGCTTCATTCGTCATCACTCAGTCCCTCCAGCCACGTCGCCAGTGAGGGGCTGGTCAGAAGCTCCAGCGACAGAAGCTTTCACCGCGTCGGTAATCCGTTCTTCAAACTGATCCTCGACTTCAAGGGCATCTCTGAGCCCTTTCATGAAATCTCTCCGCCGTGTTGCCTGACGCTCTGATCTTTCAGGGATGTCTGCAACACGATCACGAAAAACACGGGCATCCTGAGAGATAGTGCCAATCACACGCTCAATGCGAGACTCTTGGCTTTGCCATGCCAGCAACAACACGTCGCGGGCTTCAAAGGCATCACAGCCAGCTTCCTGCAAATCATCCACGATCTCTTCAGCAAGCCGTAGACAGTTAGAAAGCTTCACCGGATTTTCGGGAACAGCCTTCTCGCCATCGCCCTGAATTTCCTTAAAGGCACGATCCAAATCTTCAGTAGACCGGCAGGTCACCCCATCCACATTCACTTCAAAATTCACTTTCTTGCCATCACTTCCGTAAATATCGCTCATCTCTTTCCCCTTTTCAGCCCTGCCAGAGCTGGTCATCATCGGCCCCTTGGACCTGCCTCACAAAGCCTTCCAGCAACCACTCAGGGCCAATGCGAAAAGCCAGAGCAAGCAAGGCACGGGCAGCAATTTCACGAAGTTTGTCAGCCATTTTTTAGCCCCTCACGTTGCTTCCTCAGTGAGCGAAATCCTTCATCAAGAGCCAACCCGATGTTTGCCAGCTCTAGGCAAACCGCAAACAGCAAGTAGCTGCTCCAGAAGGAGGGATTTGTTTGCGTAAGGGTGTAGGCGTACACCGCGAACCGTGCACTCGTGAGTAAAAGAAGGATCATCTCAGCCCCTCCCGCAGATCCCGCAGGCCACGCTCAAGTGGCTTGGTCATGCCGGAATAGGGCTTGCAGGTATGGGGACTAAGCACAGCCTTCGCCACATGCCACGGTCGGCACTGGGGATGCTGGTTTGTATTCAAAGTCGCAGCCCATTCCTCGGCTCTGCTTTCAGAATGGAAGGGGCTCGCCTCCTCAAGCTTCGCACTGGTTTTAGGGTTTATGAACCAGTGCCCATCACGGGTGCACTTCAGCTTTTCCCAATCACCAATGAAGTAAATAAAACCGGGTTTCACGCTGTGCTGACGCACGACATAAGCTGAGTTAGTCATGCCGCTGCCCCACATGTCATTTCTGGTGTGACGTTTTGACGTGGACCCAAAATCGGCTGTGTGCGATAGTTGCTCATGGGTTGAGGGTAAAGCCGCTCACCTGTAGAAGCGTCATGGCGACTGGGCCAGATATTCTGAGGAGGAAGACCAAGAGTTTCAGACAAAGCACGTTCACCTAAAATATGAGGTTTACGCGCAGCATTCTTGGCAGTGCCATTGGGAAGATCATAGTTTCGGTCAATTTCTGCGTAGGATGTACGCAGCTCACGAAGACGGGACATGATCTGCCAGGGCTTCATGTCAGTTCGAGTGTTAAGCGTCATAAGAGCCTCTAAAACCGCGACAATCAAAAGGCTGCCACCTTGCGATTGTCTTTTTTGAAGCAACTGCTTCTCCTTAAGTACAAAAAGGATAATAACTATATTTGGTAACTAAGCAATGGCTTAATAACCATTTTTGGTTGTTATTGATGAATGGCGCGCTCAGCAAAGTCAAAAACAGAACTAGGTCAAAGACTTATAGAAATTCGCGGCGACGAGAAACGTGTTGATTACTGCGAACGTCTCGGCATATCTGAACGCACTTACAGGGATTATGAGCAAGGATTCAGAGATCCAAGTTCCGAAGTTCTAAAGAAGATCTGTCAGCTTCAAAATGTAAGCCTAAACTGGCTCGTTCTTGGGGAAGGCTCAATGCGCCTGGGCGAAACAGAAGCACCTCAAACCGCTGCCATTGAAACGGAATTCTTCGTCGCCGTTCAGGAGACCATCCGCAAAACATATAAGGAAGTCGGCGCAAGAATATATGATGCTGACCTGGCACGCTTCTCAGCCGAAAAATACGCTGAGTACATCGCGCTCGCAGCAGATCCGAATAATAAGGAACAGCGCGACGCATTGATGCTGGTGCTCAAAAGCAATCTGAAAAAACAACTCACCACAGCATCACCTGATCGGGCACAAAGCAAACGCCAGGCTTAAGACTGGTTGTCACAGCAATTTTCGCATACCTAGGCGCGAAGGTAAGTGCTATCAGGAATTGATCCTCTGATATCTGCAACCTGCACCTGTCCACGAGAAACAACGCGGACAATTACCTAAGGTTGCAAGCACCCAAAGATACGTCGAAGCTTTTTCGAACGATCTTCGAACGCCACCCGATTTCGTGAATCGCAACGGCCAGTATCATCCGCCCGTTTCAGCCCGATTTCACGCAGCAACGCACAAATCACAAAATAACGCAGGAATTCGTTCCAAGTTCAAAATCGGGAAATCCTGAGTTATCCGCAGAACTCAGCCAAAAACAGAACTAGGAAGCCAGTTCCTACTTCTCCGATGAACGCAAAGCTGATATCAGGAAAAAGAAGCCACTCCCCAACGCCCAAAATCGGCAGCTTCCTGCGGCTTCGAAGGGTCTTCGAAAGGTCCACCCACATAATTGCAAAGAGCCGTCGAACTCTAAATTCAAGTGTCCATCTGGGGAATTACTCTAAAAACAAGTGTCCATCACCCACTTCAAAATAGACACAGTTCAACACCCAAAACCACCCAACAAACCGCAGACTTCTCCCAATAACTCCGGCTGTTCCCGCCCAATCCCGGATATTCCCGTCTACTCCAAGTCCTAGTGTCCCCCATCAATCACCACTCAAACACAGCAAGGTATTTCCCTCAGCAACTCAACAAGTTGCTGAATCAATCAGCGTTAACGCCGCAGGTAAGTATCGCGGAACACCAGCCTTGCTTGAGCACTCAGACAGAGAGAACAACAGGCATCAAAACAAGAACATCTCCCCAAAACAAAAATGCCAGCGAACAGGTCGCTGGCATTTGATTCTCAATGGAACGCACTCTCATTTCCAATTTAAGGAAGCTCGACCACCTTGCCTTCGCGCAGTGTAATCCGTCGGTCCATCTGTTTTGCAATTTCCAGATTGTGGGTTGCCAGCAAGGCCGCCACACCGGAGGCACGAACCAGCGCGGTCAGCGCCTCAAACACATACTGCGAGGTGTTCGGATCAAGGTTCCCCGTTGGCTCGTCTGCCAACAGAACTCGCGGTGCATTTGCAACCGCACGCGCAATCGCAACACGCTGCTGCTCACCACCGGAAAGCTCCGCTGGACGATGAGTTTCCCGCTCAGATAAACGCATATAAGAGAGCAGCTGGCGTGCGCGCTCTTCTGCATCCTGACGTTTCAGTCCGCAAATCATCTGCGGCAACGCAATGTTTTCCAGCGCAGTAAACTCTGGCAGCAACTGATGGAACTGGTAGACAAAGCCCACCTCAGTCCGCCGAATGGCTGTGCGCGCATCATCATTGAGCTTGGAGCATTCCCGCCCGCCAATCAGCACCTCACCGCTCTGCGGCATTTCCAAAAGGCCAGCCAGATGCATCAGCGTAGACTTACCTGCGCCGGAGGGTGCCACGAGCGCAACCATTTCCCCTTCATAAAGGTTAAGGTCAGCGCTCTTCAGAATTTCCAGTTTGCTGTTGCCCTCAACATAACCTCGGACAACATTCTTCAAACTCAGAACAGGAACGCGTTCCTCACCCTTAAGCGAAACACCAGCAACCGGTTTTGTTGGTTTATTCATCATTCGTAGCGCAAAGCCTCAACAGGATCGAGCCGGGCTGCGCGCCAGGCAGGGTAAATCGTAGCAAGCAGGCTCAAGACCAAAGCCATAATAACAACACTGGTCGTCTCACTTGGATTCATTTCAGCCGGCAGCTTTGAAAGGAAGTAAAGCTCAGGCGAGAACAGCTCGGTCGAGGTCAACCAGGAAATTCCCTGACGAATGCTCTCGATGTTCCAGCACACCACAGTACCCAAAATAAACCCGGCAAACGTACCAATGGTTCCAATGCTGGCTCCTGTGATGATGAAAATCCGCATCACCGCGCCGCGGGTTGCACCCATCGTACGCAGCACGGCGATATCACGGCCCTTATCTTTCACAAGCATGGTCATGCCGGAAATGATATTCAAAGCGGCCACAAGAACAATCAGCGTGAGGATCAGGAACATCACGTTACGCTCAACCTCAAGCGCTGAGAAGAACGTCATATTGCGCTGGCGCCAGTCAGAAACGAACACAGGCCGTCCAGCCTCTTCCTCAATAACAGGTCGCAGCGGACCAACAGCATCCGGGTCATCAGCATAGACCTCAATGCCCGTCGCCAGACCTTCTTTATTGAAGTACAGCTGTGCCTCATTAAACGGCATAAAGGCAATCGTGCCATCATATTCGCTCATGCCAATCTGGAAGATCGCAGAGACCGGATAGCCCTTCACGCGCGGGGTCATCCCCATCGGCGTGATGCTGCCACGCGGGGTAATCACGCGAACCGTATCACCAACAGTAACACCCAGCTGACGCGCAAGACGGGAGCCAATGGCAACACCTTCGCCATCATCAAACCCATCCAGCGTTCCAAGCAGAACATTCCCGGACACCAGATCCAGCTTATCAAGATCAGCCTTATGAACACCGCGGAACAAAGCGCCCAGATCAGCGCTTGGTCCGGAGATCATCGCCTGCCCTTCAACAAACGGCATAGCAAAATCAACACCGTCAATGCCAGCCAGTTTGACCGAGGTCGCCTCATAGTCATTGAGCGGGCTATCTATGGGCTGCACAAGCACGTGTCCGTTGATGCCAAGAATTTTGGTCAGCAGCTCCGTTCGGAACCCGTTCATCACCGCCATGACGATAATCAGAGTTGCAACGCCCAAAGTGATGCCCAAAAAGGACAGACCGGCAATAATTGAAATGAAAGTTTCTTTGCGTCTGGAGCGCAGATAACGCCCTGCCAGCATCCACTCAAAGGGTGCAAACCACCGGTTCTTTCCGGGATGAGCCGCCTGAATCTCTGCCGTCATACTAGACTATTCTCCGTTTCCGCCTGTTCAACTACCCCGTGGAATATAGGGAGCATGAAGAGCAAGTGCCATAAGCTCTGGCAAAAAGGCCCGGCAGCAGAAAGGCCGCCGGCACCTAGCATACCATTGAAGCTGCTGAGTTACCCCAAGCTTCGCTGATATCAGCCTTTTAAGGCAGAAATCAGTTTGTTGACAGCCGCTTCCGGGGTCAACATTTCGCGATCACCAGTTGCACGGTCTTTGACTTCCACTTCACCGGTCTTCAGACCACGTGGGCCAACAACCAGCTGATATGGCAGACCAATCAGATCCATGCTTGCAAATTTCTGGCCTGCACTGGTCTTGCGGTCATCATAAAGAACCTCAACGCCAGCCTTTTCCAGCTCTGCGTAAACGCTCTCACAAACTTCATCGCACTCAGAACCAACCTTCATGTTGATCAAGCCAACATGGAACGGCGCAACTTCTTTTGGCCAGACAATGCCATCATCATCATGGCACGCTTCAATGATCGCGCCCAGCAGGCGGGACACACCAATGCCGTAGGAGCCCATGTGAACAGGCTGTTCCTTGCCTTCAGCAGTCATCACCTTCGCGCCCATAGGCTCGGAGTATTTGGTGCCGAAGTAGAAGATGTGGCCAACTTCGATACCGCGTGCAGAAACTTTCTTGTCTTCTGCAACAGCCTCAAAGGCAGCTTCGTCATGCATTTCGTCAGTTGCCGCGTAAGGCGTGGTCCACTGCTCAATAATGCCGGAAAGGTCACCATTGAAATCAATATCTTCCGCCGGAGTTGGCAGGCCAAGAATATCCTTATCAAGGAACACTTCGCTCTCACCGGTAGACGCCAGCACGATGAACTCGTGAGACAGGTCGCCGCCGATCGGGCCAGTGTCCGCCTTCATAGGAATTGCAGTCAGACCCATGCGGGCAAAGGTGCGCAAGTAAGCGACGAACATGCGGCGGTAGGCTTCTGTTGCACGCTCTTTGTCCAGGTCGAAGGAATAAGCATCCTTCATCAGGAACTCACGGCCACGCATCACACCGAAACGAGGACGCACTTCATCGCGGAACTTCCACTGTATGTGATAAAGGTTCAGCGGCAGGTCCTTGTAGGAGCGCACGTAGCTGCGGAAGATGTCAGTGATCATCTCTTCATTGGTTGGGCCAAAGAGCATTTCCCGTTCATGACGGTCTTCAATGCGCAGCATTTCTTTGCCGTATGCATCATAGCGGCCACTTTCGCGCCACAGGTCAGCAGGCTGAATGGTTGGCATAAGCAGCTGGACAGCACCGGAGCGGTTCTGCTCTTCTTCAACAATACGCTGAATCTTGTTGAGCACACGGTGGCCAAGCGGCAGCCATGCATAAATCCCGGCTGACTGCTGACGGACCATACCCGCACGCAACATCAGGCGGTGCGATACGATCTCGGCTTCTTTCGGAGTTTCCTTCAAAATAGGCAGGAAATATCGGGACAAACGCATTAGTTTAACTCTTCAGGTTTAAAGGCACGCAAGCTTTGGCTCACCACCAAACATCATTTCTATGTCTTCTTAGCAAGCAGAACGCCTGTTGTAACTGCCAACATGGCTATATGCCAATTTTCTAAGACATATTTCCCCATACACGCAGCTTTTTGCCTACACCTTCGGGTTCAACTCACGGAATCTCCGAAAAATTATAGCTAAAATTTTAGGCAAGCAAAAAATTGCGGCGAATTGATACAAAATGATGACAAACTAATGTGATTACGTTAGTGTCTGTTCAACAACAAAAACAACACCCTTAAGCGGTGTTGCAAGGTATCGCGATCTTTAGTCTTGGGAGGAAGGTTCTCGGGCGCCCGTTTGGTTGCAGCCGGCACTCTACGCAAGTGCAAAGAGAACATTTAGACGCGGAACTCGTTCTAACAGCAAGGCTTCGGCCTTGCTTTTTTTTCGCCAATTTCTGCCGTTTCACTCCATGATATTCTATGAATACCGCATTCAGTTTACTCATATCAGCATACTCACCAGAGTCTGAATACAGCAGGGACAAGTGTCTCTCTAACAACACCCCTCTAAACGCAAAAAAAGCGATTCTAGAGAATCGCTTTTTTTGACACTTGATGGATTTGCTCTGTAACTCGCTGATTTTACGCCACACAATTGATGTGCAAAACCAAAATCAGGAAGGAGCGTTGCCCATTAATTGATCAACAAGTGGAAACAGATGCGCGCCAAGGCCGGACTCAAGGAACCAATAGAAGGCAACGAACACAATTGTCGTTACAATCGTGTTGATGATCACCTTCTTCAGCATCTGAGGATTTTTGGGCGCGCTCTCAGTCGTTCCCGGAACTACTTCGCCCTCTTCCGCCTGAGTGCGAACACCAAACGGCAAAATGGCCAGAAACAAAATCCACCACATCATGAAGTAGAGTGCAACGAGTAGCGGCGTAGCCATAAATGTGCTCCTGGAACGTTCTTGTTTCTTCTGCGGCTGGTCACCTTACTGTTGTATCACAAAGCGACCAGCGCCCTACAGGTTTTTACCTACAAGAATTAGGCCCGAACCGAAAGCCTTCCAGTTTCCTCAAACCACAAGTCTTTCAAGGCAAACTTAAGCCTGTTCCAACTCGGTCAATGTTCCAAGGAAGTCTTTTGGGTGCAAGAACAACACCGGCTTGCCATGTGCACCAATCTTCGGCTCACCATCACCCAGAATCCGGGCTCCGTTAGCAACCAGCTGATCGCGCGCTGCAAGAATGTCATCAACTTCATAACAGATGTGATGGATACCACCTTGCGTGTTACGCTCCAGAAACTTGGAGATCGGAGAATTCTCGCCAAGCGGCTCCAGCAGTTCGATCTTCGTGTTTGGAAGCTCGATAAACACGGTCGAAACACCATGATCCGGCTGTGCCACTTTTTCTGAGGCAATGCCGCCGAGTGCATCACGATACACCTTCAGGCCTTCTTCCATATCCAACACGGCAATCGCGACGTGGTTCAATCGTCCAATCATGACGGTCCTCCCAATAACTCTTTGTTCTAGAGCGCGTTCCATTCGATTGCACACAATCAAATGACAAGAAGCTGCTCAAACAAAATGTCAGAGCACAGCACCTATCTGCAGATGAACGCCTATGAGTTCTAAGGAACAGATTTCATTCACAAAGTCCATTGGATCAAAAGTCAAAGGCCGCAGATGATATGCTCATCTGCGGCCTTTGACTATCTCAAAAATGTGTCTGAGGATCAGACGCGCTGCACCAATGCCTTACAAAGAGGCTTCTTGCCCCAATGCTCTACAACTGCATAACGCCCCGCCCGTCTGGCAGCTTCACGCACCAGTTCCACATCACGGCGGCGGCTCTTTGGAATGGAAATCACAGCACCATAAACGGCATCACGAACGGCATCCTCAAACGGTGTCCCGTTTTCAGTTTCATCCGGCATCCCGAACAGAACCACATCGATATCACCAAGCAACTCGCCGCGACCATCCACAATCAGAGAGACCGTCACGCAGCCGCCATAAGAAAGCTTCCGGCGTTCCTGAACACCAGTTTCCTCAGGCGCTGCAATCAAATGGC
>NZ_LCWX01000239.1:85129-103669 GCF_001431305.1 Pseudovibrio sp. POLY-S9
CATCGCGAACCAGAATACCGGCAGGTGCTTCATCAATAACCTCAAGCCCACCCGGATGCAGGCGCACCATGTCGCCATCACGGATGATCTTAACGTCCTTCACGCCTTTGCTGATAGCAAAGTCCTTATGACACTGCAGGTGCAGCGGCTCACCGTGAACCGGTAGAACTTTCTTCGGGCGCACAAGATTGTAAACCTGATCCAGCTCACCACGACGCGGATGCCCAGACACGTGCACCAGCGCATCACGATCTGTCACTACCTTCAACCCTTCGTGGGTCAGCTGGTTGATGATATTGGAAACAGCCTTTTCATTGCCCGGAATGGTCCGACTGGAGAAGATAACCATATCACCAGCAGACAGCGCGACCTGACGGTGCTGATCACCGGCAATGCGTGCCATTGCGGCACGCGCTTCGCCCTGAGACCCAGTGCAAAGAGCAACAACCTTATCACGCGGCAAAGATCCATAGGTCTCTTCATCACGGAATGGCGCCAGTCCATCAAGATAGCCCAGATCACGCGCGATCTCGACAGTGCGCTGCATGCTCCGGCCAATCACAACAATCTCACGCTCTGCCGCCATTGCCGCTTCTGCAACCGCGCGCATACGCGCAACGTTGGAGGCAAACGTGGTCACAGCAACGCGGTTCGGTGCCTCTTTGATAATCCGTGTCAGCTCTTCCTTCACATCCGCTTCACTGGGGCTGACCCCGTCACGGACTGCATTGGTGCTGTCACAGACAAAGACATCCACGCCTTCATCTCCCAGTTCACGCAAACGCTGAAGGTCAATCGCTTTACCAATGCCCGGTGTCAGATCGATCTTCCAGTCACCGGAATGCAACACCAGCTGACCGCCAACACGAATAGCCAGAGCACACGGCTCCGGGATCGAGTGGGTCATGGTCACCATCTCAATATCAAAGATACCGGCTTTGAAACGATCTCCCTGATTAACAACAGTCATCGGAATTTCATAATCCGCACCATCGCCAATCAGCTTGGCTTCCAGAAGGCGAGCAGTGAACTCGGTCGCGTAGACCGGTAATTCGAGCCGCTTCCAGAGGTAGGACAATGCGCCGTAATGGTCTTCATGAGCATGCGTGATGACGATGCCATCAATGCGAGACCGCTCTTCTTCCAGAAAACGAATATCTGGCAGAACAAGGTCTACACCCGGCAATTCCGGTCCGGCAAATGAGACACCAAAATCAACAATCAGCCAGCGACGGTCGTCCTCAGGTCCATATCCATAAAGACCAAGGTTCATTCCAATTTCGCCAACACCGCCCAAAGGCAGGAATACGAGCTCTTGAGTGCTCGACATCTAAGACTCCTTCAAAGCATATTCTCAATAAATGGTTCCGGTTCTCGGAATAAGAATATGCGTATAAACTCTAGAGCGCGTTCCGTTTGATTGGGAACAATCAAGCGACAAGAACTAGCTCAAACAAAAGAACTAAAAGCGAGATGCGTGAATGCAACTTGCTCTATGTCCTGACAGACGTGTGGCCTTAGTATTCAAAAGGCCAGCAGAACACGCTTTGCACGTCTTCAGGAAAAGAAAACATCTCCGGCTGTCACCAGCCGCTCGCCACCATGATCCATCTTGACGATCAGGCGACCCATTTGGTCGATGTCCATAAAGACACCGGAAAACTCTTCATTGCTCAGGCGGACACGGATCGGTTTCCCGCGCCCCACGGCGCGTCGCAGCCATGCAGATCTGATCTCTTCAAACCCACTGGCAGCTTTCCACGTTTCCAGCCATCGTGCAAAACTTTGCGCAAGAGCGTCAAAGACCTGTTGCGGCTCACACATGTATCCCATGCTGCGTAGATCTGTAACAGCATAATCACCCAGATCCGGGTGATGAGACACGTTGACGCCAAAACCGCACACAAGGCACAGCTCACCATTAGGCCCACTTTCGCTCTCAAGCAATATGCCAGAGACTTTTTGTCCGTCGATGAGCACATCATTCGGCCACTTCAACTGCACCAGATTGTGCGCACCAGTTGCCCGTTCAATAGCCTCTCCAAGAGCTAGAGCAGCCACAAAGGGCAGCTGAACGATCTTCTCGTTCTGTACACCCACGCGCAGCAGCACCGAGGCAAACAGATTGCCGGTCTCCGAAGTCCACGCTCTCCCACGACGCCCGCGCCCACTCAGCTGAATATCGGACCGGACCCACAGATTACCCGGATGCCCTTCCCGTGCCTTGTGCAGGCCGTGAGTATTGGTGGACCCGATCTGGTCGTAGTACTCAAAACAAAAGCCCGGTGCAGATCGCACCGGGCCTTCGTCTTTTAATTGTCCAAGGTTCATCATAGGAAACTAGAACAGAACGCCAGCCGCATTGGCAGCCGCATTCATAATTGGTTCCGGCATGATGAAGAACAGTCCAACAACTGCGCTGGAAAGACCGAGCACAATTTTCATTTCACCGGACATTGGCAGGAACTCGCCAGTTGCATCATCAAAGAACATGACCTTGATCACACGCAGGTAATAGTAAGCAGCCACAACGCTGGTCACCAGACCAATCACGACCAATGGAGCAAGACCTGCATCCATCGCAGCGATGAACACGTAGAACTTACCAAAGAAGCCAATGAGTGGTGGCAGACCGGTCAGAGAGAACATGATCACTGCAAGCAACACTGCCATTGGCAGGTTGGTCTTGGAAAGACCAGCAAGATCGGAGATCTCTTCAACCATGCCTTCCTTGCGGCGCATGGACAGGATGCAAGCAAACGCACCCAATGTCATCGCAAGGTAAGCAGTCATGAACACGATCAGACCGTGGACACCAGCTTCCGTACCAGCTGCCAGACCAACCAGAGCGTAACCCATGTTACCAATGGAAGAGTATGCCATCAGACGTTTGATGTTCTTCTGACCAATCGCAGCAAAGGCACCAAGACCCATGGACGCAATAGCGATGAACACAACGATCTGCTGCCAGTCTGTGGTCACATTGCCCAAAGGCTCAACCAGCACACGGATCAGCATACCGAACGCAGCAATCTTAGGCGCTGCCGCAAAGAACGCAGTAACCGGTGTTGGTGCACCCTCATAAACGTCCGGGGTCCACATATGGAATGGAACCGCAGAGATCTTGAAGGCAATACCTGCCAGCATGAACACGATACCGAACACCAGACCAAGGGATGCGCGATCGTCTGTCAGAGCCGCCGCGATGCCAGTAAAGTCAGTGTGGCCGGTAAAGCCGTAGATGAAGGACATACCGTAAAGCAGCATACCGGAAGACAACGCGCCAAGGACGAAGTACTTCAGGCCAGCCTCAGTAGAGCGAACAGAGTCACGGTTAATCGCAGCAACCACGTAAAGTGCCAGAGACTGCAGCTCAACACCCAGATACATGGAGATCAGATCGTTGGCTGAAAGCATCAGCATCATACCAACGGTCGCGATCACGATGAGGATCGGGTATTCAAAGCGGTCAAAGTTCTGAGAACGTGCGTAAGCAACAGACATCGCAATCGCAAAGCCGGACCCGATCAGCACCAGTATTTTCATATACTGGGAGAACGCGTCCTGTACGAATGCGCCGTCAAATGTTGTGCCGTAATGCGGGCTCACCAGCAGGATCAGACCCGCAACAGTAAGCAACGCAACGCAGATACCCGTTACCAGCGGAGTGGATTTCTCTCCACCAAAAGCTCCAACCATCAGCAGGACCATTGCGCCGAGAACCAGAAGGATCTCGGGCAATACCGGCATTAGATCAGGAATAGCTAGAAGCTCAGCATTCATGAGTGCACGGTCCCCTGTTAATGGCTAGACACTGCAGCGGCTGCATGGGCAAGACCCCCTGCATCAAGCGCGGCATTGTAGTTTTCGATAAGGGCACCAACGGACGCGGACGTCACATCCAGCACTGCTGCTGGGTAGAACCCGAAGAAGATAGTCAAAATGATCAGCGGAGCCAGGATGAGCTTCTCACGGCCAGTCAGGTCCAGCATGGACTTGAGGCTTTCCTTCTCCAGCGCACCAAACACAACGCGGCGGTAAAGGAACAGAGCGTAAGCAGCAGACAGGATCACACCAGTCGCAGCGAAGAACGCCACCCACGTGTTCACCTGGAACACACCAATCATAGTCAGGAACTCACCCACAAAGCCGGCAGTACCTGGCAGACCAACGTTTGCCATGGTGAAGATCATGAACGCCACCGCATAACGAGGCATGTTGTTCACGAGACCACCATAAGCCGTAATCTGACGGGTGTGCATCCGGTCATAAATCACACCAACACACAGGAACAGTGCGCCAGAGATCAGACCGTGAGCCAGCATCATGAAGATCGCGCCTTCAATACCCTGCGCGTTGGCAGAGAAGATACCCATGGTCACGAAGCCCATATGAGCAACGGATGAGTAGGCAATCAGCTTCTTGATGTCTTCCTGCGCCAGCGCCACCAGTGAGGTGTAGATGATCGCAACGACAGACAGTGTAAAGATGAACGGTGCGAACATATCACTGGCGATTGGGAACATTGGCAATGAGAACCGAAGGAACCCATAACCGCCCATCTTCAGCAGGATCGCAGCCAGAACAACAGAACCAGCCGTCGGCGCTTCCACGTGAGCATCTGGCAACCATGTGTGAACCGGCCACATTGGCATCTTCACTGCAAAGCTTGCGAAGAAGGCCAGCCACAACCACGTCTGCATCGCTGCCGGGAATTCGCTCTCATTAAGCAGAGTTGGAATATCCAGCGTACCAGCCTGCCAGTACATGGCCATGATAGCCGCCAGCATCAACACAGAGCCGAGCAAGGTGTACAGGAAGAACTTGTAGCTTGCATAAACGCGGCGCGGACCACCCCAAACACCGATGATCAGGAACATCGGAATAAGGCCAGCTTCAAAGAACACGTAGAACAGAACCAGATCCAGCGAACAGAACACACCGATCATCAGTGTTTCCAGTACGAGGAAAGCGATCATGTATTCCTTGACGCGGGTCTGAATGCTTTCCCAGCTCGCCAGAATACACAGCGGCATAAGGAAAGTAGTCAGGATCACGAACAGCATGGAAATGCCGTCAACGCCCATGTGGTAGGTGAAGGTATCACCAAACCAGTTGTGCTTCTCCACCATCTGGAAGCCAGGGTTCTCGTTAGTGAACCCGCCCCAGATGAACAAGGAGACGATAAATGTGAAACTCGTCGTAATCAGCGCAACACGCCGAATATTCGTTTTCGCATCTGGGTCATCTCCCCGCACCAGCAGGATGAAGAACACACCGACCAGTGGGAGAAATGTTGTGATGGAAAGGATGGACCAGTCGTTCATTAATGAACTCCCCCACCGGAGAACATGGCCAGGGTCACGAAGAAGGCAACCCCGATCAACATGGCGAATGCGTAGTGATAGATGTAGCCAGACTGCAGGCGAACAACCCAACCGGTAACCTGCTGAACGCGTGAGGCAACACCGTCAGGACCAAGTCCGTCAATCACAGTGCCGTCACCGCGCTTCCACAGGAAGCGGCCAAGAGCCAGGGAAGGTTTCACGAACAGGAAGTCATAAAGCTCATCAAAGTACCATTTGTTCAGGAGGAACAGGTACAGAGGCTTATGACGCTCTGCCAGAGCCTTCGGCATATCTGGTTTAGCGATGTAGAAGAGGTAAGCGATGATGAAACCGCCAGCCATTGCAAGCCATGGGGAAAGCTTCACGAGCCAATGGACGTGATGCATTTCTTCAATGACTGCGAGCTCACTGTTCGTACCGCCAAAGACATTCTTCCAGAAGCTGAGATAGTCAGCACCAATAAAGGCATCCTTGAACACCATACCGGCAAAAGCAGCACCAAGTGCAAGCAACAACAGCGGTACAAGCATAACCCATGGGCTCTCATGGATGTGTTTCATCACATCAACAGAAGCTCGGGTCTTGCCGTGGAAGGTCATGAACACCAGACGCCAGCTGTAGAAACTGGTCAGCGCAGCTGCAAGCACCGTTGCCCAGAAGGCATAGGAGGCAAACATGTTGTGACCAACATAAGCAGCTTCAATGATCGCATCTTTGGAGATGAAGCCAGCTGTACCGATGTAGGTAAACGGAATACCGAAACCAGTCAGAGCCAGCGTACCAATCATCATGGTCCAGTAGGTCCATGGAATGTGCTTACGCAGACCACCCATTTTACGCATGTCCTGCTCGTCAGACACAGAGTGAATAACGGAGCCAGCGCATAAGAACAGCAGTGCTTTAAAGAACGCGTGTGTGAACAGGTGGAAGATACCAACACCGAACGCACCAACACCCAGCGCCACGAACATGTAACCCAGCTGAGAACAGGTGGAGTATGCAATCACGCGCTTGATGTCGTTCTGCACACAGCCAATGGTCGCTGCAAAGAAGGCAGTCGTCGCACCAAAGAAGGTCACAACAGTCAGGGCCGTTGGCGCAAGTTCAAAGATTGGCGCAAGACGCGCAACCATGAACACACCAGCCGTCACCATGGTCGCTGCGTGGATCAGCGCGGAAACAGGCGTTGGGCCTTCCATCGCATCCGGCAACCATGTGTGAAGCAGGAACTGAGCTGATTTACCCATGGCACCCATGAAGAGCAGCAGACAGACCACTGTCAGCGCCGCTTCAGGCATCAACTCATAACCAAGGAAGTTCAGAACAGGCTCTTTGTTCTCCAGAAGAGAAGGACCGCTGCTGAAAATCGTTGCGAAGTCGATGGAACCGTACAGGTAGAAAACACCGAAGATACCCAGAGCGAAACCAAAGTCACCCACACGGTTGACGATGAATGCTTTCATCGCAGCCGCATTGGCAGAAGGTTTCTTGTACCAGAATCCGATCAACAGATAGGATGCCAGACCAACGCCTTCCCAACCAAAGAACATTTGCAGCAAGTCATCAGAGGTGACCAGTGCCAACATTGAGAAGGTA
This sequence comes from Pseudovibrio sp. POLY-S9, assembly GCF_001431305.1. NCBI lineage: Bacteria > Pseudomonadati > Pseudomonadota > Alphaproteobacteria > Hyphomicrobiales > Stappiaceae > Pseudovibrio > Pseudovibrio sp. POLY-S9. The sequence continues at coordinate 92,074 of NZ_LCWX01000239.1, forward strand.
AAGAAGGACAGGTATGCAAAGAACCGCGGACGATGCGGATCGTGGTGCATGTACCCGATAGAGTAAATGTGAACCAGACAGGAAACGGAGTTCACAACCACCAGCATCACTGCGGTGAGTGTATCAACACGAATTGTCCAGTTAACCGATAGATCCCCAGAGGTGATCCAGCGGAAAATTGTCACAATCTGCGTGCTCTCCGACCCAAGGCCGTATTGAAAAAACACCACCCATGACAAAAGGGCTGCGACAATCATGAAGCCGCTGGTGATGTACTCGCTGGCTTTGACCCCAAGCCGATTGCCGAACATTCCGACAATCAGGAAGCCAAGCAACGGCAGAAAAACGATTGCTGAAAACATCCGCCCCTCAGCCTTTCATCATATTGATGTCTTCCACGGCAATAGAGCCGCGGTTACGGAAGTAAACAACCAGAATAGCAAGACCAATGGCCGCCTCTGCTGCTGCAACGGTAAGGACCAGGAGCGCAAAGATCTGACCAACCATGTCCTGCATGAAGTAGGAAAATGCCACCAGGTTGATATTAACTGCGAGCAATAAGAGCTCGATAGACATCAGGATCACGATGACGTTCTTTCGGTTGAGAAAGATGCCAAAGATCCCGATGGTGAATAGGATCGCTGCGACCCCGAGATAGTGCGCTATGCCAATTTCCATGGGCGCCTCTCAGTGCTCCCCGTGTTCTATTCAAATTCCGGAGAGGGAACCTTCAGGAGGAAGGTCTTTTCTCCGGCACGAATTAATGATGAAGACCCGTTACAAACGCGTCTTACAACCCCTTGCCTCTTTCAACTTTGACCACTTCGATCGAAGTTTCAGGACGACGGGCAACCTGCTCAGAGATGTTCTGACGGCGTACGCCCGGCTTATGGCGGAGGGTCAATACAATCGCACCGATCATTGCAACCAGCAGCACCAGACCAGAAACCTGGAACCAGTAAATGTAGCGGGTGTAAAGCAATTCACCGATAGCGGCGATATTTTGTGTCTGCTCAACAGGAGGTGTCGGGGCGGACCCTTCACCTAGCATGCCAGGAGCGATGTACCAGCCACTGGCAACCATCAAAAGTTCAGCCAGCAGAATTGCACCAATCAGCGCGCCGATTGGCAAATACTGCAAGAACCCCTGACGCATTTCGGCAAAGTCAACATCCAGCATCATGACCACGAACAGGAACAGCACCATGACCGCACCCACGTAGACAACAACCAGAAGCATCGCCAGATACTCGGCACCAATCAGTACAAACAACCCGGCTGCATTAAAGAAGCACAGGATGAGGAACAGCACTGAGTGAACCGGATTGCGAGAAGCAATCACCATGAAGGCAGAGGCCACCGCAAGTGCGGCAAACAGATAGAAAAACAGGGCCTGCAAAACCATTTTTAGGTTGCCTTTGTCCTATTGTCTCGCCCGGTCAGTGCAAAGCCCCAACCGGACACAATCCACTCCCGTTACCTTAACGGTACGGAGCATCCAATTCGATATTGCGAGCGATCTCACGCTCCCAACGCTCCCCATTCGCAAGCAGCTTGTCCTTGTCGTAGAACAGCTCTTCCCGCGTCTCGGTCGCAAATTCAAAGTTCGGGCCTTCCACGATCGCATCCACCGGACACGCTTCCTGACAGAACCCGCAGTAAATGCACTTGGTCATGTCAATGTCGTAGCGAGTGGTACGGCGTGTCCCGTCATTACGACGAGGTCCAGCTTCAATCGTAATGGCCTGCGCAGGGCAGATCGCTTCACACAGCTTACAAGCAATGCAGCGCTCTTCTCCATTCGGATACCGGCGCAAGGCGTGTTCACCGCGAAAACGCGGGCTTACAGCACCCTTCTCAAAGGGATAGTTAATCGTCGGCTTTGGCTTGAAGAAATAACGCATGGCAAGAAAAAACGCCGATACGAACTCCTTCAAAAGCAACGACTTTGCGGCCTGTCCCAGTCCCATAGCCTTTACAGCCCTTTCTTGATCGAACATGCCACCGGCATGAAAGATCGATTACAATCCAAGAGAACCTAGGGGCACTTCCAAGAAGTCATACTAGGTTCTCGTTACCCTTTCCTCTCGAATTAAGGAGCAATGCTAGCTCCGGCGAGATATCCGATAATCGGAATCCCGATTATCGTCAGGGTAAAAATGACTTTGCGGATCGTCGGTTCCGCCAGCTCAACCCAACCTTTTTCAGCTGGGTTGCGCTCTTTTCCTTTGTTGATGGCTGCCTCCATAAATCCAAGAAGGAGACGGTAGTTCAGCCATCCAAGGTAAATTCCCATGACACCGCCGATTAACCCGGCGATGGAAATCATGCTCCGAACCCACCCACTGGTGGGGTCCAGCCCATGAACATCAGCACGAAGGCCACGATGAACACCATTGCCAGTGACAGCGGCAGGAAGACTTTCCAACCCAGACGCATCAGCTGATCATAGCGATACCGCGGGACCATTGCTTTGGCCATGGAGATGAAGAAGAACACCAACAGACACTTGAGCAGGAACCAGACGATACCAGGCACCCATGTGAATGGTGCGATATCCAATGGAGGCAACCAGCCACCCATGAACAGGATGGTCATCAGACCACACATCAAGGAGATCGCCACATACTCACCCAACATGAACATCATGTAAGGGGTAGAGCCGTATTCAACCATGAAGCCTGCAACCAGTTCAGATTCTGCTTCTGCCAGATCGAATGGCGGACGGTTTGTTTCAGCAAGTGCGGAAACAAAGAACACCACGAACATCGGGAACAGCGGCAACCAATACCAGTTCAAGATGGACAACCATGGAACGCCCAGCACGTGAGCAAGCCCGCGAGCCTGCTGCGCATAAACGATCTCGGTCAGGTTCAACGAACCAACGCAAAGCAGAACAGTCACGATCACGAAGCCGATAGACACTTCGTAAGAAACCATCTGAGCTGCAGAACGTAGAGCTGACAGGAACGGGTATTTGGAGTTGGAAGCCCAACCACCGATGATCACGCCGTAAACTCCAAGGGAGCTGATCGCGAACACATACAAAATACCCACGTTGATGTTTGCAATCACCCAGCCATCCGCAACAGGCATAACCACCCATGCAGCGAGTGACAGAACCACTGTAATCAGCGGCGCAAACAAAAACAGGAACTTATCAGACCCCGATGGGATCACTGGCTCTTTCAAAACGAATTTCAAAAGATCCGCAAAACTCTGCAGCAAGCCCCAGGGGCCAACAACGTTAGGACCACGACGGATCTGGACAGCAGCCCAGATCTTACGGTCAGCGTATAGAATGTAAGCAACGATCAGCAGCAGCACGACCATCAACAACACGCTCTGGAAGAGCATGATGATCAGCGGCCAGCCATAATCCCAGAAAAAAGCTTCCATGCTCACCGTCCCCTTATTCCGCCGCCTCAGCTCGGCGCTGCATGGCAAGTGCAGAACACTCGGCCATCACCGCTGAAGCTCGGGCAATCGGGTTGGTTAGATAAAAATCATTGAATGCCTGTGCGAAACCGGCACCATTCATGTCACCACCGCGTGCGGCAAGCTTGGAAACATCCGAAGCAACACCGGTCGCGATGCAATTTACATTCGCCATATGAGGAACTGCCTCAACAACAGCACCACGCAACTGCGCAAAGCTGTTGAAGGAAAGCGGTTTACCAAGTGCACCGGAAAGCGCACGAATGATCGCCCAGTCCTCACGTGCATCACCAGGAGGGAATGCAGCACGATTTGCCAGCTGTACACGGCCTTCCAGGTTCACAAAGGTCCCTGGCTTCTCGGTGTAAGCAGCACCTGGCAGAATAACGTCAGCGCGGTGTGCACCGCGGTCACCGTGGGTACCGATGTAAACAACAAACGCATCACCGAAGGAAGACATGTCCAGTTCATCTGCACCAAGCAGGAACACAACATCAAGGTCACCCTTGGCAGCTGCATCTTGAATACCACCAGTATCCAGACCGCCCTCACCCGGAACAAGTCCGATATCCAGACCACCAACGCGGCTGGCAGCAGTGTGCAGAACGTTAAAGCCGTTCCACTCATCGCTAACAGCACCAACGCTTTCAGCAAGTTTGGCAGCAGCAGCCAGCACAGCAGCACCGTCTTCACGGGCAATCGCGCCTTCACCAACGATAATCATTGGATTCTTCGCGTTCTTCAGGACGTCTGCAAATGCATTCTTGCCAGAAGCAAGATCCGCCAGAGTGTCCGGACCAGCACCGAGGTAATCCACATCATAAGTCAGGTCTGCAGGCTGGCCAATCAGACCAACTTTTGCACCGCTATGACGCCACACCTTGCGGATGCGAGCATTGAGAACAGGCGCTTCAACACGTGGATTAGCACCCACGAGAAGAATTACGTCAGCGTCTTCAATACCTTCCACGGAAGAGTTAAACAGATAGGTTGTCCGACCAAGCGATGGATCAAGCTGTGCACCATCCTGACGGCAATCCATGTTGGCGGAACCAACACTCTCCATCAAAGCCTTCAGAGCAAACATCTCTTCAACAGTTGCAAGGTCACCAGCGATCGCAGCAGTTTTAGAACCACCAGCCGCTTTCACCTTGGCCGCAACCGCATTCAGAGCTTCAGTCCAACTCACAGGAGCCAGCTTGCCCTCCTGCTTCACATACGGGCGATCCAGACGTTGTGTCTTCAGACCATCCCAGATGAAGCGGGTTTTATCGGAGATCCATTCCTCGTTCACTTCTTCATTGAGGCGAGGCATGATGCGCATGACTTCTTTACCGCGTGTATCAACACGGATAGCAGAGCCAAGAGCGTCCATCACGTCGACGCTTTCTGTCTTCACCAGCTCCCATGGACGAGCATTGAACTCGTATGGGCGGGAGGTCAGAGCACCAACCGGGCAAAGGTCAATCACGTTGCCCTGCAGCTCGGAGGAAAGCGCTTCTTCAAGATAAGTGGTAATCTCGGCGTCTTCACCTCGGCCAATCAGCCCCAGTTCAGAAACACCGGCAACCTCGGTCGTAAAGCGAACACAGCGCGTGCAATGAATGCAGCGTGTCATGATCGTCTTCACAAGCGGGCCGACATATTTATTTTCAACTGCGCGCTTGTTTTCCGCATAACGGGAACTATCTACACCGTAAGCCATGGCCTGATCCTGAAGATCACACTCACCGCCTTGGTCACAGATAGGGCAGTCCAGCGGGTGGTTGATCAGGAGAAACTCCATCACACCTTCACGCGCCTTTTTCACCATAGGAGATTTTGTAAAAATCTCTGGTGGCTGGCCTTCTGGTCCCGGACGCAGATCGCGCACACCCATTGCACAAGAGGCAACCGGCTTTGGCGGTCCGCCTTTTACTTCTACAAGGCACATGCGGCAGTTGCCGGCTACTGAAAGCCGGTCATGAAAACAGAACCGAGGAATTTCCGCGCCGGCCTCTTCACAGGCCTGCATAACGGTATATTCCGCAGGAACTTCAATTTCTTTGCCGTCGACGACAAGCTTGGTCATGCGTTGGCATCCTCACCCTTAGCTTCTTTAGCCCGATAAGCTTTAAGAAGCTCAGTCACTTCAATTCCATCGATGGTCATGCCCTCAAGCCGGCAGCTTTTGAGTTTAGCGCCAGCCAGATTGGCATTTTCAAGGATCAGCCCAGAAAGATTGACTTTCTCGACTGACCAACCAGAAAGGTTTGCATCAAGGATAGACCAGCCTGAGAGATTAACGTCGTTGATGCGGCCACCGGACAGATTCACATTCGTGAAAGAGCAACCAGACAGATTGCAATCCACAAACAAAGAACCGGAAAGGTCGCTTTCGCTCACATTCAGACGTTTTTTCTCATTGCTGATCTTCATATCCCCTACTCCGCTGCAATCTTGTCGGTCGGTGTGCGCTGCGTAGCAACGTATTGATCGATCCGATCTTCAATCACAGGGCGGAAGTTTTTGATCAAACCCTGAATAGGCCATGCAGCCGCATCACCAAGCGCGCAGATCGTATGACCTTCCACCTGCTTGGTTACTTTGAACAGCATGTCGATTTCTTCATAAGAGCTCTCGCCCTTGACCATCCGCTCCATCACGCGCCACATCCAGCCCGTACCTTCACGGCACGGCGTACACTGACCGCAGCTCTCGTGTTTGTAGAAGTAGGACAGACGGGCAATCGCTTTGATGATGTCCGTGGAGTTGTCCATCACGATCACAGCAGCTGTACCCAGGGAAGAGCCAACTTCGCGCAGACCGTCAAAGTCCATCTTGGCGTCACGGATCTCTTCGCCCTTCACACAAGGAACAGAAGAACCACCCGGAATAACCGCCAGCAGATTGTCCCAGCCGCCGCGGATACCACCGCAGTGCTTTTCAATCAGTTCCTTGAACGGAATACCCATGGTTTCTTCAACGGTACAAGGTTTATTCACGTGTCCGGAAACACAGAACAGCTTTGTACCAGCGTTGTTTTCGCGGCCAATACCGGAGAACCATGCACCACCACGACGCAAGATGGTCGGAGCAACAGCAATGGATTCCACGTTGTTCACTGTGGTTGGGCAGCCATAGATACCCATGTTCGCAGGGAACGGAGGCTTCAGACGCGGCTGACCTTTTTTACCTTCAAGACTTTCCAGCAGTGCAGTTTCTTCACCGCAGATGTAAGCCCCTGCACCGTGGTGCACGTAGATATCAAAGTCGTAGCCGTTCTTGTTGTTCTTGCCGATCAGGCCAGCATCATATGCCTGATCAATCGCAGCCTGCAGACGCTCACGTTCACGAATGAACTCGCCGCGCACGTAAATGTACGCAGCAATAGCACCCATCGCGAAACCAGCAAGCAAGCAGCCCTCAACCAGATGGTGAGGATCGTGACGCATGATTTCACGGTCTTTACAGGTGCCCGGCTCGGACTCATCTGCATTGACCACGAGATAGGCCGGACGACCATCGCTTTCCTTCGGCATGAAGGACCACTTCAGGCCAGTCGGGAAGCCCGCACCACCACGACCACGAAGACCGGAAGTCTTCATTTCGTCGATGATCCAGCTGCGACCTTTGTCAATAATGTCTTTGGTACCAGACCATGATCCGCGCTGACGAGCTCCTTCGAGCCCCCAGTCATGCAGACCATAGATATTGGTGAAGATACGATCGGAATCGTTCAGCATCGCTTACCCCTCACCTTTCGCTTTGGCTTCCTGAGCTTTGCGGTGGCTCTCCAAGAACTCCGCAACACCAGCCTCAGCTGGACGAGGAACACCAGTATAACCAGCACCGCCAGTATTCAGAGCAGCACCTGCATGGTGCCGTGACGCTGCATCGGAACCGTCAACAACGATCGCTTCCTGAGGTGCACCCTTAGTGGTGTCCTCAATATTCAGCAATGTGGTTGGACCACCCTCTGGCGCCGCAAAGATACGGTCAACACCCTGAGGGCCCGGCAGAACCGGCTTTCCGCCTGCAATGTCATCAAGAAGCTTTTCAAACTTCTCAACATCCAGATCCTCATAGAAGTCTTTGAAGATCTGCACCATCGGCGCGTTTACACAAGCACCAAGGCACTCAACCTCTTCCCAAGAGAAGTTTCCGTCTTCGGAAAGGGTATGAGGGGTCTCGGAGATCTTGCTTTTACAAACTTTGATAAGCTCTTCAGAACCACGCAACTGACAAGGGGTCGTACCACACACCTGAATGTGTGCTTTTTTACCGACCGGCTGCAGCTGGAACATGGTGTAGAAGGTAGCCACTTCCAGAACACGGATGCGAGGCATATCGAGCATTTCAGAGATCGCACGGATCGCTGGCTCGGTCACCCAACCAACCTGCTCTTGCGCACGCCACAGAATTGGTACGACAGCAGATGCCTGACGCCCTTCCGGGTAACGCGCGATAACTTTATTCGCCCATTCCAGATTTTCTGGAGAGAACTCAAAAGACTCTGGCTGTTCGTGATGAAGACGACGCACTGACATTACCGGTCAATCTCCCCAAATACGATATCGATGGAACCGATGACAGCGGCAACGTCAGCCAACATATGGCCGCGGCACAGGTAATCCAACGCCTGCAGGTGAGCAAAGCCAGGAGCCTTGATCTTGCAGCGGTAAGGCTTATTGGTTCCATCAGAAACGAGATACACGCCGAATTCGCCTTTTGGCGCCTCAACGGCTGCATAAATCTCGCCTTCAGGGACTTTATAACCCTCGGTGTAAAGCTTGAAGTGATGGATCAGAGCTTCCATGGAGCGCTTCATTTCACCGCGCTTTGGTGGAACCACCTTACCATCGGTTGAAGAAACAGGGCCAGTTTCCTTACCCAGCATCTCCAGACACTGCTTAATGATGCGAACAGACTGGTGCATCTCAAACATGCGGATCAGGTAACGGTCGTAACAGTCGCCGTTCTTACCGATTGCAATGTCGAATTCCATCTCATCGTAGCACTCGTAAGGCTGCGACTTGCGCAAATCCCACTTCGCACCGGAACCACGAACCATCACACCGGAAAAGCCCATAGCCCAGGCTTCATCAAGATCAACAACGCCGATATCAACGTTACGCTGTTTGAAGATACGGTTGTCAGTCAGAAGGCCTTCAATGTCGTCAAGCGTTTTGAGGAACGGATCACACCAGTTCCACATGTCCTCAAGCAACTGAGCAGGAAGATCCTGATGCACACCGCCCGGACGCACATAAGCCGCGTGCATACGAGCACCACAACCGCGCTCATAAAACGCCATAAGCTCTTCGCGAGGCTCAAAGCCCCACAGCGGCGGCGTCAACGCACCAACATCCATCGCCTGCGTCGTCACGTTCAAAAGGTGTGACAGCAAACGTCCAATTTCAGAGTAAAGCACACGGATCAGCTGACCGCGCTTTGGCACTTCAATGCCCAGCAAACGTTCAACAGCGAGAGCAAAAGCATGCTCCTGGTTCATTGGTGCCACATAGTCCAACCGGTCGAAGTAAGGCACAGCCTGAAGATAGGTCTTGTGCTCGATCAGTTTTTCAGTACCCCGGTGCAGCAGACCGATATGCGGGTCAACGCGCGTGACCACCTCACCGTCCAGTTCAAGAACCAGACGAAGCACACCGTGCGCCGCAGGGTGCTGCGGACCAAAGTTAATATTAAAGTTTCGTACCTGAGCCTCAGCCATTCTCTACCCGTGCCTCAGTTCGATGCTTTTTCATCACCAGGAAGCACATAGTCAGTACCTTCCCACGGTGAGAGGAAATCAAAACTACGGAATTCCTGAGTAAGCTGCACAGGCTCATAAACAACACGCTTTTTGGTGTCGTCGTAACGAACCTCTACATAACCTGTCAGAGGAAAATCCTTGCGAAGCGGGAAACCGTCAAAACCGTAGTCAGTCAGCAAACGCCGCAGATCCGGGTTACCGGTGAACAAAATGCCATACATGTCGTAGGCTTCACGTTCAAACCATTCAGCACCCTTGAAAATGGAGATAACAGAAGGAACCGGAGTGGCCTCATCTGTCTGAACCTTCACGCGAACGCGCAAGTTCTGAACGGGGGAAAGCAGGTGGTACACAACGTCGAAACGTTTTTCCCGAGCTGGCCAGTCCACACCGCAAATATCAACCAATGCTACAAAGCCGCACCGCGCGTCATCGCGCAGGAAACGCAAAACATTGATAATCTGATCATGGGACACATTAAGAGCCAGATCGCCATAAGCAACCGACCAGCCCTTAACTTTGTCTCCAAGCGTTAGCTCGATAAATTCACCGAGTTCGCTAAGCGTCTCGTCCATTACCTTGTTTCCTATAGGTTGGACATCTCACAAATGGCAAGGAACCCCATGCCAGCAATGTCGATAAGGCCGCGCACCACGAAAGTGCACGACCTGTAATTTATCTTTCAATCGTACCCGTACGGCGGATCTTCTTCTGCAGCAGCAGCACACCATAAAGCAGCGCTTCAGCAGTTGGAGGACAACCCGGCACATAGATATCAACCGGAACAACCCGGTCACATCCGCGTACAACAGAATAGGAATAGTGGTAGTAACCGCCGCCATTTGCACATGATCCCATGGAGATCACATAGCGAGGCTCTGGCATCTGGTCGTAAACCTTACGCAGCGCAGGTGCCATTTTGTTGGTCAGTGTTCCTGCAACAATCATCACGTCAGACTGACGTGGGGAGCCACGAGGAGCAAAGCCGAAACGCTCTGCGTCATAACGCGGCATCGACATCTGCATCATTTCCACTGCACAACAAGCAAGACCAAACGTCATCCACATGAGCGAACCGGTACGTGCCCACTGAATCAGACTTTCACTGGAAGTAACCAGAAAACCTTTATCAGAAAGCTCGTTGTTCACATTCATGAAGAACGGATCATTTTCGCCCACCGGGCGGCCTGTGTTGGGATCAATGATCCCTTTTGGAGCTTCAGAGACAAGAGGCTTGGAGCCGTCAGAGATCAATCCCATTCCAGCGCTCCCTTCTTCCATTCATAGATGAACCCAATCGTGAGCACGCCCAGGAAGATCATCATGGAAACGAAGCCAAACCAGCCCAGTCCGCCATAAGCAACAGCCCATGGGAAGAGGAAAGCAACTTCGAGATCAAAGATGATGAAGAGGATCGATACCAGATAAAACCGGATGTCGAATTTCATACGCGCGTCATCAAAGGCATTAAAGCCGCACTCGTAAGCGGAGAGCTTCTCAGAATCTGGATTCTTAAAAGCTACGATAAACGGGGCAATGAGAAGCGCGAGGCCAATAACGAGGGCAACACCGATAAAGACGACAATCGGGATGTACTCCCTGAGGAGGTCTTCCATTTGTATATCCGTCCCTGGACGTAACAGGTCATGCGACCAATAAAACTCTTGGTGCACTGCACACACGGCAGAAAGTAGGGCGTAAGATTTGGAAGGACACCCTAGGATCCGGTGTATCTAGTCGCACCGCAACGCACGATTAGCTTAGCCCCACCATCTGCGCAAGACCTTACAACGGAGTAAATCGGGTCGGAAAGAGTGCTTTACGCCGCGAGAAGATCACATTCTCGAGAGGCGGGCACTAAAAAGCCGCTAAAAACCTAGAGATATATATTATGAGTAAAATACTCATATTAAAATAGAAAAATGACGTTTTCTAACAATTGCTTGGGAAAACTACTCAAGACTTAAAATCGGACAATAAAATTGGTGCATTTTCCTGCGTAGTTCTGCGTAAATAGTCAAAATGTCTCAATTGAAGAGTCGCGGGGCAATACCCATGGGCCTGCACTACTTGCTACATTTCAAGTCCCTGCCCGCAAAAACTTGTCCGCTAAATCCGCGATTTAAGACAGCTCCCCTACCCTAATTATAAGACAGCAAAGCTTTGGCAAAAGACATGGGCAGATAATGCAATAAAGCTCAGAGAAGATGAGCCAGAATACACGAAAGCACGATGCGCTATTCAAAGCGAACATCGTGCTTTTCGTAGTAAATGAAAGTGGCGCGAGTGACGGGACTCGAACCCGCGACCTCCGGCGTGACAGGCCGGCACTCTAACCAACTGAGCTACACCCGCAACTCTCATTTATATGTTTGTTATAGCAGCTACTTCTCAAAGAGAAGT
>NZ_LCWX01000240.1:0-347 GCF_001431305.1 Pseudovibrio sp. POLY-S9
TAAAGGCGCTTACTGATGCCTTGAGAGATTCCGGGCAAATCTTCCAGCTTCATCTTGCTCAGACGATCCGGCATATTTTCAGGGGCCAACCATTGAAGTCCATCAGGCTTTTCCAGCTTTCCCGCAATCTTTGCAAGAAGCTGGTTCGGGCCGATGCCAATTGAACACCTCAATTGTGAACCAACCTGCGTAGCTATGGCTTTTTTGATCTGTCGTGCGAGAGAAAGTGCTTGGTCAAGAGAGGCTGTCTGGGGTCGATTAGGGCTCAGTGATAAATCGTACGCTAAGCAATTTCCGCTTTCCTCTTGCGCCAGATGTACTGTCCGATGAGCAGGATGTGTTCCCAT
>NZ_LCWX01000241.1:0-277 GCF_001431305.1 Pseudovibrio sp. POLY-S9
TTTTGCAGCAAACACAGTCGCAAAAATCGACTTAACATCATAACATGACCGTCACCCATGTCCCCGAACAAACGTCAACCATCTCTCCGGGACAAACACGAAGACCCGGGATCCATACCCCCGGTATCAGCCTAACGGCATGGGCGCTCATTAATGACAAATCTCAGTGTTGTTGGGCAAACCTAAAGCGTTTCGAGATTAATTTGAGATGCATCCTGCGGCTTTGAAGTAGTTCCAGCATTCTGTCGGATTGTAGAGGTCGCAGATTTCCCCGATG
>NZ_LCWX01000242.1:0-4019 GCF_001431305.1 Pseudovibrio sp. POLY-S9
TTGCATGGGGTGGCTCCATTCGTTTGCTGTCCATGACAACTGCAGTATGACGCATTACGGCGTTGGTGGGAGCAGGAGCCATCCACCCCATCAGCTACGACGGGTCGCTTTGCACGGATTTGAAGAATGGTTAAATTTCCGAAATGGGCCGTTTGAGTAGTTACAGATCGTTGACAGGAGCTACTGAAGAAGCTTCTTGGTGGAACTGGTTCAACCGATGATGGAAATAATCGAACGGCAGCAGTTGGCCCGATTACAGGCATGTTGCTGAGTGATCAAAATTGACATTCAATCAACGTTTTGGGCGACTTCAGCCAGAGCAAGACTTCAACTTAAGATCCACCTTACTCAGCTTGTCACTGCAGGGTGGGGAAAAGACGGCTCTACAGGACTTTTCTACTATCGGCTACAAGAAGCGAATGACCACTTACGTTTGCGTTCTAGCTTCTTCTTTGCCGCTCAGCTGGTCACAGATGCGTCCGTCAATGGCCAGCAGGCCAATGCTAATCAAACCCATTCCGATATAGTGGCGCATGGCCAACTCTTCTCCAAGAAATAGCTTACCCAAAAGGATTGCGCTGACAGGAACAAGAAGGGTGACGAGTGCGACATTCACTGCTCCGGCGGATGCTAGGATGCGGAAAAAGATCACGTAGGCCAGAGCCGTCGAAACGATTGCGAGCGCCAGAATTGATCCAATCACCGCAAGGCTTGGCATCGGCAAGGTCCACGGCCTGTCGATCACTGAGATAATCGGCAGCATCATGATCGTGGTTGCCGCGAGCTGGCCGAACGCCACCTGTGTAGCGGTCAGGTTCATTGCCTTGAATCTGCGCCCGTAAACCCCGGCGAACCCATAAGCCAACGCCGCGCCCATACAGGCCAGCAGTCCCAGAGCCGCAACACTGGCCCCATTCAGAACATCGCCTCCAAGCAAGACGACAACACCCAGAAAGCCGAACAGGATTCCAGTGACCTTGCTTGGTGCCATGCGTTCATCGGCTAGAAGGAAGTGCGCCACAATGATCGAGAAGATCGGCGTTGTGGCGTTCAGGATCGAAGCAAGGCCGCTGGGGATCATGGTCTGCGCCCAGAACAAAAGGCTGAACGGCAACAGGTTGTTCAGCAGACCCATAATGAAAAACGCCGCAATAGCGCCTTTAGCGAACGGCCATGCCTCGTTGCGTGGGCGAAGGATAACGATCAGTGCTAGTGCTGCAATACCAGTGCGCAGCGCTACTACCGTCAGCGGCGGCAATTCTTTAACCGCGATGGCGACGAAAAAGAATGAGCCGCCCCAGAGGATTGAAAGCAGAAAGAGCAAAGTCCAATCCCTTAATGTCATACGCATAACAAGTGTCCGCTAATTGATGGTTTTCCAGAGACCTACAGAATTACTGACCTCAATACTCGCCGTTTCCGGACCTCATCATCGGGGAGGCCTCGCGTCATGCGGTCCTGTCCGCTAAACTCCTGACATGCTTAGTTTTGAGATATGCAATGAAGCACGATTGAAGCGTGATCCTACATTTGACGGAAAGTTCTTTACTGCTGTCCGCACGACGAAGATATATTGCCGTCCGGTCTGCCCGGTGAAACATCCCCTGACCAAGAATGTCAGCTATTATCCGACCGCTGCGGCAGCGGAGCAAGCTGGATATCGCCCCTGCTTGCGGTGTCGTCCGGAAACCGCGCCTTTCTGTGCCGCATGGAACGGTACTCGAACCACCGTTGAACGTGCCCTGAAGCTGATTGAGGATGGTTCCTTGGACACTGGCACCGTGGAGGATCTGGCGGAGCGCCTGGGTGTTGGGGCAAGACATCTTTCGCGGTTGTTCGCGAGTCATGTTGGTGCATCGCCACTTCAAACGGCCCAGACTCTACGTATTGGGCGGGCTAAGCGCCTTCTGGATGAAACTACGTTGCCGATTACAGAAATCGCCTTCAAGGCAGGCTTTGGGAGCGTAAGACGTTTCAATACGGCGTTTTCCAAGCTCTATGGGCGTCCGCCCTCTTCGATCCGTAGGCCACGGCAATGACTGTTCTACGTTGCACCCATATTGAAGGCCAACCCCAGAAAGGCATCAATCCCGCACCCCTTTTCGTAAAGTCAGATGGCAGCTTGATCTCTAATTTGCCGCTATTCTGTGACGGTTTGACCTTCCGTTGTATTTGCCCGGTACGAAGGAGTTCTCGAATTGGCGCGGACACAGAACTGCTTATTCGTGCCTCCACAGCATCGTACAGCTTTCGCTCTGACTAACTACTCGTTGCGAGCCGTTCGTATGCAGTAACGGGCTGAGAGAAACAAATTAAACTATCGAAGGCATCCATGGCATCTTTCAATAATGCTATTTCAACCCTTGATCGAGTTGCCCGAATGTCCGCAGTTGGCCCAAGCTTCCACGTCGATCTGTTGCCTCCTTTGGGTTTCACACCTGCAGCGAATGCCGGCTATGGGTTATTAGCCACGCAGACAATCAGAAAGAGAAATACTTCGAGGTTGTAATTGATCAAATCTAGAGTGATTGCCCGCTATGGCCACAGAGTAACTTGCTGAGCGGGCCAACACCGGTCATCAGAGCACTTCTAGTTGAGGTTGAGTAAGGCTTATGTTAAGTGTTGCGCAATCTATGAAACGAGACTTCTTATTGATCCAGTCCTCAATATGGGGCCACAACATCTGTACTTCTAAACTCGATCAATGATCGAGGGATATTCTCGCATTTCCCCATTGCGCTCTGCAATACATTTTTCAAATGCTGCGACCACCTGACCTGCTCCACCCTTGACTATCGGGGTGCCTGTAGTCTCCATATTCCAGGCCATCACCTTACCCATCAGGGATTCCAAAGTTACTTCCGGGGTCAAATCAGGATGCAATAGCGCAGCTTTAGAAACTCCTTCCACCAACTGTATTAGAGCCCTTGAGAGACACATTCCTGTCGGCATAACTCAGAAACACTACCTTATTTTTGCTCTTCGGCAGGACTCTTTGCGATTGGTCGGCCTATCAGTTCCATTGGCATTGGAAAGACAATCGTATTACTTCTATCGCTCGCGATTGTCTGCAGGGTTGTCAGATAACGCAGCTGCATAGCTTGATCGTTCTGAGAGAGAATTCCGGCGGCTTCTAGAAACTTTTCCGCCGCTTGCTGTTCGCCCTGCGCGTCGATGACCTTGGCGCGGCGTAGCCGCTCTGCTTCCGCCTGCTTTGCGATTGCCCGGATCATGCGGTCATCAAGGTCAATGTGCTTCAACTCCACATTTGATACTTTAATACCCCAGGTTTCCGTCTGTTCATCCAGAATACGCTGAATATCAGCGTTTAACCGATCTCTCGATGCAAGCATTTCGTCAAGCTCATGCTGACCTGCAACCGAGCGCAGTGTTGTCTGGGCCAGTTGGGTCGTCGCCTGGAGGAAATCCTCAACCTGTATAATCGCCCGTTCAGCGTCCACGGCGCGAAAATACACGACGGCATTGACTTTAACGGAGACATTGTCGCGCGAAATTACGTCCTGCTCAGGCACGTCCAAGACGCGCGTGCGCAAATCCACCCGAACCATCTGCATGATACCCGGAAGAACGATGATCAAACCTGGACCTTTCACTTTCCAGAAACGCCCTAGCAGGAAGATCACACCTCGCTCATACTCCCGCAAAATTTTCAATGACGAGAATACAATCAAGAGCGGAATCAATACAGTCAAAGTCCAGGAATAGTTAAGCAGTTCGTTCATGACTGGTCCTCACTTTTAAGGGGAGAGACGGTGAGGGTTAACCCCTCAATAGCCGATACTTCGACGGTGTGGCCCGGCCTTAAAGGCGTTGTACTTGTTGCTTGCCATACTTCACCATGAACTCTGACGTGCCCCTCTCTTCCATTCCAGTCCAAAACCACGGCTTTACTGCTGAGCATTTCTTCCCGCCCTGTTACGACGGCACGGCCCTTGGAGCGCATAAGAAGATAAAGAATGACGAGAAAAACGCCGGCACTAACAGCTGCGATCGACCCG
>NZ_LCWX01000242.1:4117-4899 GCF_001431305.1 Pseudovibrio sp. POLY-S9
ATCAACATAGGAGATACCTCCAGTTCTGGAGTGTCACTGTCGATCAGCATGATTGAACCCAGCACAAAGGCGACGGCACCACCCAGTCCGAGCACGCCAAAGCCGGGCGCAAATACTTCAGCGATCATAAGGCTGAGCCCGACAAGAATTAAAGCCAGTCCGGCATAGTTGACTGGCAACAGCTGAAAGGCGTAGAGCGCCAAAAGCAGGCAGATCACACCGGTAATCCCTGCGATGAAAATACCCGGGCTGTAAAATTCCAGAACGATGCCATAGATGCCGATAAGAAACAGGATATAGGCAACACTTGGGTTAGTGATGACAGAAAGAAACTCGGTCCGCCAATCTGGTTCCACTGGAATAATCGTCAGATCATCAGTTTTGAGCATAATCTGCCCCTCTGGCAACTCTACGGACCGCCCATTTATTTGCTGAAGAAGATCGGTTTGACTATCTGCAATAAAGTCTATGACCTCTTCCTTGAGGGCATCGACCGCCGTTAGGCTGGCTGCTTCGCTGACCGCCTTTTCCGCCCACTCTGAGTTTCGGTTCCTCAACTGGGCAAGGCTCTTGATATAAGCCTTCGCATCGCTGATAGCTTTGTCGGAGGAGGACGGGGCCGCACTTGTCCCTTCGTCCTCGTCGTTGTCAGAGCCTTCTGATCCGGGAAAACCACCACCTACCTGAACTGGTGTTGCAGCGCCAAGATTGGTTCCCGGTGCCATGGCAGCAATATGGCATGCGTACAGAATATAGGTTCCGGCACTGGCCGCACGGGCACC
>NZ_LCWX01000242.1:4994-13414 GCF_001431305.1 Pseudovibrio sp. POLY-S9
GCTCGGTGCAACATACCCAACAACTGGAACCGACGATGCCAGAATGGCATGGACGATGGTGCGCATTGCAGTGTCTAGACCGCCAGGGGTGTTCAAAGTGAGAATGACAAGCGTGGCTCCATCTTCCTGGGCGGATTGGAGGCCACGTGTCACATAGTCAGCAGTGGCCGGCCCTATAGCGCCTTCAATACGGATAAGTGGGGCGGTCCGATCCGTTTGGGCGTTACAGTAGCTCGTAGCAAAAAGCGCAAAAATGAAGAAGCTACCGATTAGAATTGCCAGAAATACGACACATTGAATACAGGCAAATCCTAGACCTTTAAGATTTGCAATCTGCCATTCCGTTCCTGTTGCCGCCAATCGCATTTTAAGGTGCGTTCTGTTTTTAGTTGGTTACAGATGGATCACTTCACTAACTACATAAGGGAATGTGATGACTAACGTAATCAAGTAAGAATTGCTGTTATAAGTCACAGCCAATTATCGGTATCTATACTGACACAAGCCGCGTGTAATGGGGACTTTGGTGAATAAGACAGTTTCTAAGAGCTTAAGGCACCTCCAAGCTGCTTGCATTTAAAAAGAAAATTACTTGTTCGCGAGTCTGCTTGTTTGAGAGCGTTCGATGAAGGTGACCAAAATCTTGCATTAATAATGGGTGGACTGTCAAAAATTACATGCGACATTTCAATCATTGCTACGAATGAGTTCGGTGAAATCTCAGAACCTTATGGTCATCATAGAGGGGCATCCAGCACCATGCCTCAAAACACAATCCTATATCTTGTGAGCTAATTTTGACTGCAGCAAAGATGCTACGATCCCGCGCAAGTTTAATGACTGACGCAATGCAGCAGGATTTTGAACAGGCTACCGGGCCCTGGCATTTGGAGTGGGCGGCTTTACTTAAATGCTTTGCGTTAACCTCGGAAGCTCTCGTACAGTCAGCTGTTTTCTCTCTTCATCTGCTCAAAAAATAGCGAAGAAATGACAGTAGTTCCTCGGATGTTGTCGCACTCTATGCATAACAGCCTGACGTTGAACTGTGCTCCAAGAGAATTGTAAGAAGAACAAGCGCTTGGAGCACACTTTATTTACGCGACATAAAGTCATCAGCGCTGATTAGATCGGCACCGATATCGGACAACACGATGGAACCACCTTGGTAGGAAATGAGCGCGCCATCCTCCGAAGCCAAAATAGTGAGTTCTTCAAGACTGGTGACGCTATTCTTAATAAACCTGATGACATCTAGCCCGCTCGAAAAGTCGGTAATCCTGTCATCTCCAGAGTTAGCCGCAAAGATGAAAGTATCTTTGCCTTTGCCACCGGAAAGTATGTCATCACCGATGCCTCCTGTTAGGAGGTCACTCCCCTTTCCACCATCAAGCTCGTCATTGCCTATGCCGCCATCTAAACGATCGTTTCCATTGCCTCCAAGCAGGTTATCATCGCCTTTCCCACCGTAGAGCCTATCGTTGCCCACTCCTCCATCCAGAGTATCGCGACCATCTTCGCCGTAAAGCCTGTCCTTGCCTTTGCCACCTTTGAGCTGATCTATCCCGCTGCCGCCATAGAGCCAGTCATTGCCACGCCCGCCATCCAGCAAATCGTGACCTCCATTTGCAAAAAGCTTGTTGTGAGCGTCGTTGCCAATCAGTTCGTCATCCCCAGAACCGGTATATGCATTTTCAATCACGGTTCCACGCATAATGGCAAGATTGCCCTTCAAGCCCTGAACATCTGAATAGGTTTCCTCGACAAGAGAAATCCGCTGATCACTAATCACAGAGCTGAAGTTGATGCTATCGTTGCCACCATCATCCAGAATGGTGAAGGTCACCGGAACCATGCCAGCGATATCATCGTAATATCCTCCAGCATTGGAGTTTTCGCCGTAGATGGTGTCGTCAGTACGCAAGTTACCTGCCGTTCCATAAAGATCTTGCATAGCAAGAATGTCGGCGATCATAGGCGTGACCACATACGCATAACTGGCATCGATGTTCGTGTTTCCCTGCTGACTAAAATATGACATGACTGTCGCTTGCCAGGAATCATTGGAGTAATGATTGTCTACGCCGAATGTAGCATCTCCGTTGTAATGGCCGGCATGTCCCAGCCCCAGCGCATGTCCGATTTCGTGAATATATGTCTGATAGGAATACGAGTTTAAGTCCGCTCCATATCGATCAACCCAGTCCGCGCTAACATTGACGAATGATCGCTCAATTTCACCATAAAAGGTGTTGGAGCTTGCATAAGCTCCGCCATAATTGTCGTCGAAGTTTATCTTTGCATAGGTATCTGTAAATTCGAAATTGATGCCAGTCATCATTGACCATGCGTCAAGAGCATTCTTTGCCAGGTATTGGCCGGTATCTGTCAAACCAGAAATATTGACCGAGATCGCCTCTCCAGGTTCCACATCAAATGCCCGGCGATATCCCCAATATGCATCAGTCAACTGATGTGCAATCTGGTCATTTGAAAAAGCGTCTGGATCTACCGGAACTTCAGTAGAGCCAGCTTCCTCGGTTATACTAAGCTGATAGTCTCCAAAAGAATTTCCCTCTGCACCAATGGTAGCCAAAACATAATAGGTGCCGCGTTCCTCAGGTGTGAAAGTGACTTCGGATTTACTACCATTCCCATTTTCAGTATCCGACGCGACAGGCCTGGAGTTGGGATCGAACAAGACCAAACTTGTGTCCGATGGCCCATTGGCCCCCTCACTGTCCATGGAGATCGTGTACTCAACCCCCGCCTCAAGGACAATCGCAACAAAATCTGAATCTCCGCCTCTTTTCAAAGACCCATAGAAAGTATCCTTCGGGGTGAGAGTGTACGGAGTATCAAAGTGGGCAGGAGCATCTCCCTTTTCCACTAATATAGATTTATTGGAGTTATAGTTGGTCGACATGCGAATCTATTCCGATA
Organism: Pseudovibrio sp. POLY-S9; assembly: GCF_001431305.1. Lineage (NCBI taxonomy): Bacteria > Pseudomonadati > Pseudomonadota > Alphaproteobacteria > Hyphomicrobiales > Stappiaceae > Pseudovibrio > Pseudovibrio sp. POLY-S9. Next base: position 7,935 of record NZ_LCWX01000242.1, read on the forward strand.
ATTGAAATTATCGAATTACGATATACACTATTTACATACTATCAATATTCATATGCACATCTTGCACAAGTGATTTATTTTGATTTATACTATAATTTTACTAATTATCACGGAATTCTCAGCATACGTTGCTGCATTATAACAAAATTAATATCTACACCTACTTCACTGCAGAGATTGACGGATCATTTGCAGGCTTCTGATAAAGATGCTCTCCATCTAGCCGTTGAAGCATCACTTATCTGCATAAGCTTTGTTCTGATACTTGTGTCTTTCGCTTCCGGATTGGGCTCAGAAATCTTGTCTTCATCGGTATAGGTGCCAGTTACACTGCTGTATCGCGACGAAATAGCGAGCCTTACTATGCGATCAGCTCCTACTTCCGGTGGAGAGGCAAAAATGCGCATGATGAGCCGAAAAATACCTGGAATGCCTTTTAGATCCCGCAGCAAGTTGGAACGAATGAAGCCGGGATTAAGCGCGTTTACAGTGACTCCTGAGCTTTCTAATTGCTCAGCCAGCTCAACTGTAAACGCATTGAGCGCGAGCTTTGCCTGAGCATAGGGTTTTAGCGCATCAAAGCCGTGTTTCGTTTGGAGATCTTCAAAATTAATATGGCCTAGTGCTTCCGTTTCGGAGGAAACATTCACAATTCTTGACGGCGCAGAGGTTTTGAGACGCTCTAGCAAAAGGTTCGTAAGCAAAAAGGGGCCAATATAATTAATCGCCCACATCTTCTCCAACCCATCTGCTGTGATGGTGCGTTTTGGGACTTGAGCACCTGCGCAATTGACTAGGACGTCTATGCGCTTGTGAGTGGCTATGATGCGTTCAGCACAACAGCGAATGCTCTCCATTGATGCCAGATCACAGGATAGAAACTGCGCAAACCCTCCATCAACGGCATTTAGCTCGCGTGCAACTGCCATCCCTTTTTCTTCATTGCGACCTAAGATGATCAGGTTTGCCCCGAGCTTATGCAGTGTACTAACAGCGGCTCGCCCCATACCATCAGTTCCACCCGTAAACACAATTGTCTTACCTGATATGTGCTTGTCTTCTTCAGGGATTGCATAGACGGGATTTGGTTTCCTTCGTTGTGGTGTGAAAGTGTTGAGCACCATACTCGCTTGCTTGATAATTGAAGCATTTTTAGAACTCATGGCCACCCCCATTCGGAAATATCTAATTCCGGAATTGTTAATTACCGAATAAGCGATATAGAAGTTTGACATGGAAATCAACCTTTGCAGTAATTAGGAAGTCTTCATGAATAAGAGATCAGGCCAGCGAGCTGAGCTTACCCGCGGTCGTAAGCGGGATCGTAACAGGACCGACGCTATTCTTGCTGCAACGGCTGAGTTAATTATCGAACATGGGTTTGATAAACTTCGAGTTCAGGATGTGGCAGAAAAAGCCGGAAGTGGGCTCGGTACGATTTACCGAAGGTGGGAAACAAAAGAAGCCTTAGTAACTGACGCTATTCGCGCTTTTCCTGACCCTCCACTTCCCTCCAGCGATGACGCCGCAGCGGATTTGGCATCTGTTATTCGGGAGAAAACTGAGTTTTATGCTTCAAAACCAGATTTACTTCCCGGAGTAATCTCAGCATTGAGAGAAGATAAGGGTATTGCTGACGCTATTCGTGATCGATATGACGATAAACCACTTCGACAGCTTTTTGCCAGGCTATTGGGTTCTGATCATCCGCAATTAGATCTACTAGCAGAGCTCGTACCAGCAATACTTCTCAACCGAACAGTTTTCCATAACCGCCCAGTTCAATCGGACAACTTTGCCGATGAGATCCTGGCACTTGTCAAAGCTTTATCGAGTGTTCGAGTTGAGAGCCCCTGATGTTATGAATGAACGCATGCGAGGTTATAAGGGCACATTAATTACCGGCCGCGAGAGGCTGAGCGAATGTCCCATGTGAGTGGCTTCTGCCTTGCGAGGCATATTGATCTGATTTGAGCAATCATCATATGCGGTCATCTGTCCGGCGTGTTTAGACGGCAAACATGACTGTTGGTCTTGATGGTTACCGCCTACCAAGTCGCAAACCGGTAAACGGACGACGACGTATCCCAGACATTTCATAGATGTCTGGGTTAATCTTTTCGGTTGGCCGTGCAACAAAGCCCTAACTACATAAGTTGATGAGCCAAGCAAGCTCTTCGTGCACACTCGGCGTTTCAGCTTACACTTGTTTAAATTATCGCCAATTTAGAAAGCTAACTCATATTGTAGTTTGATAAGAAGGTCGTTGTGGATGCAGACGCAAAGGATCTGAATATGACGCTACTGCTCATGCAACATTTCGCGCTGCCGATCCCACCCGATGGCGTTGAAGATGCAAGGCGGTTTTATGGCACCTTACTAGGTTTTAAAGAAATAGAGCGCCCTCAAGAAGCGAGTAGCCATGCCGGTTGCTGGTTCTCATCAGGTTCGGTCAATTTGCATTTGCTCGGCAGTGAACCATTTGCGCCAGTAACGGTTGGCCACCCAGGACTTGTTGTCGATGATCTGGCAGCTTTGGCGAAGAAGCTACGGGCAGCGTCTGTCACGGTAACGGATGACACAATCCTCTTCGGCCACTACCGCAAGAAGGTCCATGACCCATTTGGAAACATGATCGAACTGCTGGAGCCGGTTGATGGCGGCCATAGTTTGTAGTTCCAAACCCAACAAAGACGCTTAACCTGAAGAACACTCAAAAGTGCAAGGCCGTTAGTTGGTGAGCTTGATGAATGCCGAAGCTTACCCTTCAGATTCATGCCAGGCACTGCCAACTTTTTGCTTCTACTGCCTCGGGTAGTTGATAACTATACTCGATTTTGACACTTTTCCTCGTCTCAAAGGCTATCGTTTCCCACGCAGTATCATTCGCTAAGCAGTTTGGGTCTATCATCGATTCGCCATAAGTCAGCGCGATGTTGAAGATCTTCTGTCGGCGCGGGGAATAGTGCTTAGCTCTGAGACTATTTGGAACTGAGTGCACAAGTTTGAGCACATCTTTGCCGGAAAAATCCAGTAGGACCGGACAACAGCCAATGCTAGTTGCAACTTGATGAAGGTGTCGTCAAGCTCAACGGTGTTACCTATTGGCTGTGGCGGGCTGTAGATGGGAATGGCGATACTCTTGATATCCTTTCGCAAGCGTCTCGTGACAAAAAGTCAGCCAAGCCCTTCTTTTATAAGTTTTCAGGCGTTGGAGCATGCCGCACATTCTGATGAAGGACAAGCTTGACTCCTACGGAGCAACCAGACAAGAGATCACACTAGGTCTTGAGCAACCGCTAGCACAAAGGCTTGAACAACCGGGCAGAGGCTCCCTATCGTCGTCCGCGATGATGGGAAAAAATCATGGGCCACTTTAAGTCTGCGCAGCAAGCACAGAGATTTCTATCCACGCACACCAGGTTGCCGCTATTTTCCGTCCGAAACCCTACCGCCTTTCAGCCAACTCGTACCGCATGTACGTGCTGATGCATTCAGTCTATGGAACGATGCAGAATTACGCCCACAAACAGAGCCGCATGAAGCCTCCTCAAGGCCAAGCTAAGCAAACTAACAAAGCCGTTAACAACAATTAGCGATGATGACCGTTCTCAGCATAAGCTGGTCGAAGCAGCCGGAAGAAGAGAATTATACATTCCCTAGCTGTTGGAATCTAAACAAACAGTGGCTCACAACTTTATTGCATTTTATGAAGCCTTTGGAGTTTGTCCCGGTTACATCATCTCCAGCGAAACAGTATTGCCTGAGATCGAGGAGACTGCCGAGATCTTGTCACCCCTCAACACCGATAACAGGGTTATCTTGCTCAGAGAGGCGAAAGGCTTTGCAAAAACTAAACTAAATCGAACTAAAGAGACCTCATTTTCTTCCTCCATCCTGAACCTCGAGACACCAACTTATAGTTGAAACTTAACTCTAGCTGGGAATGCTTCAGACTCGTGCGAATGTCCGCAAATGGTCATATGTGCCATGCCAAATGCGCAGAAGCTGTAAGCTTCGATCACACTGTTACTCGGCTAACCTTCAGTCCGCAGTTGCAGCACGCTCCATCCCACACCCATCAGTCCATCAGACACGATCATGTGAAAATAATTTATATGTAGCTGGAATATTTCCATAGTTAAATAATCAAACTCCGGTAGGGGAAGGGCTTGGTTATCTAAGTCGGGCTTCTGGCGTATTTAGCTACATGTTCCCCGGAGCCGGATTAATTTCACAAGAAGGATAGTGATTTGCGTAGTTTGTTTCTGGCTTCAGCGCTAATACTTGGGAGTTTGTATCCCGTCATGGCTCAAGATATTATCAAGGTCGATACCAATAAAGCAGTGCAGGAGACTATGGATGCGCTGGAGACTACCGCAAGGAAGGCAGGGGCAACAATATTTGCTCGTGTTGACCATGCTGCGGGAGCTGAAAAGGTTGGTATGTCCATTCCGGCGAACCAGTTGCTGATTTTCGGTAATCCGGTTCTTGGTACCCCTGCGATGGAGATCGACCCGCGGGCAGGCTTGTACCTGCCACTTAAAGTTCAGGTCTATGAGGATTCCGAGGGTCAGGTCTGGTTGGCTTATGAAGATCCGAAGGAAACAATGAAGGATCTGGATGATGTCGATAAATCTCCGGTAATCGAAAAAATGCGCGGTGTTTTGGCGAAGCTGACCTCCAAGGCTGCCATGTAGTCGAATTCGATACCAGATCAAGAGTTTCAGTCTGCTCAGGGTCTTTAAAAGGGCTCTGGGCTTTCTCAATTGGGTGGTAGCTTCTCTTAGAGGCGAGCGCCTGCTGTAGCCACCATATCTCTCTCTACCTCTCCCAGCTAGTCATTCTTCGCAATCCGTAACGCCAATGCCAGGTCGTCCTCGCGTTGCTGGAACTCTTCGATCTCGTGTTTCAGGCGTTGGAAGATCGGGAGGTACTTTGTGTTGCCTGCTGCGATGAGGGTGGCAATGACTTTCTGGGCGTTGAGGAGGCGTTCGAGCGTTATCTCCTGCTCCTTGTCAGAGCGCGGCAGGAGGTTGGCGACCGGGAATGGTTGAGGTGCTTTCTTGCGGCGTGGGGCGAGGTCCACTTTAGCCTCCTTACCTGGTTTCGAATGCGGCAAGATGAGCGGCGATGAAATCCGCAGGGACGCTGTGTTTTGCCTCAATCACTGTTTGGTCAAGCGCAGGGGCGAGGAAGAGCAGAGTGGCGGCAAAGCTTGCCAGAACGACCAGCTTCATGGCCTCGCTGACGAGGAACAGGGGCACGTTGCAGTGATCACTAAAGACTTCATTCTCAATGCTGGTCATGGGACTGTTCCTTAGGGTGGAAACTCGAACTGATGATCGTGAGGGACAAGCGGCGCTGCTATGTGCGGCCCATCTGCTTCAGCAGTTTTGTTAGGGAGATTTGTGCATCCACGAAATTTTCGCGCAGTGAATAGATGCGGTTTGCGATGGCGGCTTTCTTGTCGGGGGAGA
>NZ_LCWX01000242.1:13511-20514 GCF_001431305.1 Pseudovibrio sp. POLY-S9
TCTGGAGCATCTCGCGTAAGTCATCGCGGGCAAAGCAGGTGTCGGTCTGCGTTTGGGAGCTGACTTCAAGAGCCTCAAAGCCAATCTCGGCTGCGGATTTCACAGGGCGTGATGGGGTGGTTTTACGGCTTCCGGGAAACTGGATGACTTGAGCACTGGGCACCTGGATCTCCAAAAACGAGTAATTTATGGAGATGATTAAATACAAAAATTTTGTAATGTCAATTATTGAATTACAAAAAATTTGCAAAATACCTTGATCTGAAGGCTCGTTTGAGCTTCATTTTCAGTGTTTGGATGGTGTTGTGAGGTGGTGATCAACAGGAAGTTTTATGGGTGTTCGGTGTGTTGAGGGAGTAAAACTACCGCATGTGGATGGGGTGGCTGGTAGGTGCTGTAGGTGTGGGTGATAAGTTTACGGAAACGTAAGGCGCTGGATTTTAATCGCTAATCAAAGTGACCTGAGGTCAGTTCGTGTGCGAAGTTAGGGGCTGCTTTGGGTTAGAATTTGATTTTTTTGATTTGTTGGGTTTGCATGTATCTGCATTGAGGTGCTGTCTGGGGGAGGTTATGGGCGACGCATTGAGATTATCAAAGTTAGTGGTTTCTGCTTATTCTTCTGGGTTGTCATTAGACCTGTTGGAGTTGCTTACCAGAGGTCTGGATGCCCAGGCTTTTGCCATGGTTGTCGGTAACGTCTCGGCTCTTCCTAAAAAAAGAAAATCCAACGAAGTTCCATAGCGACTATTGATTGCTAGGGCGCCTTTGAGTGATAGGCGTTGCGTTCCGTTTTCCCAGTTAGCCATTTGCGAGTAGCTCGCGCCAATGCTCGTGGCGAGTTCTTTCGTTGAGATGTTGTAATGCTCTCTGAGCCATTTGAGACGCTCGGAGACATTTTTGTTCGAGGATTCTGCTGGTTGTTCCATATCTTTATAGATCCCATATTACAAAAAATTTGCACCTAAAAAGAATTTGCACTTGAAAAAATACAAATAAATTGTAAATTACGGTTTATGGAAAATGTGCGCGACATCGTTGTTGTCTTGGGACGAGACACTATTAAGGACGCCTTAGGCGTCAGAGATGGTGCGGTATATGCGGCAGAACAGAAAGGCATGTTCCCTGCTGCGTGGTTTGATGTTCTTGATGAACTAGGGCAAGCGAATTGTAAGCCATTGCCTAGGACACTGTTCAATTGGAAGCGGGCAGAACCTATCCGGTCGCAATCTTAGCCTTAAGCACGTGGAAACCCATCGGGATAACTCCTGAACTTCCTTAGGTCGCGACTTGTAGAGAGCAGCTGATTAGCTGGCGCATCACTCAGCTGCTCTCACTTTTGCTTTGTCGTTGAGAACATGATGATTGCGAATTGTTGTTTTTAGTTGCCCACGCTGTCAGGTCTTTTGTTCTCGCCTATCAATATATGGCCTGATCCTCAATGGGTCATTGGGCTTCTGGAAGGGATCGGGTACCTATGAGTTTTTCCAGAACGAACAACGGGCGCAAAGTCTGGATTTGTCGTCAGACCAGAGAGTTGATCAAAGCTTTTGGCGGGCAGGAGTGCACTGCTGCCTTTCTGGAACTTGGCCTGACCACCATAAAAAAGTGGCCTGATGTGAATGAGGCTGGCAACATCACTTTGATGAGCCTGGTGAAGCTGGAAGAAGAGCTGGTCTCCATCGGCAGTGATCCGGTGTTCACGCTCGCGCATCTGCGAGCGCTTGGCTACATCACCACCAAACTGGACGCTAAAACCAGCAAAACCCCGGCTGCCTGTGCTCTTGATATGGTTCAGGCGGCCTGTGATGCCATCAAAGCCGCCTCGGAAGCTGCTGCTGATTGGGAGATCACCCCAGCCGAACACAACCGCATCGTCGGCATGTTCGAAGCCGCCCAAAAGGAATACGCCAAATACCTCTCAGCCTACAAATCCTCCGTCTCTGACAGTGTTGGAGAGGGATGAGCGTTTGTGACTTTGGGTATCTCAGTCATTTCACATGATGTGTTCTTCAAGGAGCACACCTGAAAATGGAGGGACGTTATGAACGCGACTTTAGCCCTTGAAAGCCAAGCAGATCGCCCGCGTATCTCGTTTGTGCCTGCGGCGGTTTATGCGGATCAAAGCCTGATGCCACGTGACCGTGATGTGCTGGGTGTTCTGTGTTCCTCTACCGACAGAAACGGAATCTGCTATCGATCTCAAGTGAAGATTGCGGAGCTGTTGGGGGTGGCGCGATCTACGGTGTATCGGGCCATCAGTCGGTTGATGGCATCAGGTTGGCTTGAGCGCAACGCGGGCCAACGCCCTGATGGCGGGCGCTGCTCCTACACTTATCGGGTCATCAATAAAGACATGCCGATACCGGAGCAGATGGACCTGTTTGCTGCCGATATTGAAGACGGGCATGTATCTGCAGACTGTTGCACAGACGGGCAGGGGATGCCCGCCCAGACGGGCAGCTATAATAACTTGTCTTTAAAAACTTCTGATGTTGATGACGAAGCGGCTGCGAGTGGGTCTGTTGAGGCAAATTCCATGCCTCCAGTTGCTGGCGTGTTGCAGCAAAGCGAGGCAGCAAGGCGGTTTATGCGCGGAGTTGTTGCTCTGCTTGCCTCAGTGGGGCTTGATGTTGAGGAACTGCGGGGCGGTGCCAACCCTGCCATCGGCTGGTTTGTGCGTGGCTGTGACCTGGAGCAGGACGTAGTCACAGCGGTACGCGAGGTTGCTGGACGGGCTCCCGGCCTGATCCATTCGCTGAATTACTTCACCGGAGCGGTGCTTTCTGCGCACAAGGCGCGGCTGGAAGTCTCGAAAATCTATGGCAAATACCAGCGGTTGGGCGAGAAAGCTGCACGGCAACGGGCGCAGCGTGAAGATCTTGAGCGGGAGAGTTGCCGGGAGGTGATCGCCGAGCTTGAAGCGGAGTACGCCCGATGACAGAGCTCGACGAAAAGTCCCTTGAAGATCGTTACGCCGATGTGATGCACTTCTTCGTCAAACCGCTCTCCGGTAAGTTCACCATGGTTCCAGGTGAAGAAAAGAAGCCTTATTTTGACATGCTGTGCAAACAGTTAGGCGGGTTCGAGGCTGAGACGCTCGAGCTCGCTTCCACCAAGATTGCACGGGAAGTTTCCGGGCGTAGATGGCCTGATTACGCGGTTGCTATTGCTGCATGCAAAGCGGTGATGGGTGTGAAGCCCATGCGCAAAAGGCGGGATGGTCGCCGCTATAGCCTGCCCACTGATGCGGTGATGCGCATCCTTCTGGCTGACGGCAAAGCGCAGACGTTAGAGGCTTGCAACGGAGACTGGATTTCTGTGCTGTTTGATTTCGTAAAAAGCAAGCACAGGTTTCCCTCTGATCGCGAGATTGAAGGACTGATTGTTGAGGTGCAATCGCGAGAAGCTCGCCTGAAAACACAGCGCATGGAAGCGTTGAAGGTGCTTTATGGCGAGACAGGATGCACAGAGCGGCCTTTGCCTGATCGTCATCCCGTTCAGATGATGATCAATGCCTTTGCCAAACGACGTATGGATCTCTGTAACGCTGTTTTTTTGGAAGTTTACGGTTGCGATGTTGCAACGCTGGCTGCTGATGATGGAGGGCAAACCTATGCCACTGCATAGATTGAATGAGGAACGTGATGTGCTCCATTTGGCAAGCTCTCCCGAGGTGGCAAAGCCTGCTAATGAGGCTCCAGTTGCTCGCAATAGTGATACGCATACAGCGACTAAGACGCGGGATTGGTTGTTGGTTGCGTCAAAGTCCGGCGGGGTTCAGGGATGAACCAGGCACCGAATGCAGGCAACAGGGCGTTGGAGCTGGATTACAACTTGCTTCGAGCTCTCATCAAGCAGGCGCCCCTTGAGTGGGTCGTGGTGCAGACGAACCCCAACTGTGAGGATCGGGCGAAGGCAAGCGTTGCGGCGACAGGTGCGGTGGCTTACCTGCCCATGCTTCCCAAACGAAAGAAGGTGAAGCGGTCGGCGCAAATGCTGGACGTGAGCGCTCCCATGTTTCCCCGGTATCTGTTCGTTGGACTGGATGTTATCGGCGGTCAGTCCTGTGATCAGGTGCGCATTTGCGTTGGTGTGGAAAAAATTCTTGCTGCAACCAAAGATGCGGCTTCACACCGTGTTCCCATAGCTGAGATGTTACGTATGCTCGATGCTTCCTGTGAAGCGCAGATTGGCAGAAAGAACTTGCATGGCCAGCTCTTTAGTATCGGCTGTGGTGTCGTGCTGACTGCTGGATCCGGTGCTCTTCTGAAGGGGGTTGTGAGAGAAGTATCTGATGGTGGTCAGTCCTTGAGAGTGGACGTTGAAGCCTTTGGCCGAACCACAAAAGCAACAGTGACAGTTGACAAAGTGGCGCTGCGTTAACCATCATGCATATCAGGATGATCCCGTGGATCTCCGGGGCCTGAGCGGTTAAGAGCCGCTATACCAAACAGAGCGACCTGGACACGAGACCCAGTCAACGTAAGACGCTGAGAAGCGGAGTTGGCGCGAAGAGTTTCTATGGATTTTTGGAGCACGTGCAAAGTGCAATTAACTGGTTCGCTGAGAGGCGAACCTTTTTTCTGTTTAGGTTTCTGGCTTTGCCCCTCAAGTCGATCACTCCCCGCTTGAACACATTGAGCCCAACGTTGCGCAAAGCACCAAAGGCGGTTGATCCGATCTACCTGACACCTGAATGGAAGGTGCTCGCCAGGTACATCAAGCAGCTGCGCGGCTATGTCTGCGAGATGTGCAGCAAGGATTTTTCGAAGCTACAACATAAGCTGATCGCCGATCACATCGTCGAGCGCAAAGACGGTGGTGCGGATCTCGACCCATCCAACCTCCAATGCCTTTGCACGTGGTGTCATAACCGGAAGACTGCGCAGGCTCAGAAGATGCGATGCCAAGGCGTTGATTGATAACGGAAGTGGGGGGTGGGGTAAAAGTCCGGGAGCTGAGTTGCCCTTACCCACCCCGATATAACTGAGAGATTTTTTTTTGGCTGACTTCGATTTTGACCTGCTAGGCGATCCAATCCCTGAGGGATTTGGAAAACGAGGGCGTCCACCTCATATGGTGAGTGATGAAAAGCGTAGACTTGTCATGCAGTTACTCGCTTTCGGAAAAACTCTGGATGAAATTGCTGCAGCTTTAGGGATCACAGCACCCACTTTGCGCAAGAATTATTTTCGTCAGCTCAAAGCCAGGGATGAAGCTCGGGCGAGGGTTGAGGCCAAGCTTCTGGGTAAGCTCATGGACCAGGCCGAAGCCGGGAAGGTGTCAGCGATTAAGGAAATCTTCTCCCGGCTTGAGAACTCTGATCGTGATAAGCTGGCAGAAGCGATTGCCAACCGTGGAAAGAGTGTTCCTGCGGCATCTGAAAAAACGCTCGGCAAAAAAGAAGAGCGAAAGAAAACTGCAGAAGATTATGCCGGAAAGTTTGCACCGCCCCAGGCCCCCCAACTGATCAACTAAGAAAGAACTGTCTTGAAAGTTCAGCACTGGTCAACTGCCTGTGTGGATTGGGAGGAGCGGATCGTTCAAGGGAAATCTCTCATCCCCTTTGGTCCGTTGTTCACTGCTGAAGCCCAAGCAGCTTTGAACGTCTTCAAGTCGCTCAAGGTGGTTGATGTTCCTGGCATGCCGACATTTGGTGAGTGCTGTGACCAGTGGGTGTTTGATTTTGTTGGTGCGATCTTTGGCGCCTATGATGCGGAACAAGGGCAGAGGTTGATCAGTGAGTTTTTGCTCCTGATCTCAAAGAAAAACGCCAAGTCCACTATTGCAGCAGGGATCATGGTGACAGCGCTCATTCGCAATTGGCGTCACCTCAATGAGCTGTTGCTATTGGCTCCAACCATTGAGGTGGCCAACAACTGTTTTGAGCCAGCTGCTGCGATGGTCTCATATGATCCGGAACTCAAAATAATCCTCAAAGTGACTACGCACCTGCGAACAATCAAACACGAGACCACAAACTCAAACCTCAAGATTGTAGCTGCTGACAGCGACACGCTATCTGGCAAAAAAGCTGGCTTCGTTCTGGTTGATGAGTTGTGGTTGTTTGGCAAGAAGCCAAAGGCGGCGGCCATGCTGCAGGAGGCCACTGGCGGATTGATTGCCCGTCCTGAAGGATTTGTTGTTTATCTGACTACGCATTCCGATGAGCCTCCAGCAGGGGTCTGGAAAAGCAAACTTGAGTATTACCGTGATGTGCGTGATGGCAAGATTGATGATCCTGAACGGTTAGGAGTTCTCTATGAGTTCCCGAAAAAGATGCTCAAGAATAAGGACTATCTAAAGCCTGAGAACTTCTACATCACCAACCCCAATCTCGGGCGCTCGGTGCGTAAGAGCTGGCTGGAATCCAAACTGCGCGAGGCGATGGATGGCACTGGTGAAGAGGACAAACAAAGCTTTCTTGCCAAACATCTGAACGTTCCGATTGGCATGAACCTGCGACGGGATCGGTGGGCTGGGACTGATCATTGGCAGGCTGCTGAATTCACTGTCATCCGTGATTTTGAAGAGTTTCTGGATCGATGTGAAGTTGTGACTGCTGGTGTTGATGGTGGTGGACTGGATGACCTTCTCGGGCTTTGCTTTATTGGGCGCGAAAAAGAGAGCGAGAAAAGCAGATGGCTGCTTTGGGCTTGTGGGTGCTGCCACAAGAGCGTGCTGGAAAAGCGCAAGCAGATTGCGACAGCTCTTCAGGATTTCGAGAAAGATGGCGACCTGTTCATCTGTACTGAATTTGCAGACGATATTCCGATTGTCGCTGACTTCATTGAGCAAGTTCTGGATCGTGGTCTATTCCCGAAAGAGAATGCAATCGGGCTGGATCCGGTCGGGGTTGCTGCAATCGTAGATGAGTTGATTGAGCGTGAGGTCAAGCCAGAGCAGCTCGTTGGTGTGCCTCAAGGCTATAAGCTTTCTGGAGTTACCAAAGGTATGGCGCGAAAGCTCGCAGATAAGTCTCTTGCTCATGGCGGCTCGCGGA
>NZ_LCWX01000242.1:20651-21758 GCF_001431305.1 Pseudovibrio sp. POLY-S9
GGCAATGCCGACTATGTGACCAAACAAGCATCCGGCTACATGAAGATTGATCCGCTCACAGCAGCGTTCAACGCGTTTGATCTTATGAGCCGCCATCCAGAGGCCGAAGGTAATGGCCTGGACGATTTCCTCAGCAATCCGGTGATGGTTATATGATCAGATTTTTAAAGGCAGCAGCTCGCGGCATTAAGCAGGAGCTACGAGCAGGCGAGTCGGGATGGATCAACCTTAATGGAGGGGATGCATGGACTGGGGGAGGTCATTCTTCTGCTGCTGGCAAAACCGTGAATGCGTCCTCTGCTCTGGCGTTTTCTGCTGTTTGGGATTGTGTTCGCAAGACTTCACAAGTGATCTCAACACTGCCTCTTGCTCTTTATGAAAAGGGTGCTGGAAACAGCAGGGTGAAGATTGAAGAGGACCTGTCCGAGATCCTTAGTAAGAGCCCCAACCCTGAGCAAACTGCGGTTGAGTTCTGGGAAGGTATGACGGCGCATGCAACCTTGCGCGGCAATGCCTGTGCGGAAAAGCTCTTTGTGGGACCAAGGCTGGTTGGTTTGCGCCCTTTGCTCAATGTCACACCTAAACGTAACCGGGATGGCAAGCTGGAATACAGCGTCTATGACCGGGGCAAACACAGCACATTACCTGCTGATAAGGTTTTCCATCTGCGCGGGTTCGGCGCTGGTGATGGTTTGGGCATGTCAGCCATCAAGTACGGGGCGAATTCAATTGGGGCGGCTTTGGCTGCTGATGAGACGGCAGGCAGTGTTTTTTCTAATGCGATGATGGCAGCTGGTGTTTTGAGTTCCGAACAAAAGCTCAACGAGACGCAGCGCGGTCAACTTCAGGCGATCCTCACTAAATTCTCAGGCTCTCGCAAGGCAGGCAAAATCCTGACGCTTGAAGCAGGGCTTTCTTATAAGCAGCTCCAGATGAACCCTGAGGATGCGCAGCTTTTGGAAACTCGGCGCTTTGGCGTTGAAGATGTTTGCAGATGGTTTGGGGTTCCGCCGATTGTGATCGGTCATTCATCTGATGGCCAGACCATGTGGGGCAGCGGTGTTGAAGCGGTGATGTTGTCCTGGCTCTCGCTTGGCATCAATCCGC
>NZ_LCWX01000242.1:21856-22825 GCF_001431305.1 Pseudovibrio sp. POLY-S9
TACTTATCAAAAACGAAGCCCGTATCCTGAAAGATCTCATTCCCGTTGAAAAACGCGGGCGTTGGTACGTGGAATATAACCGTGAAGCCATGCTGCAAATGGATAGCAAGGCCAAAGGCGATTTCCTCCTCAAAATGCGTATGGGCGGCTTCATGTCTGGCGATGAGGGCCGCGACAAGCTCAATCTGCCACGACGCGGAGGCAACAGTGATGAGCTGGTGGTTCAAACCTCGATGGGACTGGTTGACTTGCTTGGAAAGGACGAAAAATGAGCATCCGCAATTTGCCAAATGTCCCGGTGCTGGCTGGGAAAGGTCTCCAAAGTGCGATTGCTGAAAGCGTACAGCAGCGCTGGAACCCAGATATCAAAGCAGCAGCTGGTGAGGATGGCGAAAACACCATTTCCATCCTCGATCCGATTGGCGAGAGCTGGATGTATGATGGGGTGACTGCCAAGCGAATTTCAGCGGTGCTGCGCAACATTGGTGAGAAGGATGTGGTCGTCTCGATCAACTCTCCCGGCGGCGACTTCTTCGAAGGGTTGGCGATCTACAACCTGCTGCGTGAGCACAAGGCAAAGGTAACTGTGAAGGTGCTGGGGTTAGCAGCATCAGCGGCTTCTGTCATTGCGATGGCGGCAGATGAAATCCAGATCGGGCGAGCGGCGTTCTTGATGATCCATAACACGTGGGTTTGTGCATGTGGTGATCGCCATGCGTTCCTAGAGGTTGCCGATTGGCTAAAGCCGTTTGATGATGCGGCAGTCAGCATTTATCATGCACGCACCAAAATCTCGGAAAAAGAGCTGAGCAATCAGCTCGACAAAGAGACTTGGATCAATGGCGAGAGCGCTGTTGAGCAAGGGTTTGCTGATGCGCTTCTTCCCAGTGATGAGATTGAGCAGGCTCCAAGCCAAGCTTCCGATAAGCCCTCACCAAATGCTGCGCAGAAGGAGCTTGATATCCTCCT
>NZ_LCWX01000243.1:0-9032 GCF_001431305.1 Pseudovibrio sp. POLY-S9
CCGATTGGGTCAGTAATTGAAGCGCATCTGGAGTTGCCAAACTGGCGATCAATGCAAGGCACAACCAAAGCTCGGCATCCGCCACTTTCTGTTTTGATGGCTGTCAGCGGGCGAGTGAGTGGTTCGAAGTAGCCGCCATGGCTCATGTTCAAGATGAACGGTTGTTGAGCCTCAATCACGAACTTCTTGATGCCAGCGGCGATGCGTTTGCAGGTCTTCTCGACAAGAGGTTTTTTGCGTTCGAAGATTGACCGGCAAGGAATTGACCAATCAATGCACTCAGCTGCGGTATGCCAAGGGAGTAAGCAAGAACCTTCGAAGCCCTTAGAACTTGGGTCTCCGTGTGTGATTGATGGCCAGATGATTTTTCTTCCATCTCTGCGCAGAACGATGAAGAGGCGTTTTCGGATTGTTGGGACGCCATAGTCTGAGGCTTTGAGTTTGCGATATTCAATCTTGTAACCAAGCTTGCGCAGCGCGACGCACCACTGATTGAAGGTTTCGCCAGCGCGTTCCTTGATAACCTCGCCTTTTTCATCGAGTGGCCCCCAGTCTAAGAACTCGACCACATTTTCAAGTGCGATTACGCGTGGTCGGTTTCTGCCTAGGTTTTGGCAAAACTTGACGACTGCCCATGCAAGCATGCGTACCTGGGGAGAGAGGATTTTCTTACCGCTTGCTCTGGAGAAGTGGCGGCAGTCTGGCGATGCCCAAAGGAAGCCGACGGGGCGTCCGTTTGTGTAGGCTGGCAGATCGACCTCGAAAACGCTCTGAGGCAGATGAATGGTGTCAGGGTGGTTCTGCTCATGCATGGCTAGGGCTTTATCGCAATGGTTGATTGCGATGTCTGGTGATCTACCGATTGCCATCTCAATGCCTGTTGAGGCACCTCCACCACCTGCGAAGGCGTCAATGATGAGTTCGTGAGAGGTCCGGCTGGCGGAAAGATTGAAGAGTTCTGTTTGCATGTTAGAGGCTCAACTGCTGGGACCAATCAGGAAAGAGCTGTTCCAGCTCCGCGTAATTCGTTTCAAAGCCTTGACGAAAGTTCGGGAAGTTGGGGCCTGCTCTCCATTGACCTTTGGAACGTCCGCGCCTCATCCATTCTTTATTCGAGTAGAGAAACAGCGTTGCGCTTAGTCTCAGCTCATCGAAAATTTTGCGGGTCACGAAGCCGTTTTTGTCCAACAGAATGGAGAGCTTTATGGCCTTGATTTTCCACTCTGTGAGGCGAGTGGGGCATGGCTTGCCAGCATCTACAGTCGGAACAACTTCCGGCAGGGGCATTCTTTCGACAGGGTAGAACTCAGGGAAACTTGAGAAGCTACGGCGCTTGGGATTTGGAAGTGCTGGCCGGAACCACGGATCATACTTGGTGTTGCGTGGCTCATCTGTGACCTCAATGATTTGCAGGTTGAGAAGGCTGCAAATCGAAGTTAGGTCGTTCAAATACCCCTCAGGAATGAGGATGGTTCGGCAATCTGGTCCGGGTTTCGCGATCTGGTAGGCTTGCTCTGCAGCTTGGTTGATGACCTTGGCGTTTAAGCGCAGCTTGGCTTCTATGCCGATTTGAAAGCCATCGCAGTCGCGGACCAAAACAATGTCCCAATTGTTCCATTCCGGGTAAGCGGTCCAGCCTTCCGGCAAGTTCTTTAGGAACACTGAGCACATCTCGGCTTCAGTCTGGAATTTCGCTTTACGTTTCATAGGCGCATGAACCTTCTAGCGTTCGTTTAGGACGTCAAAAGAGGAAAGCTGGGTGCTGATGAACTCAGAGGAGATGCTCTGTTTTGCCTCGATCACTGTTTCATCAAGAGCGGGAGCGAGGAACAGCAGCACAATGGCGAAGACCACCAGAACGGATAGCTTCGCGGCCTCGTTCACGTGGAACAGGATCTCGCGGCAGAGATTACTAGATACGACTTTATCAATGCTATTCATGGGACTGTTCCTCGTGATTGAGGGAAACGAAGAGGTGAGGTGTTGGAGGCGCTAAAGAGCGCCTGCCGGGGTTGCTGTCTCCATTTGCTGAAGCATCTTCACCAGTGCGATATCGGCGTTGGTGAGTGTTTCGTGAATGGCGACAATGAGCGCGCTGATTGCACGGCGATCCTGCGGCGTCTCATTGATCATTAAGCTCAGGTCAGAGCGGAACGTGCAGAGGTCTCTATGAGCGCCCTTTGTCTGGGCGAGCGCTTCTTCGCCCACTTGCTGTACGGTTTTGGAGGATGTTTGAGCTGGGCTCTGTTTAGTCGCAGGGAATTGAATGATTGTGGCGCTATGCATTACGGTAATCCATTTTTTGAAAGTCGGAGATGTTGCTGAGATCTGTACGTCTCCGACTTTTACGAGTTCCTGATATGACGATTATTGTAATCTATATATAGTAAAAGCACCTTTAAAGGTGCAAGTCAAATATAAAGTGAACGTGCCTATTGGTCGAGATGCATTTGAAGGACGCAAATTTTGCTTCCGTCTGCGTCCTTAACAATGGGGCTTATCGGTTTTGTAGGGAGCCCAAGGCGAGATAACCAGCGAGCAAACCCTGGGTGCATCAATGCAATCAATCGCTCAGCTCCTAGGTCTCGCGCAGTCTTAGCGAGAGTTCGCGCATTATGTTCCAGTGCTTGGGCGCGAACATCTTGCGGGAGTTTGGGGTCAGTGGTGAAGCGAGTTGCTTCGAGAGTTTTGGAGTCGGTTGGGGGGCATGAGATTTGTAAATCAGGAAAGTTAGAGAGCCTGCCTAGCTGGGCGTCTCTGATCATGTAAGAGCGTTCGCAAGCTTCAAAATCACATGGGTTTAAACGAGAGGCTGCAACGACCCTTCCAGCTAAGTGTGAAATGACGTATTGGGTATTTCCAGTGTCATACTGATCCCATTCAATAGAATGGTTATGTGGAACGTCCCAGCTCTTTTGATCGACAAAAAGTTCTTTTCGTAACTTAAGATGTTGTAGCCAAAAGTCACCGTAATAATGGATGGTCTCAAAATTAAAGCTTGCTGATTGCATCATATTCTCCATTTGGTTGTGATTGGAGAATATGATCTCTAAAATTGCTGCTAATATCTTCTAGTTTATTGGGTTAAATGCAAACCCTGCTCGCGCAGCTAGTGACGTGATGCATGTAAAGTTATTGATGCCGATTATGTCTTGGATTTTGCTTTTTCTTTGCTTGATAGTTGCTTCGGATACGTTGAAGTGAAAAGCGATTTCCTTTGCTCTAAAACCTTGCGCTGTAAGTTGTACAAGAATTTTCTGGGTTGGAGATAGGTGGAGCATTCTCTGGCAGAGTTTATTGAGGTGGTACTCTCTCAATAAGGTTTGAATTACGGCTTTCTCGGCATCTGTGAAGACTACCTGTCTGGAAATACCCGCAATGAGCCGATTTCCTGCTATCACAGTAGAAAATGCAAGTCCGTGGTGAAGGTTGTGGTCGCGGGCAGCTGCAAGAAAATCATTTGACGGAGCGTCGTTAGTCCAATGGTGTAGCCCAGTGTATTGCGTTCCAAACGCAACGACCGGATCTTTCGTAAGACCTCCAAGATCAAAGTACTGGTTCTGCCAGTCGGCGGAATAGGTGGTTAGTAGGTCAATATTATTACTTTTAAAGCAGCCTACACCAATAGCAAAACCGTCATTACAGATATCTAGAAAGTGCTCGTCAATCATGACATATCCACCTTAGCTTGTAACCCTTTAAGGTGAATGTAATCTTTTCATTATTTACTTGCAATCTAATATATGTATTAAATTGCCATAATATAATTTTGACGAGGTAGTTATGAATAATTCATCAATTAACTCTAAGGAAGATTTGTGCCAACTTATTGATAGTTTAGCAGATAATGAAGTTTTGATATTATTGAGCAAGATGAGAGAATTTAAATATACAGGTCATTTATCTTTGGATAAGGCAGATTTTGCGGCTTCAAATACAATCCGTGCTTCATCATCGGTAATTTCTTTTACTAGGCTATAGATGTCATTTTTGGGGCTTGTGAGTGGGTTCTCATTATCCAGCACGGCAGCTGATGGTAGGTTCAGCACTTTGCATATTGCTTCCAAGGTGTTCCAGTTAAGTGAGTAAGTTTCTCCACGCGTAAACTTACCGATTGTGTTCTTTGAGAAGCCCGCTTCAACAGATACCTGCGCGGCAACGCGATCCTTAAAGCCCAAAATGGCTTTGAGGTTCTTTCTTCTACGTTCCCACATTTCTGCATCACTGAGTTGAGTTTTTGAATTGTTCACTTTGGCGCTCGTTGTCGTTGCATGGGTGAAAATCTATAAGGCTACTATCACCCTAAACGGTTAAAATGGAAATATACCAAAAAGTAATTTCAATAACCTTATATATGCTGTATAACCTTTAAAGGTGCCTGTCGACCATAAGGGGTTTGAGCAATGTTGAATGTGGCTATTCCGAAGCCTGCTGCATTTCGTAAGTGGGTTGTAGAAGTGAAAGACGTTCTTAATCTCTCTTCTTACATTTGGTCTGTGAAGGCTGGTGTCGCACAGAATGCCTTGTCCAAGTTTATAAAGGGCGATCAATTAGACTTAAGATTGGAAACTGCATCTGCACTTGTAGAGTATGCAAAAAAAGCAGCACATGACAAAGGCGTTGTGCTGCCGCCCATTCCTGTTGAGTTGCATGATGATCCTACTTCAGCATGTGGGGGGGGCGATGCAAAGTGACCTCCAAGCAAGATATGCAGGCGATGCAAAGTCCCGCCCTTGGATCGTCATGCGTTAGGCGGGGTCTGTTAGATGCTGAGTTTGCCACTCCTTCAGCTTTTCGATGTGGTGCTCAAAAATCTCTAAGTTTATGTCTTGATGCAGACTGTTTTTATTCGGGAACTCTGCGATTACTTCTAGCTTTTCTGCTAAAATTTTCTCTACATCCATTTGTTGTTTTGGGGAAAGGACTGAGTAGATGCTCAGGATCAACAAAGAACGTACGTCCTTTTCCATTTTCTCATAGTATTTCTCGTCGTCTTCATCACTCATGCTGGCGTCTCCCTTCCATGGTTGGCCAGTGTGCGCAGAGAGCTTTGCTATGTTGGCGCATCCGGCAAGGCTCTCTGCATCTTTTTGCGATGCCGATTGCAACACGCATTCACCTAGGCGTCGATCTACGGAATTCCTCGGGAGGGTTGCTGCATGAGCGCTCCTGAAACCCTCCACATTGGCGACTTACCATGCGAAATCCGGTTGGGCGACGTGCTCGACCGTTTGCGTGAGATGCCTGACAACTCCGTTGATTGCGTGGTGACCTCGCCGCCCTATTGGGGGCTGCGCGATTATGGGGTTGAGGGGCAGCTGGGGCTTGAGCCGACGCTAAAAGAGCATCTCGACAAGATGGTTGAGGTGTTCGAGGAAATTCGGCGCGTGCTGAAACCAGAGGGCACTTGTTGGATCAACTATGGTGATTGCTATGCGGCCACTCCGGCAGGACTCAAAGCAGATAGCAATGGTCGCATCATAACCGGAAAAGACGACAGAACATTCACCCAGAAGCCGTTCTCAACCATCCAAGGAAACTTGAAACCCAAAGACCTTTGCATGGTACCGAACCGGCTTGCAATTGCGTTGCAAGATGCTGGTTGGTGGGTTCGTGGTGAGATTATTTGGGCAAAGCCTAACCCTATGCCGGAGAGCGTTCGAGATAGGCCTGCGGTAGCTCATGAGAAGATCTGGCTTCTGACGAAGTCGCCTCGTTACTTCTACGACAAGGAAGCGGTGCGACAAGGGCGGGTTGGTGACGAAGATGCGCATGGTTTTCGAGGTGGTTCTTACACTCGCAATGAGGCGGGGAAGCGTAAGGACGTAGGAAACAAGCGTGTATCGGATAAACAGCGTGGTCACAGTAAGCGACATGCTGGGCTTAATGCTCGTTGGGATCAAATGACCAAAGAAGAGCAGCAAGCCAATGGCCGGAATCTTCGCAACTATGAGCCCGCTCCAGTTGAAGTTTGGAATGTGGCGACGCGACCTTTCTCCGGCGCTCACTTTGCAACCTTTCCACCAGAACTAGCGCAACGCTGCATTGAGGCGGGATGTCCGCGAGGCGGTGTTGTTTTGGACCCGTTCGGTGGCGCTGGCACGACTGGTTTAGTCGCGCTGCGGCATGGCAGGCGAGCGATCCTGATTGAACTCAATCCAGAGTATGCGGCGATTGCGCAAGAGCGCATCGAGAAGGACTGGATGGGGCCTGCCGAGTTGAAAGTCAATCAAGCGGTGCCTGAGCCTGATGTGGGTCCGTTGTTCACTAACCTGGAGCCGATGGAGGTTTGTAGTGTGTGAATTTCAGAATGTTGAGGAGTGGCATCGCGAGGTTTCGCGGAGCGACTTGGAAGCAAGCACTCGGCTCGTGCTGTTTGCACTGAGCCTTTTTGCAAATCGTATGGGCGAGGGTGTTTGGGCATCCGTTGGGACGCTGGCAGACCGAACCGGACTGAGTAAGCCATCGGTGATTAAGCATCTGAAGCTTGCAGAGGTGTCCGACTGGATCGTCGTGAAGCGTCATGATGCCGACGGGGCAAAGCTCACGCGAAACGAATATTCGCTTAAATTTCCTGAAGTGGGAGGTGTGACATGAATGATGGTCGCAGGGCTTGGAGTTGGAGGCAGGCGTTTAGCAAGTCAGACCTCGCACCAACAACCAAGCATGTGTTGCATACTCTGGCGCTCTTCATGAACGAGATGGGTGAGAGTTGTTACCCGTCAATCGACCAGTTGATTGAGCATAGCAGTCTGAGCAAAAACGCAATCATGAAGCACCTTGAAGTGGCAAGAGATGCGGGTTGGGTCTCGATTTCTCAGCATGGTTTTAAAGGGCAAAGATGGAAGCGAAAAGACTATGTCGCTCGATGGCCAGAGAGGAAATTGGATGCACCTAGCTTAACTGAGCGTATTGTTAATACTGCTGAGAGTGAAGAAGAAGGTGGTGCATGTGGTGGACTACCTCCCTTAGAAAAGGTGGTGCACGAGGTGGACGAAGGTGGTGCACGTGGTGGACCTAACGTGGTCCATGAGGTGGACCAAGATAAGAACAACCCACTTAACAATCCAATACCAATCCATATGAGAGAGAGCGCGCGTGAGAGCGAGAATGTAAAAAATGACAATAAGAGCAAAGTCTCTCATGAAACGTGGGTTCGAAGGCTGAAAAAGGCTCATGCGAGCTGGTCGACGTTTGCATCGGATAGTGCCGACTCCGCTGAGAAGGCTTGGTTTGATCTGACCGAGGATGAGCGGTTGCAAGCATCTTCGAAGGCAAGTGCTTACGAGCGGCACTGCAAGCAGATTGGTCGAACCAAAATGTGTGCGTTTGCCGTCTATCTCAAGGAAAAACGCTGGGAGAAGCTTCCATCGAAAGCGACTGGCAGTGGTACGGCAGAGCCCGCCAAACCCTTCGGCAAGCTCTGGGGTGTCTACCGCTTTGCTGATTTGCTCCAGCCTCACTACGGCAACTTTCCGAAACCGTCGGCTTTCCTTGCTGGGCTTTTGAAGGGAGACGGGGAGGCGGCTGAGCGAGAGAAGCGGCAACGCAGGGCGCAATACGGCTGGCCTCGGGTCAACGCCATGCAGCACCGGGCGCAGACAAGCTCCAAGGGTGTGACGGTTGCCAATGAGATGGTTCCCCTTGCGGATGAGTTCTCTCAGGTGAAAGTCGGCTCTGAACTCTGGAAGGCTTGGGAGAAGCTGCATGAGGAGCGTGGCTGGCCTTGGTTTGGAGTTGATCGCGATTTGCCTGAGTGGGTCTACATGCCGAAGCTCGTCGGGACCGATGTGGGGCTCATCAATGATAATAAACCTGAGGCTTTGCTTGGGGCGGTGAAGAGGGCTCTTGAAAACTTTGAAGCTGTGCACGGCCAAATAATCAATACCACAACAGCAACTCAGGAGGCTGCTGAATGACGAAGACTGCTCCCAATGCCGAGAGACGGGTACTTGAACGGAATTACCAGTTCATGCGTGCACTCATCAAGTGCAGCTCGCTTGAATGGGTTGTGGTTCGCACCAATCCAGACTGTGAGGATCGGGCTTTCGAAGGGATCAATGCGGCTGGCCTGACAGCTTATTTGCCGATGATTACCGAGTTGCGCAGGTCGAAGACAAGGAAGGAGCGGTTCACGGTGAGTTGCCTCATGTTCCCTCGATATCTGTTTGTCGGTCTGGATGCGAGAGCGGGTCAATGCTGCGATATGATCCGAAAATGTGATGGTGTGGAAAAAATTCTTTCGACAACTCTTGAGGCTGCTCCACACCGTGTGCCAATGCGCGAGATGCTTCGTATTGTCGATACGGCTTGTGAGGCTGAGGTTGGGCAGAAACTGGTTAAGGGTCAGCTCTTTAGCGTTGGCGATCAGGTGATGCTTGTAGCTGGTGTAGGCGCTCAACTGAAGGGCGAGGTTCGCAGTCTCAGGCGAGGCGGTGAGCTGGCTCGTGTGGAGATTAAGGCGTTCGGTCGAACGACAAAAGCAACAGTGCCTGTTGACAAGCTGACGTTTCAGAAACCATGATGTGCCTCAGGACGATCACGTGGATCTCTTGGGGCCTGAGCGGCTAGAACCCGCTACACCAAACAGAGCGACCCAGACACGAGACCCAGTCAACACAAGACGCCGAATGGCGGAGTTGGCGCGAAGAGTTTCTATGGAATTTTGACACGCATGCGGTGCGTTTAACTGGTTCGCTGATGAGGCGGGCCTTTTTTCTGTTTGGGTCACGTTGGCAGATTACGGACGCTCACAAGAGGCTCAAGCCTATCGCAAGTGGTACAAGACTGCGCGATGGAGGCGGCGACGGGCTGATCATCTGGCAGAGAGTCCTCTCTGTGTGATGTGTCTGAAAGTTGGCATCCTCAATGACGGGAGCAAGAAACTGGATGGCTCTCCTCAACCACACAAGCGGCGGCGGTTCCTAGTCTGCGACCACATACAGCCACACCGTGGCGATGAATACCTCTTCTACTTTGGCGACGTTCAAACCCTCTGTCCTGATCATCATGACATCGTGAAGCAGCGCGAA
>NZ_LCWX01000243.1:9129-11142 GCF_001431305.1 Pseudovibrio sp. POLY-S9
GAGCAGCGCGGTTACAGCTCCCAGGTCGATGAAAGCGGATGGCCAGTCGATCCCAACCACCCGGCGAACAGGTAGGGGGTGGGGTCGATTTCTCCCACCGCGAAAGTTGAGGACCGGAGGGGGAGGGTTTTCTCACAAAAAGTGGGAATTGGAGACAAAAAGCCACTAGGGGCAAGAGCTTAAAGGAGCTGACAGGTGAAGGGCAGAACACCCAACAGCAATGAAAACGTTGTTCCACTCACGGGCAACACCAATCCAGAGTCACTACGCGAACGCGGTCTTCAGATTGCAACTGACCTCAAGCCAGATCACCTGACTAAGGACGGCGTTAAGGTTTATGATCGGATTGCACCTCATGTGTGCAACCCACTCGTAGCTAGGCTCAACTTCTACAACATGGAAAGTTTTGTTCTCATGTGTGAGGCGCTTGCCCGACATGAGAAACTTCGGAAGTACCTAAACACTCCCGGTGTTGAGGAAACTTACATTTCGGAAACTCGTAACGGCAAGCAACTCAAAAACCGACCTGAGGTTGCTCAGCTTAATGAAACTTTCCGCCAGTTCCTTACAGTTGCACGTGACTTTGGACTAACGCCAGCAGCCGAGCGCGGGCTCAAAGCTAATCCAGCTCAGGGCCAACTGGACCTAGAAGAAGACTACTTTGCTTGATGCGAACAGATTCCGAAATTGATCCAGTTACTGCATGGGCTGAGGATGTGGTTTCAGGGCGCGTGATTGCTGGACCTCACATTCGCCACGCCTGTGAACGCCATTTGCGAGACCTAGATGAGGCTGGCGAGCGCGGATTCTATTTTGATCGCGAAGAAGCTCTGAAGGTCATCGATTTTTTTCCTAAGCTTTTGCGGCTTAATGGCGGCGACTTCGAAGGCAAACGGTTTCACCTTCATCCGTCACAGCAGTTCCGTGTTGGCTCATTGTTTGGCTGGAAGAACAAGGAAACTGGAGTGCGTCGGTTCCGGCGGATGTACGATGAAGAGGGCAAGGGAAACGGCAAGTCACCAATGCTTGCGGGTGTTGGTTTGGTCGGACTTGTCATGGAAAGAGAACCGCGAGCAGAGGTCTACGCTGCGGCTTCAAAAAAAGATCAGGCGCAAGTCCTCTTCAAAGATGCTGTTGCGATGGTCGAGCAATCTCCGAGTTTGGCTGCGCGCGTAAAACTTCTAGGTATTGATCCAGTCTATGCGATGATCTACCGCGCTAAAGATGGTGGCAAGCGCGAGTTCAAACCCATCTCCTCAGATGACGGCAAGTCAGGGCCGCGCCCAAGTGTTGCGCTTTGTGATGAGGTTCACGAGCACAAGAACCGCGACACTATCGACATGCTGGAGCGCGGGTTTAAGTTTCGTAAGCAGCCGTTGTTGCTCATGGCAACCAATGCCGGAGTTGATCGTAACGGGATTTGCTACGAGGAAAGAACTCACGCAATCCGGGTGGCGTCTGGTCTGGCAGAGGATGACACAACGTTTTCTTTTGTCTGCGGTCTGGATGAGGGCGACAACTGGTTGGATGATCCATCTTGCTGGATCAAAGCAAACCCATTGCTTGGCACGATCCTGACCGAGGATTATCTCCAACTTCAAGTCAACCAAGCCAAGATGATGCCGGGGAAAAAGAACGGCATTGCCAGACTTCACTTTTGTGTCTGGACAGAGGCGGACAACGCAGCATTCAAACAGGAAGTCTGGCGCTCGTGTCTTGATGCAGAGCTGACAATCGAAAGCCTGATCGAGGCAGGCTATCCGTGTTACGGCGGTTTAGATCTTTCTCGCGTCCGAGACTTCACAGCGTTTACGTTGACCTGGGTTCTTGATGACACTCCAGACAAAGAAGTCTTTGCTTCCTTCACTTGGTTTTGGACACCAGAGGACACGCTTCGTGAGCGGGCTGCAGAAGATCAAACGCCATACGATCAGTGGGTTGAGGCTGGTTACATTGAAGCAGTCAAAGGAAATCGAATTTCCTATGCGTGGGTTGCTGACGCGCTGTCTGAGA
>NZ_LCWX01000243.1:11238-22281 GCF_001431305.1 Pseudovibrio sp. POLY-S9
TCTGCGCCAAAGCTCATCCTGTTGAAATTGGTTGTGATCAATACGGGCTAGAGAACCTGCAAGACCACCTGAACGATATCGGGGCAGACTTGCCGATGACGATACATCCGCAAGGATTTGCTAAGCGGATTCTCGACAAGGACAAGGAGCAGCCTGAAGGTGCTCAGGAGGTCTATTTATGGATGCCCGATTCCATAAACAAGTTTGAGGATGCGGTGTTTGATGGCCGCATGCGAGTTGCTTCCAATCCCATGATGACGAACTGCGCGGCGAATGTTGCTTACGCTCAGAACCGAACCGGACACCGGATGTTCGACAAGCAAAAAGCAACGGGCCGTATCGATGGAATGGTCTCTCAGGTGATGTCGATTGGTGTTGCTACATGTCGCGAGCGCTTCGACAGCGGGCCAGCTCCAACACCATGGGACAATGATCCTAACTTCAAATTGGTGGCTTCATGAAAATCCCGACGATCAAGCCTAAAGAGAAACGCAGCACACTGGAAGATCCTAGTGTGTCGCTAACTGCGGAGAATTTTTTGCAGTCCTTTGGGATGGGCAACTACACCTCAAAGGGCGGGACGGTAGTTACCATTGATGCAGCTTTGAGCATTCCAGCGATCTGGTGTGCGGTGAACTTCATCGCATCCACCTTGGCGAGTTTGCCGCTGCATGTTTATGACCGGACAGGGGATGACCGTAAACGGGTAAGAGATGGCATCGCAGACATTCTTGGATTTGCAGTCAATGATGAGACGACCTCGTTTGCTTGGCGCTATCACTTCTTCATGAATGTGCTGACTGGTGGCAGGGGCTTCACTTTTATTGAACGCAACAAACGGGAGCAGGTCATCAATCTATGGCCGCTTGATCCTTCAAAGGTGACAATCGTTCGCCGGGTTGGTCGCACCTTCTATGAGTATCGCGATGGCAATCGGACGCTGGTCTATGAGGCGCGTGAGATTATCGACCTGGCATTCATGATGCAGGGCAACTCACTCAAGCACCGTGGTCCGCTTGCTGCTTGTGCGCAAGCTATTGGCCTGATGATTGATGCCAATAGTTATGCCAGCAACTACTTCAATAATGGTGGTGTGCCGCCTTATGTGGTGACTGGCAACTTTCAAAATAAGGAAGCACTCAAGCGTGCGGCTGAGGAGTTTCAAAGTGCGATCTTAGATATACTTGCAAAGAGCCGGAATGCTTTCACTTTGCCGTCAGGGATGGATATCAAGACGGTCGGTTCCGATCCAGATAAGAGCCAACTTATTGAGACTAAGCGATTTGGGATTGAGGAAGCTGCTCGCATTTACCAGCTACCACCCGCATTCCTTCAGGATCTCACAGGCGCAAAATTCAATAATGTTGAACAGCAGGACTTGCACCTGACGAAACACACCATCCGCCGATGGGTGAACCAGCTTGAGCAAGAGCTAAACCTAAAGCTCTTTGGCCGCTCAAACCGTAACCAGTTTGTTGAGTTCAATATGGATGGCCTGCTGCGCGGTGACTTCAAGACCCGCATGGAAGGCTATGCGACAGGTATCACACACGGCGTGCTAATGCCAAATGAGGCGCGTCGGCGTGAGAACTTGAGTGATGCTCCAGAAGGCAAACATCTCTTCATTCAAGGCGGAACATTCCCAATCAACTATCAACTCAATCTGCCAGCGCCGAAGGCTGGTGCTGCGCCTAAGAAAGAGGGCGACGATGAAGCATGAAACTCGCATGGGGCAAGCCGTTGAAGTCCGTGAAGGTGACGATGGCGAGGGCATCCGCGTAACTGGATATGCGGCGGTCTTCAATCAAGAAACAGATATTTGCGGTTTCTTCAGAGAGCGAATTTTGCCGGGGGCTTTCTCGGATGCAATCGGAAAAGACGATGTTGTCTTTCTGGTCAATCATCATGGGTTGCCTCTCGCTCGGACACGCTCAGGCACCTTGAAGCTGTCCGAAGATGATCACGGCTTGAAGATAGAGACTGAGCTTGATCCAAATGATCCCGATGTGCAGGCGCTCATTCCCAAGATGCAGCGCGGTGATTTGGATAAAATGTCGTTCGCTTTTTCCGCTGTCAAAGAGACATGGGACGAAACGGTCGATCCTCCGATGCGTTCGGTTGAGAAAGCCGAACTCTATGATGTCTCGGTTGTTACGAACCCTGCCTACGAGGGAACAGAAATTGGCCTGCGTAGTTTGCAGACACATCGTGAGAACCTTTCCCCGCAACGAAAATCATCCGCTGTTTCTGTGAGTAAGCGGCGGATGCAGTTGGGCCTTGTTCAAATGGAACAGGCAAACAGCAAATAGGCTGCGCCCATTTGCTTTCTCTCGCGTCTAGTCGGCGCTTTCTTCAAAAAACTGGAGCTATGAAATGAGCAAGCTTAAAGAGCTGCGCGAGAAGATGGCGCGCATTGCCACGAACGCTCGTGCAAAACTTGATGAAATTAAAGATGATACAACAGAAGAACGTGCAGCCGAGGTCGAAGCCGAATTCGATACCATGATGGCTGATCACGCAAAGCTGGAAAAACAGGCTGAGCGTGAAGAAAAGCTAGAAAAGGCTGAGCGTTCTGCCAACGCTGGTGATGAGCGTCGGCCTCATGGTGATGGTGATGAGGCGCGGGGGGGCGATGATCACAAGCCGATAGCTTATCGCGAAGCCTTTCACCAGTTGGTGCGCAGCGGTGGCGACATGTCTTTGCTTGAACCTGAAGCTCGTAATCTGCTGCGGCAAGGTGTGGACTCTACTGCTGAGTTCAGAACACAGACAACAACGGTTGAAGGTGCTGGTGGCTATACGGTACCGGAAGAGCTTCAAACCACGTTGATCAAGGCGATGGCCGCCTTTGGTCCGATGTACGATGAAGACGTCTGCACAGTTATCAACTCCTCAAGTGGTAACCCAATTCCGATGCCGACCCTTGATGATACGGACAAAGAGGCGGAGGGGCATACTGAAGGTGGCGAGCCGAAAGATGATAATAGTGGCGACATCACCTTTGCTCGTTTCACGTTGGGAGCGCATTCGTTCAACACACCATTTATCAAGTTCTCACCAGAGCTGGCACAAGATAGCGTCTTTGCAATGGAAGGTTTGCTTTCTAGTCTGCTTGGAGAGCGCAGTGGTAGGAAAGCGAACAAGCAGCTAACCATTGGAACGGGAACTGGCGAGGCTACCGGCATTGTGACGGCAGCTCCACAAGGATATGAGGCTGCTGCTAACAACGCACTCTCTTCTGATGAAATCCTTGAACTGGTGCACTCTGTTGACCCCGCCTATCGCCAGTCACCAAAAGTCCGAGCGATGTTTAACGACAACACATTGCTGGCACTGCGCAAACTGAAGGATGGTGAAGGTCGCTATCTGATCACAGAAGCTCCAGATGGTACCGGACGTTTGCGCGTTGGTTCTGTTAGTGTGCAGTATTCAATCAACCAAGCAATGCAGAGCATCGGGGCAAATGCCAAACCCATTGTGTTTGGTGATTTCGGCAAGTACTTCGTGCGCAAAGTTGGAACGCCTCTGATCGGTATTCTCCGCGAGCGTTTCTGGCCTCAACTGGGTATCGCCCTCCTTATGCGCCTTGATGGTGGATTGGGTGACCCGCGGGCGGTCAAGCATCTGAAGATGCCTTCCTAATCAACCTGGGTGTTGAAAAAGTCGGGCGGTGATCCGTCCGACGCTCTCTTGACAATGGAGGTTGAAATGCAAGTGAAACTTTTGTGCTCTCGCTCTGGTCCCAAGATTTCGCAACGTATGGGTGAGGTCGTCACTGTGACTGCGAAAGAAGGTAACCGCTTGATCGAGAAAGGTATGGCAGCGCGGATTACACCGCAAAAAGCGAAAAGAGCTGCACGTCGTACGCGTGCTCGCAAAGCTACTGCCAAGGCTGATGCATCTAAGTAACGGGCTATCAGATGACAACTCATTTTGATGATCGCGGATATTACGAGCGAGTGAGCGGACCCGTTGAGGAGCTGCTCTCTTTGCAAGACGTAAAGCGACAGGTCTGCGTGAAGCACTCGGATGATGACGATATTCTGCAGCGCTTGATTGAGACGGCAACAGAGTTTCTCGATGGTCCGTCCGGTTGCCTTGGTCAGGCGCTGGTCACGCAAGTCTGGCGCTGCGCGTGGTCGCGGCCACCTTGCGGCAATCAAAAACTGAAGCTGCCTTGTGGTCCGGTCCAGAAAATCGAGAGCGCTTCCTACTTCGATACTGATGGCAATGAACACTCAATTGTTCCCGCCAAGCTCTGGCTGCTTCGCAGGTCAAGTGAAGCCAAAGTGTTTCCGGGAACTGGCTTTGCATGGCCGTCTATGTCGGACCACCCAGAGGCATTGAGCATCACGTTCACTGTTGGATATGGTTCATCTGCTGACGTTCCCAGCGATATCATTCATGCTGCTCATTTGATGGTTGGGAACTGGTACGAACACCGTGAACCTGTTGTGGTGGGCACCATTGCCAGTGAGCTGCCTTTGAGCGCTCAACGCTTGATCGACAAGAATCGTGTTGGCTGGGTAAGCGGTTAATCTCTTCAAGGATAATTTGATATGCGGGCAGGCAAGCTCAGAGACACCGTGATCTTTCGGCGTAATACTCCTGTGCCTGATGGTAGGGGCGGTGCTGAAGATAAGTGGGGTGATTTGTTTGAAACCTGCTGTGAGCTTCAGATGTCCAAAGGTCGGGAGCGGGTAGCGGCTGGTACGATTAGTGCTCCTGCCTCTGGGGTTTTGCATGTCCGTTATTGCTCTCAAGCAGCAAGCCTGAGCGAAAAAGATATCGCTGTGATCGACAGTGAGATCTACAACATTCGCTCAATCATCGATCCAGATCGGCGTAAGCGGCGCTTGGAGCTGGTTGTTGAGCGCGGGGTCGCGGTCTGATGGCTGACGGCATCAAGGTTGATACGCGAGCTATTGAGAAGCATCTAGCTCAAGCTCGCCAAATGATCCCAGCTATCGACGACGAAATGAAAAAGGCCAACAAAAAGAGTAGCAAAGAGTTCGTTGATCTTGCCAAGGGCCTTGTCACTAGAGATCATGGTGATCTCGCAGAGTCCCTTGAATATCGTGAGGTCGATGATGGCATCGCAACCTTCACACAAAAGGGCGGCAAGACTTCCAAGTCATATGCGACTTCGAGCGCGTGGGGTGTTTACGGCTTATGGCGCTGGTTCCTCATTGAGTATGGAACTGTGAAAACTGCCGCGCAGCCATTCATCAATCCAGTTCGCAGACTGCTCAAGCGTCGTCATCAACGGCGTATGAGCACTGCGCTCAATCGAGCCTATAAGAGAGCTTTCAAAAAATGATGGAGTTCGCGGTTGCGTTGCAGGACTGGCTATATCGCACTCTGACCACTCCAATCATTGAGGGGGTTCGAGGTGTTCATGACCACAAACGCAAAGATGGTTCTGCCTATCCGTTTATTGAGATTGGTGAAGTCAGCGACGTTCCAGATGATGCGCATGGTGCATCCGGTGGTGAGCATGTCATCACGCTTCACATCTGGTCGCGCTCACCTGGGCAAACGGAATTGAAGACAATCATGGCTGAGATTTATCAGCGATTGCATGATGTGGGCGTTGATATCAATGGGCCTTCAACCTGCTTCTTGTTGGTAGAGCATACCCAATCGCTAGAAGATCCTGACGGGGTCACACGCCATGGCGTGATGGCGGTTCAATTTACTATCCGAAAACTGGAGAGCTAAGCATGGCTGGTGCAGAATCCCAAGGCAAGCTGATGTTGATTCAGCTTGGTAATGGCGGTGACCCTGAAACGTTTGAAAGCGTGTGTGGGGTTAAAGATAAGAGCCTTTCGATTAACAACGAAGTGGTCGATACCACGCGGCCTAATTGTGATAATCCAAGTGCCCCTCTTAACTACTCAGGTGCTTACGGTATCCGAACAATTTCCCTCAGTGGCAATGGTGTGGCTACCAGTTCTGAGACGTATCAGCGAGTTGTACAACACGCTGTTGGGCAGGTGTATGCCAACGCAAAAATTATCGTTCCTTTGTGGGGTACTTTTACCGGGACGGTGGTCTTCAACAAAGTTGATGTGAGCGGTCCGATGCAAGGTGAGTTGGAGTTCTCTCTTGAGCTAACTATGACTGGTGACATCACCTTTGAATTGGATGTGCTCACATGAGAAAACCCAACAAATCGCGAGGTGAAGTGGCTTGCACCTTCAACGGCAGTGATGTGATTTTGTGCGCGAACATGCAAGCGCTCGATCAGATTGATGCTGAACTTGATCTCTCCATCTCTGAAATCATGACTGGTCTTGATCGCGGCAAGATCCGCGTCATCAAAACCTGCTTTGAAGCCATGACCATTGAAGGTGACGCGGAAGCAGCTTTGAAGAAATCTTTTGGCATTCTGGGTTTTTATGATCTTGCCGGAAAGATTGCTCAGGCTCTTGTTATTGATTCTGATGAAGCAGATGCGGCGGGAAAGGGCAACGCAGCGGAGAGCGATCACTAACGCGCTTTCCGCTGCGTGAGTGGATGCAGTGGATGCCTGTGCTCGGATGGACGCCAGAGGTTTTCTGGAAGGCGTCCATCAGTGAGCTGTATGCGGCAATGAATGGATACAACAAAGCGAATGGGCTTGGGCCTGATGAGAGTGACATCACCGAAGATGATCACGTCGAGCTGAGAGAGTTGGTAAATCGATATGGCTAGCAAGCTTGAGCAGAAGCTAATCACAACTTACGAAGCTCGCGTGACCGACGTAGAGCGGCAGATGAAAAAGGTTGAGCGTGCTCAAAAGAAAGCGTTCAACGATAATCAGATCAAGAGGTTTAACAAGTCTATCGGCCAGTCTGGCACCGCTGCTGGAAAGATGCGTAATACCTTCTCTCAAGCAGGTCGTTCTGTTGCTATCCTTGAGGGGCCGCTTGGTGGTGTCTCCGGTCGTCTCGGTGCGGTCGGTGGTGCGTTGGGCAGCGTCAATCCAGCACTGGTTGCGGCTGGTGTCGCAATGGCTGCATTCGCTGCTGTATCGGTTAAGGCAGTCAATGCTTTTGAGGCGTTTGAAGTGCAGCAAAAGCGTACTGACGCGGTGCTTAAAGCGACAGGGTTTTCTGCTGGTCGTACATCCAAGCAGCTAGAGCAGCTTGCTCAAGGTGTTGGACTTGATACGCTTGCCAGTACAACTGGTGTTCGTGATGCAATTGCTCAGCTCTTAACATTTCGATCCGTTGCAGGAACAACCTTTGATCGTACGATCAAGCTTAGTCAGGATCTGGCGGCTGTTGGCTTTGGAACTCTCTCAAGCTCTGCGGTGCAGTTGGGTAAGGCTCTGGAAGATCCGGTGACTGGCTTGTCTGCGCTTCGCCGCGTTGGTGTATCGTTCACTCAAACTCAGAAAGACATGATCAAGAACTTCATGGCCACGGGGCAGGTCGCGAAGGCACAAAACGCAATCCTTGATGCGGTAGAAAAGCAAGTCGGTGGTGCTGGTGCAGCTGCTGGCGGTGGGTTGGCTGGGGCTTACGATGGTCTCGCGGAATCCACTCAGATCCTGCTTGAGCGTTGGGGGCAGCAGATTGCAAGCGCCACTGGTTTAACGGATGCAATCCGAGGCATTGCTGGTGCTGTTGATGAGGTCAATCATAAAGCAACGCTGCCGGGTCAGCTTGAGACGACTAATGAGGATATTGATCGTGTTCAGGCAAAACTACTGCACTTTCAAAAGCCAACGCAGGGGCGTGGGGGGCGCACTGGTCGGATTGAGCTACTAAACGAGGAGCTTCGAGAGCTTCATTCAAAGCGCAAAGAGATCTTGAAACAGATCGATCAGGAGAGTGTCGAGGCTTATAGCTCTTACTCCAAGAGCCTGAAGGCTCAGGAGTTGGCGGCAACTGAGCGCATTCAAAGTGTGATCGCTGCTCAGCAGAAGATACTTGAGACAGCCAAGAAAACACCACTGCAACGGGTAATCGACACGAACCTAAGCAGTGCCGGGGTGACTGCTGACAGTGATGAAGGCAAGCGGATTGTTGATATTACAAAACGTGCCTTTGCGATGCAGACAGAGAGCAAGGCGCGAACCAAAGTTGCCAGTGCTGCCAAGAAACAGTCGGACAAAGTCAAGGAAGTTATTAAGGCGCTTGAGGTTGAACGCGAGCAGATGAGTATGAATGTACTCCAGAGGCGCGTACATAATGAACTGATCAAAGCGGGAAGTGCGGCAACGAAAGAGCAGAAGGCTGAGATTGAGCAGCTCGTGATTGCCAACGATAACTGGGCAAAGAAGAACGAAAAAGCGATGGGCATTGCCTCATTTGCAGGTCAGCATATTCAAAGCGAATTCTCTTTGATCACGAGTCAGATTGAGACTGGTAACGATGCGCTTGATCGCTTTGTTCAATCAATGCTTGATGCAGGCGTACAAGCTGCATTGTTTGGGAGTGGGCCTTTTGGATCTTTCTTTGGTGGAGGGGCTAGCAGTTCAGGTCCGAATGGCGGCGGGATGGTGGCTGCTCTTGCAACAATGGCATCCTCCTTCCTTGGGTTTGATGGTGGTGGCTGGACTGGTCCGGGGGGCAAGTATACGCCTAAAGGTATCGTGCACGGTGATGAGTACGTGTTTTCGAAAGAGGCGACTAGGAAGCTTGGTGTTGCCAATCTTGATGCGCTGCACAAAAGCGCGAAGGGATTTGCAAAAGGCGGCTTTGTTGGTGGTCCGGTGCCAATGATACCCAAGCCCGCTGCTAGCACACCTCAACCTGCAAGAGGTGGCGGTGGGCCTATGGGCGCGACGATTGAGGTGAAAGCCTCCAAGCTACTTGATTTCCATATTGAACAGATTGCAGGCATGGTTGTGCAGAGGGCGAGTGCTGGGTTGATTGCTGCAGGTGGTCAGGCCGGAGCCACAATTGTGCAAAAGAACTTCTCTGCTATGCAATCTCAAACCGCAGCACAGGTTGGTTAAATGGTTGCTTATCTAGAGTGGACGCATGGTCTTCTTGCGCCTCGGCATTACTCTTCGGGACTGGACCCACAAGAGACGCCAGAGGAGCGAATGTCGCTCACGGGTCGATTGGCAAATGGTGCGGTTCCGGGGCTTGGGATCTGGCGTCCGAAACTGGTAGAGATACCGGTTCACAAGAGCCTGAACCTAGAGGTCTATGAAGGCATCGTGGCACAACTGCATGGGCGAGATGTGCCTGTTCTGCTGCCGTTTTATCATTATGGCAGATACCCCAAAGCTTCAGACCCAAGCGAGACGACATTCTCAAGCGGTCAAACTTTTGAAGGTGGTGCAGGTTTCTTTGTCTCTGGCACGACAGCTTTGATCGCAAAGAAGGCTGATGCCGGTACGGTGTTTGTCTGTATCAAAAAAGTCTCGTGCGGAAAAATCCGTCCTGGGCATGCGTTCTCTGTTGGCTGGCACCTTTATCAAGTGCGTTTTGTCGAAGAGCAAGATGGTGCGATCGCAAAGGTGCAGATCAGGCCTGAGCTACGGGCTGATGTTTATATCAGAGATGAAGTTGAGTTTGTGCGTCCAGTTGTAATGGTGACTGTTGTTGATGGTGCTGCATTCAATGTAGAGATGCAGTTTGGCAGGTATGCAGAACCTTCGCTCCAGTTCATCGAGAATACGAAACCACATGTGCCAAGTGAAGGTGAGTGATGGGCTTATATTCGCAAGAGCAGATTGCAGTTATCAGGCGTAACAAAGCACGTGTTGCAAGGGCTTGGGAGTTTCGTTTCACGTCTGAGACAGTTTGCATCTGGAATGGCAATGTAGACCGACGGTTTGCTGACAATCCAAACAAGTTCGTTGGGATGAGAGGGCAGCTTGAAGCACCCAGCGTCCCATTCTCCAGTAAAGGGGAAAATGAAACTGCATTTTTCCGGGTGCATGGTTTGCCTGCCTTTATCAAGAACTTGATGTGGGATGCTCAGGCTGAGGTCTATGGAAACTACATCGTTGAATACCTGATGATATTGGATCGGCAAACCATGCAGCTTGTTGGGCCGATGGTCCTCAATCAGATTTATGTCATGAGGCGCTTAAGGGCTGCGCGTCAGGGATCAACGATCAGTGGTAGCTCTCCCAGCTACAGCCTTTCAATACTGGTTGCGACGGTGTTTGAACATCGCGCAGAGGCGGCTTTTGGCAGATACACGGAAGCCGATCAGAAGGGCCGGCACCCAGACATTGGCGACAAGATTTTCAACTACGCTCCTGTGATCGCCAGAGGAACACCAATTAAGTTGGTATGAGCGAGCAGCTTCTCCGCACCTACTTCCAGCAAGTCTATGCCAAGGGTTTTGGCTATCAGCCAGACCGTGTTGATTGCTGCCGCTTTCCTGCTGATTGGATTGTTTTTCGCGGTGGTCCAGATCCGGCTGCACACTGGCGAGGGCGATATGAGGCCGAGGATCAAGCTCTTGCGTTTGTGCATGAAGCGGGCGGACTGGTGAACATACTAGATCTGGGTATGACATCTGCTGGTCTTCAGCGGGTTGGTGAACCTTGCACGGGTGATGTTGGATGCATTGTGGTTCGTGCATGTCGCAGCGTCGTTGGGTCGATCTTTTGCGACGGGGTTTGGTGGACAATAAGCGAGCTTGGCGTTCTGCCAGTTGAAGCCAGATGCTTGAGAGCTTGGAGGAATCCAGAATGCCAATGGTCTTGCCAGCGATAGGAGCATTTATAGCGGGCGCAGCCGCTGCTGCCGGGGTTGGCAGTGCGCCACTCAGCCTGCTCGCTTTAGGAGCTGGAGGGGCTTACGCGGCTGGTGCTGCGACAGTAGGAACCATTGCAACAGCGATCAGTACTATTGGTGGTGCTATTGGGCTTGGGGCTATCATTTCGGCAGGCGCTTCAATTGCAAGTGTTTTGCTTTCTGCTCCTCAAACTCCTGTGCAAAACCTGCCAACCAGCCAGCGACAGATTGTAAGAGAATCCGTTGGTTATCGCCGAAAAGGATGGGGTAGGGTTGTTGGTGGAGGGCAGTTGCTCTTTGCTGCTGTGAGGTCGGGTAGTTCTCGATGGCCGAGTGGCAACAACTATTG
>NZ_LCWX01000243.1:22380-37722 GCF_001431305.1 Pseudovibrio sp. POLY-S9
CATGGTGATTGCCTTTAGTGATGGCCGTGTGTCTTCCTGGCAGTCGTTTTTGGTTGATGGCTTAGAGGCTGCATCAAGTGAAGGTGAGATTTCCAATGAAGACTATGAGGGGTTCTTGCGTCTTCACTTGCGTGAAGGAGATACGAACCAGAGCGCCTTTGAGCATTTGGTGGAGGAATTCCCTGAAGTCTATTCTGCGGACTGGCAGGGAGCGGGCGTCAGTCTGATTTCAGCAGAGCTGCGCTGCACCAACGAAGTCTACGCGAAGTTTCCAAATGGGTGGCGGACAGAGGTCGCAGCGATTGCGGACTTATCGCCGGTCTTTGATCAACGCGATCAGGAACAGTCTCTCGATGATCGGGAAACTTGGAAGTACAGCAGCAACGCTGCTCTGGTAATCCAAGATCACCTTAAAGCGCCCTTGGTTGAAAATGGGTTTGCGATCCCGTCAGACCTTCTGGATCTGGATGACTTTGCCGAGGCTGCGGATTCAAGTGGGCTTCAGGTTGCAGGTCCTGAGGATACGGTTCGCGATCAATGGAGCTTGTCTGGATGGGCGCGGTTTGATGAAACCCCAGCTGCCATTTTGCAGCGCATGCTCACATCTTGCGATGGCCGCTTGCGTTTAACTGAGAGAGGCAGGATCGGTTTGTCGGTTGGTGGCTGGCAAGAGCCAACGGTTGTTCTGACTGATGATGACTTGCTGTCTCTGGAAGTCACGCAAGGCAGGTTCGTTTCTGGTACTGGCACTGTCATTAAGAGCCGATATGTGAGCCCATCGCATGGTTACATTGAACAGGATGCTATCGAGTATGAGCACCCCAATGCGGCGAGCTTAGGGCGTGAACCTTCAACGGCTGATTTCCTGATGGCCTCAAACCATGGACAATGCCGACACCTGCAAAAAATCACAGCTGCACGATTGAACTCCGATTACGAAATCAAATGCGTGACAGACATCGGCGGATTGGCGGTTGTTGGAGAGAGGTTTATCAGGCTGCAAAGTGCGCTTGAAGATGTTGATGCTATCTTTGAGGTTGGGAGTGATCTGCAATATCTGATCGATGACAAAGAGAACTTTGTGGGTGTGTCCTTCTCAGCGCGCTCAATCACAAAAGAAAACGTCGAGTATGATGAGGAGATGGATGGTGTTGCTCCTCCTGAGGTTCTGCCTGCTCTGGAAAACGGGATTAACCCAGAGCCCCCAACTTTAACCGTGAGCGGTAGTGACCAGAAAAAGACCTTCACCCTAACAGATAGTGATGCATCATTGTTGCATCAAATCGCTCTTACTGATGTCACAGATGGCGATGAGGAAGTCTCTTACATCTGGCTGGAACCCGGTGATATGAGCGCTCAAAGAACATTGATAAGCGGACATAGTTACGAGGTCCGCGCCAAGTCGCTGACGATCTCAGGCATCTCTTCTTCTTACTCTTCGGTGCAAAGCTTCGATGTGTCCTAGCTAGAGGGTGTGAGAGCCAAGCCGTCAATCGTCTCAACTTCAATTCATCATTGATCTGGCCGGCAAGCATTGTGCGTGTCTGGTTCTCTTCGTTCTGTGAGGTAACCCATGAACCATCCTTATGATCCAGATGTATTTTTGCGCGACAACATTGTGCTGGGAGATTCGGACAGTGGATTCCATGAGATCTCGCTCACGCAACTGCGCCAGTATCTCAAGTGGTTGGAGCGATCTGGTCCTTCTGTTATAGCCACTTCTGAAGAAGAGCTTGCGGATATTCCCGGCGATACCAAAAACAAGAAAGCAGAAGTGCGGGGAGCTGAGAACAAGTCAGAGAACGGCTATTACTCGTGGGATGAAGACACCTTAAAGTGGATTAAGCGAGCGTCTCTCGATCTGACTTTTGGTCAGTTCGTTGACATACACGGGACTTCTCAGGAGATCAGAGCGACCCTGATTGGGTCGATTGAAAGCGGTCATGCTGTTGCAATGGTGGGAACCGCATTGCACACCAATGTAGCTGGTGGAACGTTCATCAAGATTGATGGTGTTCGAGAGGAGATTCTTGGACCATCTGGCGAGGAGCTTGGTGGTGGCTACCTGGTGGCGGGCAAAGCCTTTCTTCTTACTCGAAATGCTGATGGTTCGCTGCGATGCAGCTTTTCTGGAGATGCTGTTGGTGCAGCTCAGCAAGCGGCGACAAGTGCTGCTACAGCAGTTGCCATGCGAGATGAAGTCTTGAGCCTTGCGAATGTCGCACTGACTGGAGGTAGCGCACAGGTACTGTCAACTTTGGCAGCTGCTGAGGTTCTGGATCTTCCTGCCGGTGTGACTGAGTTTTGGGTGAACGGCAATGAGGCGGCTGGTGATGGGGGGCAAGGAGTCGTTGTTTACGATCCAGATAGTTCAGAGTTGCCTAATGCACTATATGCACCTGCCAAAGTGGGGCGGTTCAAAAGAGGGATTGTAGGCGAGATTCGTGCTTCGCAACTGGGTCTAAAAGATCATGCCACCTTGGATCAGAGAGATAAGTTTCAAGACTTTCTGCGGGTTTGCGAAGGCGAGAACATGGCTGCAGTGCATGACCTGGGGACCATTGATTGTGCTGGTGGTACTGTGTTTTGGAATGAGCATGGTAAAGCAGTTGGTGGTGGTACAATCAACGGTTCTACATTGCGAGGTGTAACCCCAAGACAAAACAAAATAACGAACTGCTATTTCACAGCAGGTGATCAGGAGAACTACAACGCCAAGCCGGGAAATCGCTCACGCATGGAGAACATCCATTTGGAAGGAGCCGTGCGTTTCATCAATATCGAAGGTGTGATGGCGATCCATGGATGTACCTTCTTTGCATCGCAAACGCTTGACTACTCCGATATTCCAGATGACTGGATGATTGATAACACTAAGTACGCTTCAATCGAGTACATCGTCGAGATGATGTTCAACAACCATCCGATCATCACCACAACAGCGGTACAAAATGGCCTGTTGGCTAATGGTGTAGATGGCCTTGGAGCTATGCGCGTTTCTCAAGATGGGAACTTGACGTGGATTGGTGGTCGTATGAACACCAATCTTGAAGGCATTCGTTGGGATGGGAATCCGATTGTTGCAGGAACAGGGGCACGTCGAGCGGAGTTACGTGGAATTCACTTTGAAAGTAACCAGCGCTCAGCGATTGTTGTGAAGGCGATTTCTGACCTGAAAGTCGATTGTCATATTCGGGGGAATGGAGACAATTGGGATACAAACTATCCTTTAATTGATATCTCCTCCCTACAAGCCAAACATATTGATATACGCGGGCATATTCGAGGGAAGACAGGTCAGACTGTCGGGATAGGCGTTCGTGCTGAGCGTGTGAAGAACCTGAAAATTGCCGCTGAGTTTGAGGATCTTGCGACGGTTGTTGAGGCACAAGACTTTGTGGAGGGTATCGAGTTTGGTATGGTGACGATCAACAATGTGCCACCCAATACTGCTTTCAGGATTAGTAAGAAAGCAAGGCCATACCTTCCTCATCCATTAGCCGCAAACGCGAACAGCGTTGTTGGGTCCGACAGTCACCTCGACAAATTATCTGAAAGCTTTACGGGAATTCAGATCGATCAAACAAAGTGGCAGCTCAACATAGGGAGTGATCCTCAGACTGAGGCGATACTAAGCAATGCTGCTCTCAAAGTTCATACTGGAGCTGATGTAGATCGCACGATAGAGAAGAATGGAGTTCAGATTGGCAGTGCTTCTATATGGCTCCCGGAGCGAGGTGGGCTGCAAATGGAAGCCACAATTGCTGTTTCGACGAACAACACTTACTGCTTTACAGGTCTTTGTGCTGATCCATCGTTTACCAAAATGTTTTCTGTGAGCGGGTCAGACGTTACGACTGTTGTTAATGAAGCTGTTGGTGTTGTTCACGACTTTGCTTCAGATGGTAAAAACATCTTTGCGTTGTCGGTAAAGGATGGCGTGATCCAATCGATTGATACAGGATTGCAGCTGAACTCGATAAATGATCGGCGTTTCCTGATGGTGATTTCCGAAACTGGTGATGTGACTATGTACATTGACAGTGAGGTGATTGCTGAATTCTCAGAAGCGATCGTTCCTAGTCAGGTGTTCTCGTGTGTTTTTCAGGGCGGATCTGATGGGTTGGACGGTAAAGATCTGTTCCTCAAGCACGTCGCAGTTCAACAATTCTCAGATTGACATGTGTGTGTAACAACACCTAGCGTTGAGTTGGTAATGTTGCAGGCGAGGAGGTCGGAATGCCACTCCATGTAATTTCTGGGCGGGATGCGGTTAACGCGAGAAAGGGAAATCCAGTCTCAAGTTGGCCTGCTAGAGGACGTAACAATAGATTTGAACCTCTTGCTCGCCCGGACATTCAAGCTAGCTTTACATTAGAACCGGGATCTACAATCTTCACGGTTGGTTCATGTTTTGCTCGATACGTTGAGCAGAGATTACTTGAAGAGGGGTTTCGCCTTCCAGCTCGTGATTTGTTTCGGCGTCCAGAGTTCAGAGAATTGCAGTACGCCTCAATAAACAATTTCGGTGCGCCTTCAATTTATAACGAGTTTGCTTGGGCGCTTGATCCTGAACGTTCATACGATCTTGACGCGAACATTTGTGAGGTTGGAGATGATAAGTACATCGACCTGCATGTACTTAATACTATCCGTCCCGCTCCATTAGACGTTGTTGTTTCAAGGCGAACGGCGATTACAGAGACATACAAAACGGTTTGTGAAGCTCAAACTGTGATTATCACACTCGGTCTGTCTGAGGTTTGGTTTGATACTTTGACGAGCACTTACCTTAATGTCGGGCCTTTGCCTCGCATTATGCAACAGTACCCAGACAGGTTTCAGTTGCATGTGCTTAGTTACGCAGAAGTTCTGGAGCACCTTAGTGCAACGATAGAGTTGTTGAATAATCAAGCTCGTAAACCGAACATCCTGCTAACAGTGTCTCCAGTGCCATTACAAGCAACGCATAGAGATATGGATGTCGCTGTTGCCAACACATACTCCAAGTCGGTGTTACGGGCTGTGGCTGAAGAGTTGACGTGTTCTTTTGGTAACGTTTTCTACTACCCTAGCTATGAATCTGTGGTGATCACAGATCGAAAGCTAGCTTGGGAAGATGATCAAATCCATGTCACAAGCGATGTGATCGATCTGCAAGTTGCTCGGATGATCAAGGCCTATGCTCAAAAAGGTGGTGTGGATCTACGAGATAAAGTTCTTGAAAGATTGCAATCTGGGCCTCGACTGCGTGAGGCGACTCGGTTGTTCGAAGATTACCGAGAAATAATCGAAGCAGATGAGGAACTCCTTCGTTGGTATTTGAGGGTTCTTATTCAGCGGGGTGAGCCACAAGTAGCGTTAGACCTTATGTCTGATCTTGAGATTGATGGAAATATCCAGCCTCTAAAAGTTCAAGCACTGCGAAAGTTGAAAGACTTTGATCAAGCAATGATTGTCTTAGAAACATCGTTGCATGCGCGATCCCGCAATCATGCATTATGGCAAGAAGCGCTAGAGACTTACGTTGATCAGAACAGCGTGAAAGAGGCGCTTGAAACTGTCAAGCAGTGGGTGAGTGCTACACCGGGTGCGGCGGGTATGATTTACCGGCGCAGCGGAAAAGCCTTTGAGCGGCTTGATAACGCCTTAGCTTTTGAGATGTACCAAAAATCTTTAGAACGAGATCCAGAAAGTGATCTTACTAAGACTGCTCTGGATAGACTAAATTTTTCATAATTCGGACACTTGTAAGTCTATGCAGCTCTGTTGCTAGTACGCTCCGTTTTCATAGCGAATGCGAGATTTAGTAAGCGTTCACAGTTACAGCTTTCTGCTGAGCGCAATATAGTAAATCCATCCACCATTCCATTGTTTGTATGATCTGCCGCCCTTTTCAGGGCGGCTTTTTTCATGG
Organism: Pseudovibrio sp. POLY-S9; assembly: GCF_001431305.1. NCBI lineage: Bacteria > Pseudomonadati > Pseudomonadota > Alphaproteobacteria > Hyphomicrobiales > Stappiaceae > Pseudovibrio > Pseudovibrio sp. POLY-S9. The sequence goes on from NZ_LCWX01000243.1 coordinate 28,298, forward strand.
AGAAATGTCGATGAAAACTACCAAAACACGCCTTGTCGGGGCGTCTGCAGTGCTGCTTGTTTCGTTTGTCGGTGCATGGGAGGGGCTTAGCACTAAGGCATATGAGGATATCGTTGGGGTGCCGACGATCTGCTACGGCGAAACCAAGGGGGTGAAGGTCGGCGACACTGCGTCCAAAGCTGAATGTGATGCCATGCTTGATACTTCTCTCAAAGAGCATGAGGCTGGCATGCGCAAATGCTTGACGCCTCTAGATCAGATACCAATCAAAACCTACCTCGCTATGGTTTCCCTGTCATACAACATTGGCACTGGAGCGTTTTGCAAATCGACAGCTAGGCGGAGGCTGAACTCAGGTGATTGGGTTGGGGCGTGCAAGGCGGCGACTTGGTTTAATCGAGCTGGCGGCCGGAAAGTACAGGGGTTAGTTAATCGTCGACAGGCTGAGTATCGAATGTGCATGCAAGGGGCGCGGGAATGATAGGGCTTATTGGGTCCTTCATCTCTGTTGGTGTTGTTGTACTGATAGCCTATGGCGCTCTTGCTGGGGCTGCTTTGGCTTTTCTTGCCCGCTTCGATCCGCGCACCCCTGATTGGGTTTCCACACTGGTTGCAGTCTCCTTGCTGTGTGTTTCGATCTGGCACTTCTCTGCTCTTCATCATGACCGGGAAGCTGAAGTTGCTCAGCTGCGGGCAGATTTCAAGGCGCTCACTCGAATAACTGCAGCCCATAAAATTATTGCAGAGCAAGCCAATGCCAGCCTGTTGGAGCGCATTCAGCAGATGAGGGGGCTTGAAGAAAAGGTAAGAGATTATGAGCTTGAGTTGGCGAGGGGCTCTGCTGCTGCTTGTCCTTCAGACCCCGCTTACCTTAACCGGATGCGGTCACTTAAATTCCGAAAAGCTTTATAGACTTCCTGATCCTCCACCAGATCTCACAGCCAGTTGTAAAGATCCTGGCATCAGCGGTGACAAAGGGCTGGATGCCATTAGGCATCGTGCAGCCTTGATCGCTTGTGATGCCAAACGCCAAGGGTGGCAGCTCTTTTACGGCAACGTGCAGGACAACTTGAAAGGTGATGCGAAATGACGCCGAAGACTGAATCTGGAGCGCTCACGGGATTAAGCCTGTATGGGGCGCTGGGATATGCAAGCGGTTATCTGGAACCAGCACTTCAACTGTTGTTGTTGATCGCTGTTCTGATTGGTGCAGTTCTTCTTGCATACGGCAGATGGGTAGATGTTCGCAACAAGCGGTTAGCAACCCGCATTAAGTTGCTTCAAATTGAAGAGTTGGAACAAGGCGAGAGTTAATCGAGGCCTGTCCTACATACGTGCACGATCTGAAGCAAAAGGTTCTCTCTGGCTAATCGTCAGGGAGATAGACGTGTTTGCACCACGTCCATCCACGGTCTGTCTGATTGCTCAGTCCGTGAGAGCTTGCATCAATGCTGAAAGGCTCTTCCCTACCTGATACTATATACCCGTTACTCGGCAGGGTTGGGAAAATTGCCAAAGCCTGAAAGCTATCCTCTATGAATTTGTTTGGAGAAGTTGAGCCGGTCAAGGCGGAACCTGTCGCGCCTTACCTTGGAGGTAAAAGCCAGCTTGCCAAGTCGATTGTTGGCAAGATCCAGCAGATTGAACATGTGACGTTTGTTGATGTGTTTTTCGGTATGGGCGGGGTGTTCTTCCGCCGAGTATCTCAGCCGAAAGCTGAGGTAATCAATGATATTAATGCTGAGTTGGTCACACTCTTTCGTGTGCTTAGGAGCCACTCGGAGATATTGCTGCAGGAGCTAAGCTTCATGCTCGCGTCAAGGATTGAGTTTGATGCGCTTAAGAAGGCAGGCACTACCCATATGACGGACATCCAAAGGGCGGCGCGTTTCTACTACTTGCAGCGTTTGTCGTTTGGTGGAAAGTCAACAGGGCGTTCTTTCGGCGTCTCCCCAGATCGCCCATCACGCTTTGATATAAACCAGTTGAGAGAAAACCTGAGGCTGGCTGCATCGAGGCTTAGTTCTGTGACTATCGAGAGCCTAGATTGGCGAGAGGTGATATCTCGCTACGATTCCGCTGGAACGCTCTTCTATCTTGATCCTCCTTATTGGGGAGGTGAGACAGATTATGGGAAGGGTGTTTTTAAGCGAGAGGACTTTGCTGAAATGGCTGAGGTGCTTTCTGAGATAAAGGGTAGGTTTCTGCTCTCGTTAAATGACCGAGAGGAAGTCCGGAAAACCTTTGAAGGCTTCGACTTGGAGCAAGTGCATCTCAATTACTCCATCAGCAAGGAAGCTGGAAAGAAAGTGGCAGAGTTGATTATCTCCAACTAACTCCACCACCCAATCAATATGAGAAACCTTGACGCTCGCAATCATCGATTGCGGGCGTCAAGTTCTTTGTAGGTGGGGATCTTCAATCCATCCTCACGTAACAGGTGGTAGAAGTATTCTTTTTGATCCATGTTCAACTCAGCTGCGCGAGCTTTGAACATGTCAACGATAGGTTGTGGTACCAAAGAAAAGCCGATCCGGCTTCGATCAGCTTTCCGCATAGCCTCTACCTGGGCTTGATGCTCGCTCGCTTTGCCTTCGACCAAGTGAGAGATTGCTGCACGTTTTCCGTCCTCCTCATCTTCCAAGGGAATCATAGAGGGTTTCTGTTTTTTGTATTCAGCCATCTATTAAACCTATGCAGCGCTCTTTACTTTGAATGGTGTTGGGAGCAACTTCTTTGCTCGCAACTCGGTGATGAGGTCGTGTGTAAGTTTCTTTGCACGACCTTGAGGGGATGCGCCAGTGTTCAGGGCGTCTTTAAAGCTGGTGGCATGCCAGAGGATTGTGTCAACGAACTCAAGTTTTCCATAATCCGCAAGCAGTTCATTGACAGAGGCCGTTGCATTAGTTCCTTTGTCAAAATCAACTCTTACTCCAAGAGAAGGGATGTCCCTTCGAATGCTGTTTGCAGTTGCCGACACATACTTGTTTGTTGAGATAGCACCTTGTGCGTCTGCAACAGTGGCCTTGCAGGGGATAAGGACAAGATCACTTTCAATCGTGATAAAGCCTGATATGCGGCTATCAAAACCTGCCGTGTCTACGATGACATAATCGTATTGGTTTCGAAGCTCGCGTAGCAGCTCAGTGATCTCAACATCAGATAGTTCCGAGATGTGATCGATGTGGCCACGTCCCTCAACCTCCTGCTTTGCCCACTTCGTTGCAGTCTCTTGCTTATCTGTGTCTACAAGGATGACGCTTGCACCCTCTGCAGCTAGTGAGCTAGCGCTAGATACGGCAAGCGTAGATTTTCCAGCGCCGCCTTTGCTTTGTAAAATTCCTAGGATATGAGCCATTCCGGTGAAACTCCTAGTGTCTGACAATGAAAGTCTATCGTGCAATGTCGGTCGTTGTACAATGAAACACAGACAATAGACAACTAACGATGGATGTATGTGCTAACTACTTAGATATGGCCTGTCCTACAGGAGCGACTGTGAGATGGTGACTGGTAGGGTTAAGAAAATAGCTTCCGAACCCACCGATTTTAATGGTGACAGCTTCCATTGGTGTGACCGATCGCGATAAATGGGGCGGTCAGATCGTGGGACACCTCTAATTTAACCCATTGATTTGTAAAGAGCGCTATCTGCAATCATGCGGGATACTTAATCGTTGAATGTATTGAGGTTTATGGGTTTTTTGTAGCTCCTCCGGGCCTACCACCTCTCCTATCTTGTTCATTTCCCTTTTAGAACAGCTGCCTTGATGTAACTTGCATTCAAGTTATGCATTTATGCTATCTGCATGATGTAATCGTGTGGGCTCTATTAGAATTGATATTTATGCCACTATGAATCTATAGGTGATATATTCTATCTGGCATCTACTAGGTGAAATTGGTTTAAAGTAATCACTTGGTTCTTACCTTGTTAAAAGAAACTAATACCTCGATATGTCGAGGGATGACACAATAGTATTCCCCAATATACCAAAGCTACATCGATACAACTGACACTTTCTTTCTCAGAAATTTATCGTGAAGTCCTCGTTAGATTAGGGGTTGCTATGAGACTAAATTCTGCTCTCGGGCTTATGCTGGGGTGTGTCCTCAGTGTTGGCTCCTCTCACGCACAACAACTTGTTTATCAGCCGACTAATCCGAGCTTTGGCGGATATGCGGCTAATACTACCCACCTTTTTGCAACGGCGAATGCCCAGAAAACTGCAACTGTCGGAGGAAGCAATAAATATGGTTCCGGGTCTGGTAGCGGTGCTGATGGTTCTGGCAGTAGCCTGGCTGATTTGTTTGTACGCCAGCTGCAGAACCGATTGATTTATGCTCTGGCGGATCAGGTATCCCAGGCGATTTTTGGTGATGATCCGAAAGACAGCGGCACTGTGAGCTTTGGCGACCAGAAGGTTTCGTTTGTTCGCGGCACAGATTCCATTCAGCTGCAGATTATTGATGAAAGCACGGGTGCCATTACCGATATCACGGTTCCTGTCCTGCAGGACGGTACTCCCATAAATTAATGCCAGGTTATTGATATGATGAAGAAATCCATTGTTGTTGCCATGGCGTTGTCGTTGTCTGCCTGCGGGCCGGTAACACGCATGGCATTTAGTCCCGGACCTCAGCTTGCAACGATTTCGGTGCAAGCCAGCAAGCTGAAAAAGCTGCCCGCTCCGAAGGAACCGATTTACGCTGCTGTCTACAGTTATCAGGATCTGACAGGCCAGTATAAGCCGTCTGACAAAGTTCAGACACTGTCACGATCTGTGACGCAGGGTGCTGACACTATGCTGGTTCGTGCGCTTCAGGATGCCGGGGATCGCAAATGGTTCCGCGTGGTTGAAAGGGGCAATCTTGATGCTTTGCTGAAAGAACGCCAGATCGTTACGCAGATCCGCAAAATCTATCTGGGTGAAGACAAAGTTGATCCGAAGGTTCTGCCACCACTGCTTTATGCGGGAGTTCTTTTTGAGGGTGGCGTTGTCGGATATGACAGCAACACCCGAACAGGCGGATTAGGGGCTCGTTATCTGGGCATTGGCGGTAATGCGGATTACCGACAGGATGACGTAACTGTTTCGCTGCGTGCTGTCAGCACACGGACCGGTGAAGTTATGGCCAACGTGATGGTTCAGAAATCCGTTGTCTCTGTCGGGCTGAAAGGCGGCGCGTTCCGCTACATCGCTTTAGATGAAATTTTGGAAGCCGAAGCTGGCATCACCAAGAATGAGCCTGTCACCCTTGCTGTGCAGCAGGCCATTGAGAAGGCGGTTTACTCCATTGTTATGGAAGGGGCACGTGTTGGAGCGTGGAGTTTTGAGAACCCGGCTCAAGCCAATGCTTTGTATCAGGAATACACATCTGAGAAGGCACAGGTCACCCAGCGTGTAAAGGTTAAAAAGGCTCGCCCCCCATCGAATATGGGTCCTTACAGAGGCAGTGTTCCACTGGCACGGTCAAACCTGTGGGCGAATAAGAAATCTTAGGATGTTGCAAAATGTTCAGCAGTTCTAGAACAACATCCATCTTTTTCCTCTTGATCCAAAATTTCTCTAAGCCATTGAAAATAAGTGACTATGAGAAATGGTGGCAAGAGATCTCGGTTACCGTAAAAACGGTAATAGAGGGTGTGCGACCTCGCAAAAACTCACACACCCTCATGTCGCAACGGAGCAAATGTGATTGGTTACAATCTCCTTTGCTCACCCGAACTATTATAGGTGAAGGTTCGTAATTATGAAGCAAATTCTTATTTTGTCATGTTCAGCTTTGGCATTTTCAGTTGCTGCTGCACATGCGGGAGATGGTAATGCATCTTCCCTGAGCCAGGTAAATCTTGCTGGTGCAGGCAACACGGGTACAATCACCCAGATTGGCGACAGCAACGACGCGATTGTAGTGCAGACCAACACTGCAGGTGGTGGTAATAACGCAACTGTGCTGCAAACTGGCAGCAACAACATTGCTGGTAGCAATCGTAGCCCAAGCGGTAAGTACGACGGGCAGATGGTGCAGGATGGCGCTAGCAATACTCTTTCCATCAACCAAGATAACAATCAGATGGTAAGAAATGTTAGTCAGTCTGGTGACCAGAACACTGCAAGTATCTTGCAGCGTGCAAATGGCTCTCCTTCTGATCGTACTCCTGATCATCGTGTCTGGCGTGTAAATCAGACCGGTCAGGCCGGTGCTGTTGCCTTACAGAACAGCCTGACAATTGACCAGCGTGGTGACACCAACGTTGTTGCTAAGGTTAGGCAGGAAAATACCTCTGTAACTGGTGGTGTAAACACTGCTTCAATTCGTCAGCGTGGGGACTTTAACGGCGCTAATATTGATGATGTTCCACCAGATCCAACAGGAACAGGTACTCCTGTTGTTGAAGGTCCATCCCATGGTGCGAAGCTGATTCAGGTTGGTTCTGCCAACGACACATCAGCTCTTCAGAATGGCTCGCGCAACAACTTCTGGCTTGAGTCTAGAGGTGTCGGCAATATGGTTGATCTGGTTCAGGATGCTGGTTCAAATCAGTCCTACACCAAATCTGTCATTGAAGGTGACATGAATGATGCTGGATACCGCCAGACTGGTGACATGCAGGATATTGATGTCAGTCTAAACGGCAGTAACTTTATGATCCGTGCGCGTCAGGCTGGAGACTCCAACACAGTTGATTACGTGGGTGCTGGTACCAACGGCAAAGTTTCCATTCAGCAGTCTGGTGCTGGCAATGCCTTCTCCGGTTATTCATGGGGCGATCGGCAGTATATTGCTGTGAAGCAGTCTGGTGATAACAACGGTGTTTACATCGATGGCTTGAATGGTCCTAATCTCAACAAGTTCTATGTGTTGCAGACGACAAGCGACAACGGCGTAACGGTTGGGGTTGTTGATGGTAGCTACAACCGCCTGCAGTTCATTCAAAAAGGTGGTGATGCCAACAACATCGATTTTGAAGACGTTAATGGTGATCAGAACAAGATCTTCCTCACCCAGAACGGTACCGGCAACTCGATCACCGGTAATGTTGGTAATCGGAATGACGCCTCTACCAGCAATGATAACCACATTCAGGTCGGGCAGATCGGTGATTACAACCAAGCCGGCGTCTCTGTGATGGGAAGCCACAACAGAGCAATGGTTGGCCAGAAGGGTGACTTCAACATTGCTAGTGTCAGCCAGACCGGTGACAGCAACTCTGCAACTATTAACCAGGGTGCTGCCAATGTGGGAGTTCCAGCTATCGTGACTGACAGTTCTGTTCCGTTCAATACTTTGATGGGCTCGAACTGGTAAGTCTTCTTTCCCCGGCCTAAGGGCCGGGGTCTTTTCAGTTTTAGTGACTGAATGTAGAAAAAAAAGAAAATGCTGTGATGTGATGGGAGTGGAGTATTCCACTTCCGGAGCATTGCAATGTTGTTTAGGCGTGTCGGTTTTTTCGTTTTTGGCAGTGTTGTTTGTGGTGCGCTTTCTGGTGTTTCTGCCCAGGAAATAGCTGTTATTCCGCAAGTTGATGTCTCTAGGTATCAGCAGGATGCTTCAACCGCTCAATTACTGGAAAATAAGAGCGCTAAGGTGTTTACGGGCAACATTCCTCAAGTGACTGAAGTTGGTGGGAACACCATCAGTCTTCGGGGGCTGGAAGAGAGTTACGCCACTTTGATCGTTCCTGTGATGCCAGAAACAGTCAGCGGCGTTCCGAACTCTCCGGTTGCCGGGCAGGGGCTCATTATCGGGACTGGGAATACGGTGCTTTATGAGGCTGAGGGAACAGGGAATGGCTTTGGATTTATCCAGTATGGATATGGCAATGCGCTCTCAGGCAGAGCTTATGGGCACGACAACAATGCGCTGGTGGGGCAGTTCGGGAACAATAACCGGGCGCTCTTCAATCAATTTGGAGATGGAAACTCTCTGAGTATCATGCAGGGGCAATAGCCTTCAGTGGGCTCCTCGCTCCGAATTTTCGGGTGATGGATATGTTTAGGAAATTAGCGGGTTTAATTCTGGCATCTGTTTTGATGCCATCTGCGGCTTTTGCAGGTGATGGGAATACGGCTCTCATCCGGCAGGTGGGGGATAATCACGAAGTTCAGGTTTCTCAAAGTGTGAGTGGCAGTGATGTGACCGTCTTGCAGGGGGGAGACACTCTCACTGCAGGCTTGGGTCAACAAGCTTTGCGCGGAACATGGTTTGTCGGCAAGCTGTTGGGTGCCTCAAAAAATACGCTGGATACAGCAGATAATGTTGCTGCGCTTGCCGTGCGCAACAGCTTTCTCGCCCCTTCTGCCGCTGGTGTTGGGAATGAAGCAACCGTTGTGATTTCAGGTGATAATTCAACGGGCAATCTGTTCCAGACGGGTGACGGTAATCAGGGCTCGGTAGAAGTATCCGGCAGCAGTTCCAAGGGCACGTTATGGCAACATGGCAATAACAACGAAGCCGGGCTTGCTGTGACGAGCAACGGGACCAATGTGCTTTACACGCAGCGTGGGAACGGGCTTAAAACTTCAGATGTTGCTGCTGGCAACACGCTTACCGTCTATGCGCCAGGTAATACTGTGATGGTGCATCAGCAGTAGGCTGGGCCATGCTTTAGCAGAGGCGAGCTTCAGGTGTTCAGGGCGTTCTCACGCTCTGCCATTGCCAGGGCACCGCGCAGGGCGTCGTTCTTGGCGGGCACGATGAACTGCTTCAGGTCTGGAGGCAGAAACGAGTCGTAGGCGTGGCTCAGGCCGCCGAGCAAAGCGATGGGGAGTTTGCCGTCATCGCTTAAAAGCCGCAGGGCGGAGGCCACGTAGGTGGTGCCTTCCTCGACAATGTCGAGGGCAAGGCGGCTTTGCTGTTTGGCATAGACGAGGATGATGGGCATGAACTCGCCAAAGTCTTTTGGCTTTGCGGTGCGGGCAAACTCGGAAAGCTTACGCGGATCGTCGTTAAACTGGCGCAAAATGTGTTCCGTTAGCGGACACAGGCTGCGCAGGCCGTCGTGGGCGAGCAAGGCTTCTTCCAGTGCGCGTTCGCCCATTTTCGCACCGCTGCCCTGATCTCCGCAATGGAAGCCCCAGCCGCCAAGGTAATAGTGCTTTTCGCCTTTGCGGGCCATAAAGTTGGACCCTGTGCCGAGGATGCCGATGACACCGTCGTCAGAATCATGAGCGCCTTCCAATGCGATCAGGCTGTCGGAGACGACCTGAACGGCGGCGAACGGCAGGTTTTCGGCAAGGCCAATGGGGTCGTTGTGGGCGTTGGCGCCTGCCAGCCCCAGTACTGCAAATGTCTGTTGTAAGGCTTCTTCGGTTAGTCCTGCGTCCTTGCAGGCCTCTTTGGCGGCATGGAGAATGGAGCTGAGGCTCTGGGTTGGGTCGCTGTAGATGTTGGCTGATCCGGCTTTGCCGCGTCCCAGC
>NZ_LCWX01000243.1:37823-38674 GCF_001431305.1 Pseudovibrio sp. POLY-S9
AAACGTCCATCTGCCGTTGCGATTGCAGCACGACAACTGGAGCCGCCGCCATCAACACCCAGTATGTAATCCATGAAGCTTGCCTCTGTTTGTTCCAATCCCACTGCTGTGTATGGCAGCAGGTGTTTAATGCATGGTTGAGACTTGTCAGTTTTAGCGGGCGGTGGTTTGAGGGGGAGTGTTTGATGGTGGTTGGAATAGGATGTGTCGGTTGATCAGTTTATTGATGAGCAAGCGGTTTACCCGGTGTTGTTCCTCGAAGACCATAAGCACGCTGAGGTTTTTGTGTTGTAGCGCGCTTATGATGTGATGGCTTGCCGGCTGAGAGCTGAGCCCCTTGCCGTGAGGTGTGCCAGTCTTACTTCGTATTCACTCTTGCAGAGAGTTCTGCTGCGGTTTCTTTGCGTTCGGAGTAGCGGTCGGTCAGGTAGTCGGAGTGGCCGCGGGTGAGGTGGGTGAACTTCATGAGTTCTTCCATCACATCCACCACGCGGTCGTAGAGAGAGGACGGCTTCATGCGGTCGGTTTCGTCGAACTCCAGAAACGCTTTGGGGATGGAGGACTGGTTTGGAATGGTGACCATGCGCATCCAGCGGCCGAGTACGCGCATCTGGTTGACGGCGTTGAAGCTTTGGGAGCCGCCGCTGACTTGCATCAGAGCGAGTGTTTTGCCCTGAGTTGGGCGGACTGCGCCGACGGAGAGAGGCACCCAGTCAATCATGGTTTTCATGATGCCGGTCATGGAGCCGTGGCGCTCTGGTGAGCACCAGACCTGACCTTCGGACCACATCATCAACTCACGCAGTTCCTGCACCTTGGGGTGATCCGGCTCTGCATCATCAGCCAGAGGC
>NZ_LCWX01000243.1:38768-39147 GCF_001431305.1 Pseudovibrio sp. POLY-S9
AGGCCGCTTGGGTTGAAGATGCGGGTCTCGGCGCCGAGCTGCTCCAGAATGCGCTGGGCTTCCAGTACCGCGAGGCGAGAGAAGGAGCGTTTGCGCAGGGAGCCGTAGAGCAGCAGGATGCGCGGGGCATGGTCTGGCGCGCCGTCTTTGCGCAAAGCACTGGTGTTGATGGGGTGGAAGCTGTCGGCCTCCACCTTTGGCAGATCAGAAGACATCTCAGACACGGCTTAACCCTTTGTCGGAATGACGACTTCGCCGTCTTCCTTGGTGAATGCGCCTATCTGTTCCTCATCCAGAATTTCCAGCAGGACTTCGGAGGGGCGGCAGAGGCGGGTGCCTTTGGTGGTGGTGACGAATGGGCGGTTCATGAGGATCGGGT
>NZ_LCWX01000243.1:39241-40294 GCF_001431305.1 Pseudovibrio sp. POLY-S9
GTTGCTCGATGAAGTCGATGAGCTGCGCGTCGGTCCACTTTTCATCATCGAGGCCGAGTTCTTCGTAGGGCGTGCCTTTTTTGCGCAGGATTTCGCGCACGGTGAGGCCGCTGTCTTTGATCAGCTTTTCCAGCGTTGCGCGGGAGGGCGGAGTTTTGAGGTATTCGATGACCTCTGGTTCCATGCCTGCTTGCTTAAGCATGGCGAGGGTGTTGCGGGAGGTGCCGCATTTGGGGTTGTGGTAGATGATCGGGTTCATTTGTTCTCTCCGATGGGGGCGGTCAACGACAAGGAAACGGGTTGAAATCCAGACACAGGGTAGGGTCGCCGCTGCAGCAATCCTGGGTCAGGAAACGAAGCAGGCCGCGCATGGTGGGCGGGGCAATGGCATAGCGCACCACACGGCCTTCGCGCTGGGCGGTGAGAAGCCCGGCGCGTTCAAGCGTTGCGAGGTGAAAGGACATGCGTGTGGGGGCGATGGAGAGATCTTTGGCGATCTGTCCGGAGGGCAGGCCCTTGGGCATTGCAGTCAGGATGAGACGGAAGGCAGCGAGCCTGTCTTTATGAGCCAGAGCGCTCAGCGCTGCGACGGCTTCGTCTTCCTTTAGATTTGCGGAGGTGTTGCACTCAGAATTCTCTGTCATGCAATAATATTACAAATATCCTTGTAGTATTGCAAGGTGAGTCTTTTGAAGGACAAAAGAGAGGGAGGCTTTTGTTGTTATTGAGGAGTGCCTCCCTCCAATGTGCCAATGCCAACCTGTCAGGCATTGGGCGGTCCAGATGGGGTGTGCGTTGTGCTTAACCGAGCGGTGCAAGGTGGAAGAGAATGACCTCTGCGCCTTTACCGTTGCTCAGTTCCAGCGTGCCACGGCCTTCTACTTCAATGGCATCGCCATCACTCAGCGTTTGGCCACCGACCTGCACTTCGCCGCGGGCCACGTGCACGTAGACTGCGCGCTCGTCTGCCAGCTCTAAGCTGATGGTGTCAGCGCCATCCAGCTTGCCGGAGTAGATATCGGCGGCGGCTTCTGTGCGGATGGACCCGTCACG
>NZ_LCWX01000243.1:40391-42267 GCF_001431305.1 Pseudovibrio sp. POLY-S9
GCCATCGTGTGAGAGGAACAGTTGTAGCTTGCCGTTGCGGGCTTCGTCGCTCAGGTCCAACATTTCATAGCGCGGTGTGGTGTTCTTGCGGTTCGGGATCAGCCAGATCTGGAGCAGGTGCGTTTCGTCCGTGCTTGACGGGTTGAACTCGGAGTGCTGCACACCGGTGCCGGTGCTCATGAACTGGATGCCACCTTTGTGCACGGTGCTGCCGTTGCCCATGGTGTCTTTGTGTTCCAGTGCGCCTTCCAGCATGTAGGAGAAGATTTCGAAGTTCTCATGGGGATGCATGGGGAAGCCGCCATCGGGGCCGACCCAGTCATCGTTGATGACCCGCAGATTGTGGAAGTTCATGTTATTGCGGTCAAAATAGCTGGCGAAGCTGAAGGAGTGGGCGGATTTCAACCAACCTGCATCGGCATGGCCGCGCTGGTGGGAAGGGCGAACTCTCAGTTTCAAATCGGATGCTGTAACAGACATGGGGCTCTCCTGATTTCTTAATATTTACAGTGGTGTCGTCATGCCCTTAAAGATATTCCAGTGCTTGGAATGAACAAGGTAAGCTTTGGTGATCTGATTGTTCGCCATTAGTGAACGAATAGATTCGGGGCGTGTTTTCGGAAACTGCAAAATCCGGCTCTGAATTTCTCAAAAATTTCGCAGGGGGAGGTGCTGGCACAGATTCCTGTGCGCTACTTGTGCCAAAGCCCCTAAATCTGTGGGTTAGCGCCGCGCTTTAAAGACTTCTGTGTAAACCCTATGCCTAATTTGCGGATTGGTTAATGAAAGATTTCTGAGTCATGATGCAGCTGTCCTTCAAAACGGCTGCCCTTAAGGCTTGGAGCGTGGAACAGGTAGTATGGCGTTGAAAATCCTGCACACAGCAGACTGGCATATTGGCCAGAGTCTGAATGGCTGGTCGCGCACCTATGAGCATCAACAATTCTTCATGGAGCTTGTAGAGTTGATTGAACGCCATGAGGTGGATGCGCTGGTTGTGGCAGGAGACGTGTTTGACAACCAGAACCCATCCGCAGATGCCACGCAGATGTTGTATGAAGCTTTGGCGCGGTTCCGCGAGAAGCGTCCGCATCTGGTGACGGTGCTGACTGCTGGCAATCATGACCCTGCCGGACGTGTGGAAGCGCCGGGTGTGCTTTTTCAAAAGATCGGCGTGCAGGCGGTTGGCATGGTGCGCCGAAAGGACGGCTTGCTGGACCTTTCCCATCATCTTGTGCCGCTGAACGATAGCGATGGTGCCGTGAAAGCCTATGTGCTGGCGCTGCCGTTTCCTCGGGCGACGGATTTGCCGGGACTGAGCTTCTCTTCTTCAGAGGAAGGGTCTCCTGTGGTGCGGGCTGTTGCAGAGCTTTATGAGGCGGCAGCCTCGCAAGCTCGTGAGCAGATTGGTGAGATGCCGTTGATCGCGACGGGTCACTTGCATGTGGCGGGTGGTCTGGAGTCAGAAGGGGCGGAGCGCCGTATTCTGATTGGCGGTGAGCATGCCATGCCGTGGGAGCAGTTTCCTGATGATCTGACTTATGTGGCGCTTGGGCATTTGCATAAACCGCAGAAGGTGGGCAAAGAAACAATCCGCTATTCCGGGTCTCCGTTTCCTCTTTCCGTCACCGAGCAGCATTACAAGCATGGCGTTAATCTGCTGAGCTTTTCTGATGCCGGTGTGCTTTCCATTGAGCGCTTGCCTCTTAGCCGACCTGTGCCATTCCATCGCCTGAAAGGGGATGGTGGTTTGCTGCTAGAGGAGCTGGTGCCAGCCCTTGTGGCGCTGGAGCTGGATGCGGACCTGCCAGTGGAGCAGCAGCCGTTTGTGCATGTGGATTTGCGACCGCAGGTTTCTGCCGGTGGGCTGAAGGCT
>NZ_LCWX01000243.1:42362-43522 GCF_001431305.1 Pseudovibrio sp. POLY-S9
AGGTGGATCAGATCCTTGCGCAATATCCGGTGCGCAGTGCCGGTGTTTCTGTGCTGCGGCCAAAACAGCAAGAGCCAATAAGTGCGGAGGCGACAAGCCTCATTCGCCTTTCTGAAATTCAGCCGGATGAGCTTTTCAAATCCGCTTTTGAGCGGGTGCACGGCATTGAGCCGGAAGCCAAACATCTGGACTATTTTTATCGCGCAATCGCAGAAGCGGAGGTCGAGTAATGCGTATTCTAGCGGTGCGTGGCGAAAACCTTGCCAGTCTGGCGGCTCCGTTTGAGATTGATCTTGAACAGGAGCCGCTGAACGGGGCTGGTTTGTTCGCGATTACCGGAGAAACGGGCGCGGGCAAATCCACATTGCTGGATGCCTTGTGTCTTGCCTTGTTTGGGCAATGCCCACGTTTGAGCGCTGCGGGCAGCAGCGACAGTGTGCCGGATGTTGCCGGTGCTGAGCTGCGAGAAACAAACCCGCGCACCGTGCTTACACGTGGGGCTGCCTCTGGCTTTGCCGAGGCGGACTTTGTTGGGGCGGATGGAACGGGATATCGTGCGCGCTGGACTGTGCGCCGGGCTCGCAACAAAGCATCAGGACGTTTGCAAAATGTGGAGCGTTCGCTGGTTCGCATTGAAGACAATGCTGCGGTTGAGAGCGGCATCAAACAGGTGGATGCGGCTGTTGAAGAGCGGTTGGGCCTGACCTATGACCAGTTCAAGCGTACGGTTTTGTTGGCGCAGGGTGATTTTGATGCCTTCCTGAAAGCCAATGACAATGAGCGCGCTGCCTTGCTTGAAAAAGTGACGGGTACGCAGCGCTACAGAGAAATTTCCAAACAGATTTTCCAGCGCTTTACTGATGCGAAGGATGCAACCTCAAAACTGGAAGAAAAGTCTGATGTGGCTGGTCTTTTAGAAGAGGAAGAACGCACTGCTCTTGTTGGGCAGTCAGAAGAGTTGGAGAAGCAATCCAAGTCTGTTCAGTCAGATATGGATGCGATTGCCAAGTCTCTGGGGCATTTGCAGAAACTGGATGAAGCGAAGACAAAGCTGGCGTCTGCGCAGGACGAGTTTGTGGCGTTGAAGGCCCGCCATGAAAATGCGAAGGCCAAGCGGGATCTGAAGGCGCAATTTGAACGCATCAAATCTCTTGAGCCTG
>NZ_LCWX01000243.1:43619-48438 GCF_001431305.1 Pseudovibrio sp. POLY-S9
TGAACCACCGTGTGGTTGAGGCCGAGAAGGATGTTGCTGGCACCCGTGCTGCTGCTGAAAAAAGCCGGGTGATGCTGGAAGGTGCCCGCAAAGACCTTGCTGGCAAGGAAGAGCAGGCCAAACAAGCTGATGCGGTTTTCAATGAGCTGGAAGCTGAACTTGCCAAGTTGACACCGGAATGGAGTGCAGCTGAGCAACTGGACACCAAGCTGGGTGAGCTTGAGGTTGAAGGCAAACAATTGCGGGACCGCTCTGACACTGCTGTGGCGGAGGCCAAGCAGGCGGATGCAGCGCTGGCAGAGCACACCAAGTCTCTGGATGAGCAAAAAGCCTTGCAAGCCACTGTGAAAGAGCAGATGGCGCGATTGAGCGCGACCAAGATTTTGAAAGACCGTCAGGATAGCCTGATTGCGGATCTGGATGAGTTTGAACGGGTTCAGGTTGCGCTGACGAAAGATGCGACGCACCTTGCCCAGATGCGCAAGCGCGAGAGTGAGTTGAGCGATATCCAGAGCACTCTTTCTGCCCAGCTGGAGCAGTTTGTCTCTGATCTGGGAGGGTGTGAAGGCGCGTTTGCTGCCAAGAAGGGCGAGATTTCCGCTCTTGGTGCTGAGAGTGCCCGTAAAAGCATGGAGCAGCTTTCTACATTCCGTCAGCGGGCTGAAAAGTTGCAGGAGACGTCTCGCCACTTTTTGAAAGCCAAGCGTAACAAGCAGGCTGAGAGTGAGACCTGGACGAAGCTGGTGGACCAGATGACCGGGTTGCAGCAGGCGAAAAGCAAAGCGACCAGTGAACTGACTTTTCGGGGAGAAGCCCTTGAGAAAGCGCGCGGCCTTTCCACTCTTGCTGAAGCGGCGCAAGGCGATCAGGTAAAGCTGTTGCGCGCCGAGCTGGTAGATGATGCACCATGTCCGGTCTGTGGTTCTGACCATCACCCCGTAGATACACAGGAGGGCCGGGCTGCGTTGGACACGCTGTTCGGCGACGTGTTTCTACAGCGCAAGGAAGCGGAAGAAGCTCGCGCAGCTGCGCAGCGAAACCTAGACGAGATCAACGGCCAGATTGCAGCCTGTGAGGCATCGCAGACAAATGCTTCTGCGCTGATGGAACGCTATGCCAGTGAGGCTGATGCGCTTCGGGTTGAGGCGGAAGAACAGTGGGCTGCTTTGGCGCCGCCGGTTGAGGTGGCGTTTGCTCTTGATGGCTTGCTTGATGCGCCGGACCTACTGGACGCTGTGCTTGCGCAGGCGGCGACACAGGTTGATGCTCTACATGCCGTTCTTGTTCAGGAAGACGTGCTGCGTCAAGAGCTGGAGCAGTTGGATGTCATGCTGCGTGGTTTGCGGGATGCGCACCAGAAAGCAGTTGGTGATCAGGCTCGCAAGGCTGAAGAGGTTTCATCTATCAAGGTCGAGCTTTCTGGCGTGGAAGGTCGCCACACCGAGAACTTTGAGGCACAGTCACGATTGGAACAGCGGCTTGGTGAAACGCTGCTGGCTGGTGGCATGGTGTTCGGGTCCCTTGGTGCCGAGTTACCAGCACTGAAGGCGAGTTTGCATGAGCGTATCTCCACCTGGGAGCTACTGGAGCAGCAGGAGGGAACAACTTCTGCCGCGCTGCAATCTCTTGAACAGAAAACGAGTGGTTTGAGTGAACGGCGGGATGGACTGGTCAAGTCCTCCGGCGAGTTGCTGAGGCAGTTGGAGCAGCTGCGCGTGCTGCATCAGGAGCGCTCTGCAGAGCGGAAACTGTTGTTGGGCGGGATGGCGACCGGGGAGCATCGGGCGGCGTTTTCTGAAAAACACAGCAACGCAAAAGAACGCAAAAATAACGCTAGCAACGCACAAAACAACGCAAGAGAAGAATTTGGGCGCATTGAGGCTGGATTGGCAGCGGCAAAAGCAGCAGAAGCAAAAGCGGCCTCTGCGCTAACCGACTGTGCTGACAGGTTAAATGCAGAACTGGCAAGCTTGGGGCTGACGAAAGAAGCTTATGACAGATTGCAGGAGCGGAGCTCTCAGGAGTTGGACGCACTGGCCTCAGAGCTGAAGATGTTGGATGACGCTTACTTAGCAACGCAAACGGCTGTTTCCACCTGGGAGAAGGAGCTTGCTGCGGTTGAGGCCCTGCCTTTGCCGGAGAAGCCGCAGGAAGAGTTATCCTCGTTGTTGGAGGCGTCAAAGCAGGCGCTTGCTGAGTTGCAGGTAAACAAGGGCGTTCTTTCTGAAAAGCTGCGGGTTGATGCGGACGCGCGGGAAAAGGCCCAGCAAATCATGGGTTTGCTGTTGGAAGCGAAAGAGACTGCCAAGACATGGGGTGCGATTTCGGAAGCGATTGGCTCTGCGGATGGTTCCAAGTTCCAGAAGGTGGCGCAGGGCGTTACTCTCGATTTGCTGGTGGAGCTGGCCAACAAACAGCTGCATCAGCTGAAGCCACGGTATCAGCTGAAACGGACTGACTTCGGTCTTGGCCTGTTCGTCATCGACCGCGATATGGGCGACACACCACGTTCCACACGCTCGCTAAGTGGCGGAGAACGCTTCCTTATTTCGCTCAGCCTCGCACTTGCCCTCTCCGGTTTGGAAGGCCGCCAATCGTTCGTTGATACGCTCTTTATCGACGAAGGTTTTGGTTCTCTGGATGCTGAAAGCCTCGACCTTGCCATTGATGCGCTGGAGATGCTGCAGGGGCAGGGGAGAAAAGTTGGCGTCATCAGCCACGTGGAAGCGCTGAAGGATCGAATTCCGGTTCAGGTTCAGGTGGTTAGGCAGGGTGCCGGACGTAGCCGTGTGGCGGTGAATGCACCAGCAGGATGGTGATAAGTCCTGCTGGTGCTTGTTGTTTCATCACTAGAATGCGGGTTTAGTCGCCTGCGTCAATCATCTCATGATCTTGCTTAGCTGCCTGATTTTCCATCTCTTTTAGCTTCAGAGAGGTTTCCTGCAGTGCTGCGATGTATTGGTCTAATGCCTGAATTTCCAGATTGGCATTGCTGACATGTTTTGCCATCTCGCCATCCATCACCTGCGGACGGCCAATCAAAAAGCCTTGCACTTCATCGCAGGATTCATTGCGCAGCAGCTCTAATTCTGGTTCAGTTTCAACACCTTCGGCGATGACTTCCATTCCCAGAGCCTGCCCAAGATCTATGACAGCACGGATGATTGCTGCCAGTTCCGGCGTCTGAGTTACACCGCTGACAAAGCTGCGGTCGATCTTCAGACGATCAAACGGGAAGCGGCGCAGATAGCTGAGGGAAGAGTAGCCGGTACCGAAGTCATCAAGCGCGATGGTGATGCCTAACTCTTTGAGTTGTCTCAAGGTATTGAGTGCGCGGCGGTCGTCATGGATCAGTACGCTCTCAGTGATTTCCAGCTCCAGACGCTCCGGGGATAGCCCACTTCGCGCCAATGCACCTTCAACTTCTTGTATGAGGTACTCATCACAGAATTGCACCGGACTGAGGTTCACCCCCACACGATACCGCTCCGGCCACTGAGAAGCTTGCGTACAGGCTTCATTCAGAACCCAGCGGCCAATCGGAATGATCAGACCACTTTCCTCCGCAACCGGGATGAAGTTGTTCGGTCCAATTTGGCCTTTTTCCGGATGGTTCCAACGCAAAAGCGCCTCGAAGCCGACAATGGAACGGGTGTCCGAGCGTGCCTGCGGTTGGAAGTGGAGCTGAAGTTCCTCATTTTCCAATGCGTTACGCAGGTCGCCTTCCATTGTTCTTCTCAGCAGGATGGCCTCTTCCATCTTGTCTTCGAAGAACGCGAAGGTGTTTCGGCCAGCTTCTTTAGCCTCATAAAGCGCGATATCCGCCTTGGACATCAGCTCATCCGGGTCCGTCCCATGGTCTGGAATCAGCGCGATGCCAATGCTGGCGCTCGTTCTGACCGTGATGTTGTTGCCAACATGGATCGGCTTTGACAGGACCTCTAGTATTTTGTTGGTCAGCAGACCGACTTCAGCCGTTGTCTTCAGATTGACCTGAATGATCGCAAACTCGTCCCCGCCGAGACGGGCGACTGTGTCGTGATGGGTGACGCATGCATTGAGGCGGCGAGCTACTGTCTGAATGAGCTTGTCACCGATTGGGTGACCATATAAATCATTGATATCTTTGAAGCGGTCCAGATCCAACAGCATGACTGCAGAGATTGTTTGCTCTGCGTTTGCCTGGTTTTCGATTGCTTTTTGGAAGCGCTCGCGGAAGTAAGTGCGGTTCGGCAGGCCGGTCAACATGTCATGCTGAGCGAGATGGAGAATGCGCGCTTCGTCTTCTTTCTGCTTACGCATATCACGTACAGCTGAGACACGAAGGTTCTCGTCGGCCACTTCCATCAAGCGACCACGAACTTCAATTGGGATACGCTCGCCAGACTTGCTTAAAAGCATGACTTCGTTCGGGGTCGGCTCATTGGCCAGAATGCTCTCACGCGCTTTTTCGCGAAAGTCTGGCGCGACGTGAGACAGCAAACTGGTCCCACGCATCTCACCTGCCTGATAGTCCAGTAGCTCGTAGAGCACGTGGTTACATTCTACGATAATACCGTCTGTCGAGATGGCGAGGCCTTCGAATGCACCTTCTGCAAATGTGGCGAGTTTGCTGAGTTCTTCCTGCTGCTTACTGTTTGATGTTTCGCTGATTTTCCGCCGTTTTTCATCGCTCTGAAGCTTGTCGAGGAACGTGTTGAAGAGCGAAGCGAGGCGTTCCTGCGGGTCACTGTCCCGTACCGGCAAGCGCTCATCCAGCTTGGCGTCATGCCAAACCAACTTACCGATCAGATTCTCCATCTGGCTGATGGTGCTGACA
>NZ_LCWX01000243.1:48533-60779 GCF_001431305.1 Pseudovibrio sp. POLY-S9
ATCGGCGTTTCATTCAGATCAATTTCGTCGGCTTTGCGGAACTGCTTTGCAAATTTGAAGGCCGTAAACAGGATTAGACCTGACAAGAAGGCCCAAAGGATGGTCAGTAAAGCTCCAACTGCCTGAAGTATAAGGTTATCCAGACTGAACCCAGCCAGCGCATGGTCTGCTGGTAGTGCGGTTGTGAAGCCGAAAAGGCCAATGAGAGAGCCAATGCCAAGGCTGGTGTAGTAAATGATGACTTTGTGGGTCTTTGACCTTGCATAGATAATGCGGGCGACTGCTATAGAAGCAGCTGAGGCCGTCAGAGCAATAAGTGCGACGCCTGCAACCGTCAGATGCTGGGCATTTCCGAGAACGGAGGACAAGCCGCCGATCATGCTCAGCAAAATGGTTGGGTACATGACCTTGCGCGGTGCGAAGAAGCCGAGGGCGACTCCCAATAGTACCGAGACGCCAGTTGCGACAAGGACGTTGAAGATTGCGCTGCCCAGCTCTCCTGAGTAAATGCTTGTGTTACCGACAGAAAAGCCAATGCCGCCAACGGCCATCAGCGCCGCGCCTGCTTTGATCTGCAGCACATTGTAGTTTTGTGTGTTGTGCAGAATGTACTCAGGTAACGCTGGTGAGTTTCTTAGTCCGGTCACTAACATGCCGGAAAAGGCTACGAAGGTTGCGAGCAATGTGACTACGGTACCGCCGCCAATCTGCTCGAAACCAACTGACAGCACGGTGTTTTGGCTAATCGGATGAAGCAATAACCCTTGGACACCCTTCAGGTAGGCAGGGTAGATGACCCCGCCGATTGAGAGTGCGAGAATGATCGTCGCACGCATTGTCAGCTGATGCGATAGAGGCAGATAAGCCAGAACTGCGATCATCGCTGCCATTGCTGCGTGGATTGCAGCGGCGTGTATGTCCCCCTGTGGTCTGAACTCCACATGAGACTGCCAGAGGATCAATTGTGCCGTTACATCAGGCAAGTTCAGCGTTGTGTCGATGAGCAGGCATGCTGCTGAACTGATGGCGATGAGGAGAAGGGCACGGTTAAAAAAACGCGTCGCCCGCATACGCTCCTGAATAAACAGGCTGGAATAGACAATTAGTATTCCAAGAACACCAAGCGCGAACAATCCAACAGACAATATGGTCCATAGGTTCTGCTGCTGAGTGAGCAGTTCAGCTTGATTGAGCTGATTGTGAAGGCCACCTGTCGCAGGATCGAAAATCGACGCATACGATGACGCTGACATGAAGTGTATCGATAAACCAATTAAAACGAAAAGGAGCAATACAGGAAGTAAGAGGGTTCGAAAATGCATTTGGGTACCCCAGGAAATTCCTCGGCATAATTGTTTGAAATTATTGCGCATTTATTAAGAATTCTAGGGGTGGGCCGGGTTTAATTCTAAAAAGTATCGAAAAGTGCGGTGCATATGACGTTTATCCGACACTTCCAAAGCTAATTTATGAAAATTGTAAGTAAATGTTTCGTTGAGTGAAATTCTTTATATACGTGAATACTCGTATTTATCTTCAAGTTGAGAGGAAAGAGGGGCAGGCTGTCAATTATGATTCTCTTCTCTTTTCACGACAGCATTTAGTTCATTTTTTATGGGCAATTGATGTGCATTGTAGTTCACCATCTTGCTGAAACAACTTTCAGGTGGTCTTGAACGATGCAGTGGTCCAGCTTGTTTTTATACTCAGCGGTTTCGGTTTTGCAGCCAACTGGTGGTGAGCGAGATAACATCTTGCCGAGTTGGAGCTCAACCACAGCGCGCCGTGGTATCGTAGAAAGCATTGAGCGTATGGCTCGGGCTGGGAGCCCTGAATATGTGAAACTCGATGACCGTGTTGCTGTTTTGGTTGGCGATGGAGCTTTATGGAGTGACGCTCTGGCTGGCGCAGACAATGAAGTGACGCCACCTGAAGCTGGCGACAGTTTTGGAAGCTTTGCTGTTTATTCTGAGAGTGTACGTGCTCATCTGTCATTACGCGGGCCAAAGGCTGTTGGCGCAACATATATAGAGTTTGCTTTTCAGCCTCTGAAAGAGTTGGTGGGGTTCTTGAAAGAACATCACTTTCAGATTTGGGTTTTAAGCTTTGGAGACCATGAAGTAGATCGCACTATGGCAGAGTTGAACTACGGGCTTCCGAGATTTCGGGTTATCGAGGTTGCTCCCCACGCAGCGCCGGTGTCTTCAACAGATCTTGCCCGAACTATCTGGGAGAGGATAGGAACAGCACCCCAGATTTTTCTTGGACGATCTCACAGTGATCTTGGCTTGCTGAAGCTTGCTGGAAAAGGTGAGGGGGTGCTTGAAATCCAAATTTCTGACAGCCAAAATGCTTCCACTCCTACACCGGATTCAACTCCTGATGATTCTGGAGAGCAGCAGAACTCCTGGAGCTTTGTGATTTCTCCTGAGGAGCATTGGCTAAGGAAATATTCGTGGCAGGCACCTTCGGAGAGAACTTATAGCAAGAACTAATAGAAAATACTGAGACTTTCGTTGCAAGCTGTACGAGATATATTTGATCTATTCTAGTTTTAATCGATTGAAAATCTGAGTGCTTTTGTAATGTTGAATAATATCCGATGTTTCTGAGGTAATTTTATTTATTTTGATGAAGATCAATGAAGAGATGGGGCACTCTGATATTTCTAAATACAGCTTCGGCTGGCACTCGGATGGGGGAGTGTCAACTTTCTTAAAGGCGTGTACCAACGGGTACACGCCTCTTTTTTTGCCTGCAGCTCTAGCGGGTTACGAAGGCCGTTGCATCCCTCTGATTGTTGCTTATCCCAACTGCCTCTTATTTCTAGTTGTGTCTTCTCTTTAAATTTAGGATATTCCCGCTGTTGGGTTCTGTAGAAGCCAAGCTTCTTGGATGAAAAGGGAATGCGGTAGGGATGACCAAAGATGGGCCCGAACCGCAGCTGCCCCCGCAACTGTTACGTGGTGCGTTCTTCATAAAAGCCACTGGAGATGATCTCTGGGAAGGCGGAGGACGCAAAAGCCATAAGCCAGGAAACCTGCCCGACACGACATAAACTCATGACCGCACGGAGGGTGCGAAGAGGAGCATATTAAATGCATATTGAACCGGGTTACGTTTCCGCCGCCAAGGTTATTGCTGCCAATGCAGGTGCCGTTGGCGTTATTGTCTGGGGCTGCAAAGAGCAGATTTCAGAATTCCTGAAAGAGCCGTTCACACCGCTGAAAACGCTATTGGCTGCGGTTTTCTTCTCCATTTTCATGCAGAGCTTCCATATGTCTGTTGGAGCATCGGAACTTCACTTCGTTGGTGCGATGGCGATGTATCTGACGCTCGGGTTTACCCCTGTTCTGCTTGGGTTTGCCATTGGCTTGCTGTTTCAGGCGCTCGCTTTTGATCCGCAGGACATGTACCATCTTGGCGTCAACAGTCTGTCTTTGATGTTGCCGCTGATTGCCGTTCACTACCTGAGTGGCCGTGAGTTGTTTTCCAAGGAACTGACCAAGCGTGTGAGCTTTGCGCAGATTCTGAAGTTGGATGCGATGTATTATGCTGGCGTGACCGGCATGGTTGGCTTCTGGTTGATGATTGGGGACGTTGCTACGCCGTTTACGGCATGGGCGCAGTTTGCTCTGTCTTATCTGGCAATTGTTGCGTGTGAGCCATTGGTCACCTTCATTGCTGTGAAGGGGCTCAAGGCCGTTGAAGACAATGCGATTGTTCGGAACCTGACAGTGGTTCCGCAGCTGAAGCTGGCGTAAATTTTTACGAGCTTGTTTGTTATTGGGGCGGCAGAGTAAACCTGCTGCCCTTTTTCTTGCGTGGAAGTGACCAGGTGTTGTCGTGAAATTCTCCGTTTGAGGAGAAAAAGCGACGGATTTGATCATCGCTGAAGTGTTATGGATTGCCCCTTGGCGCTGCTTCCACTATGAGTGCTCTCCAGAGATTTCATTGTTTACACAGATCAGGAGATGCAGGCAGTCCATGGCGCGCCAGTTCATCTATCACATGCACGGGGTCTCCAAGGCCTACGGTGCAAAAAAAGTACTCGACAATATTCACCTGTCTTTCTACCCGGATGCGAAAATCGGTATCCTTGGTCCAAACGGTGCAGGTAAGTCTACTCTTTTGAAGATCATGGCTGGTCTTGATAAAGAGTACACCGGTGAAGCATGGGCTGCAGAAGGTGCCAAAGTTGGCTACCTGCCGCAGGAACCAAAGCTGAACGAGGACAAGACCGTCCTTGAAAACGTGATGGAAGGTGTTGCGCACAAGCAGGCTCTTCTGGATCGTTATAACGAATTGATGATGAACTACTCAGATGAGACCGCCGATGAAGGTGCTCAGCTGCAGGACATCATTGATGCGCAGGATCTGTGGAATCTGGAAAGCCAGGTTGAGATGGCAATGGAAGCGCTTCGCTGCCCTCCATCCGACTCTCCTGTAAATAACCTTTCTGGTGGTGAGCGTCGCCGTATCGCGTTGTGTCAGCTGCTCTTGTCCGAGCCTGACCTGATGCTGCTTGACGAACCAACCAACCACCTTGACGCTGAGACCGTGCACTGGCTGGAACGCCATCTGCGTGAGTTCAAGGGTGCCGTTCTGATCATTACCCACGATCGCTACTTCCTTGACAACGTGACTGGTTGGATTCTGGAGCTCGACCGCGGTCAGGGCATCCCTTATGAAGGCAACTACTCCACTTACCTTGGTCAGAAAACCAAGCGTATGGAGCAGGAAGGCCGTGAGAACATGGCTCGTTCCCGCGCTATCAAGCGTGAGCAGGAATGGATGGGCATGACGCCGAAGGGCCGTCAGACCAAGTCAAAAGCGCGTATCAATGCTTATGATGCTCTGTTGACTGCTCAAGAAGAGCGTATGCCTTCTATTGAGCAAATTCTGATCCCTGTTGGTGAGCGTCTGGGTAACAATGTTATCGACGTTCAAGGCGTTTCCAAAGGCTTTGGCGATCGTCTGTTGATTGATGATCTGACCTTCAAACTGCCACGTGGTGGTATTGTTGGTATCATCGGTCCAAACGGTGCTGGTAAGTCAACACTCTTCAAGATGTTGTCCGGTCAGGAAAAACCTGACAGCGGTGAAGTGGTAGTCAGTGACCGCGTGCACCTTGGTTATGTGGATCAGTCCCGTGATAAACTGGATGACAGCAAGACCGTTTGGGAAGAGATTTCCGAAGGTGCTGAAGTGATCTATCTTGATAAGAAAGAGATCAACTCACGCGCTTACTGCTCCTCCTTCAACTTCAAGGGTGCTGGACAGCAGGCGAAAGTTGGTGATCTTTCCGGTGGTCAGCGTAACCGCGTGCATCTTGCTAAGGTTTTGAAGTCAGGCGCAAACGTTCTTCTGCTCGATGAGCCGACCAACGATCTTGACACCGAAACACTTGCAGCTCTGGAAGATGCGCTTGAGAACTATGCTGGTTGTGCCGTGGTTATCTCGCACGATCGTATGTTCCTTGACCGTCTTGCAACGCACATGCTGGCCTTTGAAGGTGATAGCCACGTTGAGTGGTTTGAAGGTAACTTTGAAGACTACGAAAAAGACAAGGTTCGCCGCCTGGGTGCACACGCTGCAGACCCAAGCCGCATCAAGTACAAGCCACTTACTCGCTAAGTCTAGCTTGCTTATTGATTTTGAGGACGGCGGAGCAGTGATGCTCCGTCGTTTATTATTATTGTTTTACTTTTTGTCTTTCAGATCCAGTGCATCTGCAACAGTTGAGATCCATTCTGTTGCAAGATCAGGGCTTTCGGGTGATTTTGCAAACTGCCAACCCATTGCGCCTCCAAACTCTTGTTCTGCCTTGTTCAGAGGATCGATGACATATTCAACTAAATCTTCTGCGGGGATATAGCCATTGTTCGCGCTCGGACCGGCGTTACCCTTCGCTGTCGGTTTGCCCACCAGTAGCTTTTCCGCAGGGATGCCTGCTTTTTGAAGGCCAACGATGCTGGTGGATTGAGGTGGGTTGCCTGTTGTACCTGCAACCAACCGGGTTTCATCAGCTGGGGTGTCGCCGACCCATGGACTGTTGTTGTAATACTGAATGTTCAAGTAATCGATGACGTCGTGTGCCTGTTCCATTACCTTCAAGTATGGGCCGCCGTACCAAGTGGGGTCCAGATATGGTGGTTGGGGAGCGTGTGTGATGATGCTCTGATCAAATGGTAAGGCTGCCTTGAGCTTCTGGGAAAGAGAAACCAGAAAGTTCACTGCATTATAATGGTCATCGCTTACAATTGCCGCAGAGTCTTCCCAGTCGATATCAATTCCGTCAAAACCGTTGGTTTTCACAAAATCAGCAAGTGCCGCGACAAAGCTATCAAGATTGTCGTTACATTCTTGCCAAACTGCAGTGACAAAGTCAGCTCCGCCAAGTGCGGCAAGGACTTTGAGGTCTTTTTGCTGAGCCTCTTTTACGGGCGTGCTACCGTTTGGAGAAGCTTTTATAGCTTGCCCCATAGGCCAGTCGGCTGTTAGATCGCATTTGCCATTTGTAAAAGTGGCTCCGCTGATAAATGCCTGTATGCCAATAGTACATTCTGTTTCTGCAAGAGCCGGGAGCGTTGCGTAGGAGTTGTCTGTATAGATGACAAGCTGCTTTTTAGTCATTCTTGCTTTTCCTTTTAATGCGCAAGGTTACGCAAACAGGACGGGCATAGCTGGGCTTCGTGAGCTGCTGTTTGGGCTCAAGGAGAAAGCGTGAAGACAGACTAAAGAGTTTATTAATGTGCTTCCCGATAGTTCAATCGAATTGCTGCTAATTCAGTGAGCGGAGTTCACAAACACTGGGTATTTGTCTTTCGTTTACGCATCTAATGCATATGTACTATTCATGCTTCATACGTAGATGTGCTGATGTGACGCATGCGCGTGAATGTTAAATTGATGTAAGTCAACTCTGTGTTCTTCCCCCATCAATCAATAACGGGCACTGTAATGAGCGATACAACTCTGTCTTCTGCTGAAGATCAGCAGGATAATGATCCACTCTTCTTCAAGCTTCTTTTCCTTGTTCCAATCATCGGCTGGTTGTTCAAAGATGCTGTGCATGGCAACAGCGAAGCAAAATACTATTTCTGCGCGAACTTCTTTGTTGGCTGGGGTTTGGCAATTGCATTCTTCGGGTATGCTGCGATCATCATCCCTGCACTGTGCCTTGCAGCGCTTGCATTTACTTGGATTATTGGTGTTTGCCGATAATTTGTAGCTACTGATCTTGCTCGCCGCTTTCATTGGGAGCGGCAAGCAGTTCCCCGGCGGTGATGCTTCCGCCCCATGATGTGATGGTGGCTTCCATCTCATCTGCGACGCAGTAACGAGCAGCGTCCCGGTCCAGACCTTCTTCCAGTAAATCATCGTAGTCAGTGTATTGATGGCGCACATAGCTGGTTGTTGCCAGCAGAACCGCAATGTGGGCTGGGAGGTGGCGCAGGTGCTGTTGGTTGGCTTTGCTGCGTATTTCCGAAGCATCCAGAAATGGAACATGCGGAATAAGCGTGCTTAGGGCGTCGCTGATCGCTCGTTGTCTTTTGGTTTTGCTCACACATGATCTCTTTGCGCTGGTGCTGCGCGCTAATTTATCATGGATGATGGCAGGCGCGATATTCTTCTACGTGCCATGTTTGTTTTTACTCTCTGGATTGGATCTGGCGAGATGTCGAGCACGTGCTTCTTGTAAATCTCAGAAAAGCGTTGTTCAGGGCCATAGAATGCGCCTTGAACGTATTCTGCGCCTAATTTTCTCAGCTTCTCTTCGGTATTTGCATTTTTGATTTCCGAGAGGATGATCTCGATGTTCAAGGCATGTGCGAACTCAGTTGCAGCGGAGAGTAATCGTGCTGTTTTATCATCTTCAAACAGCCGTTCTACAGAGCCCGCGTGTAGTTTGATGTAGGAGATCTTCAGTTTCTGGAAATGCTCAATCTTCAGTCCGCCGGAGTCAAAGTGGTTGATGCACAACTTGACGCCTGTGTTTGTTAGCTCATTCAGCTGACCAATGAGGATATGAGCGTTGGCTCTTAAGAGAACACGCGAGGGGATCTCCAATGTGAACTTGTCTGGCGATACATTGTTTTCCTGTAGAAGGTAGCTGAGATCATCGCAGAACCCTTCCTTCAACACAGAGGGAACGGGGACGCGGAACAGGAACTCCCAATGTTGCATTGGAGTGTTCTGACACGCGCGCATGGCGTGAATGATGGCTGCAATTGTTGTCTCGCCAAGAACATTACTGAAGCTGGCGCTGTCAAAGATGTTTGAAAGGTCACATCCACGAGCAATTTCTAAAATCTGAGACGGCCATTCTGGCCGGGCCTCCAACATTCGTATTTGGCTTGTTTGGCCGAACCTTATGGGCTGGAAGATTGTTCCGACCTGGTTTTGCAAGAGTGCCTGTTTTGCGGTTTGCTGAAGGGTGACCTGCCGTTCCAACCGGGTGCGCATGACCTGATTGAACAGGCTGGCTCGATTTCGGCCTCTTTTTTTTGCATGATACAGAGCTGTGTCGGCACTATCCTGCAGTTCCTTCACAGTGTTTGCGTGGCGTGGGAATACCGCAGCGCCAATGCTGACCTTGGGTCGTATTTCGCTGTGCTCATGATAGATCGGATGACTGAGAGATACTGGCAAATCTTCAAGCAATACTCTGATCTGATGACATGTGGTGTCTTCCAGGAGCAATGCAAATTCATCGCCGCCCAATCTGAGAGCGGTGACGTTTTCACATTCCATCTGCTTCAAACGGTCGGAAATAGCCACCAAAGCTGCGTCGCCTGCAGCGTGCCCGTGAGCGTCGTTGATGACTTTCAAATGATCCAGATCGACATAGAACAAGGCCACGCGCTGATCTGGGTTTGTCACGCTTTCTATGGCGTCGGAGATAAGTTGCTCAAAGCTCTCTCTGGTTCGCAGGCCAGTCAACGGGTCAATATTGCAGACTGTGAAGATTTCTCGCGGATTGGCTTGCTCTGGTGGCAGTAAGTATTTTGTTGCCACCTTGGCATTGACTGAGAGTGTGCTGCACAAATCGTTTGTTGAGAGGATGCGGAGCAGACCGGGAACGAGAATTCTTGCCAGGTTTCTGAAGCTTTTGAGCTTTTTGGTCAGGTCTGCATTTATGAGTTGATCTGAAGGTGTGGTTGGCTGGAAATGTGTTCTGGGAAAATGGGCAGTGTTGTTTGCATCGGACTTGCAGAGAATACCCACGACGGCGATCACTCGCTCGTGGAGGGAGAGAGGCATGAGTGCGATGAACTGCGTTGCGAGATGCGGTGACCTGGCTGTTGAGGGTGCGTCTTCGCCATTAAACCTATGTGGGAAAATCTGCACATCATCTCCGCAGATTGGGAGTTCCGTAATCTTGGAGAGAAGATTGTTGAGCTGGTTCTTATAGGGATGAATGCTATCGGAAACGAAAAGCTCTGAACCACTCCCGGTTTCTGATTGATTGACCATGATGAAGGTCGGGAGCTCGAACAGTTTCTCGTAGACGCGCAGGACAGACTGAGCGAATGGCTGCGGAGGCATCTCTACTGGATGCAGGTTCGTTTTATATGCCGGGTACTCGATATTGTATTTTGTGTTGCCTGCTTCAGACATCATTCCCACCACTATCAACCAATTATTTACCACGCCCTTATTGATAGGGATTATGTGCTTTTACGCAAAAGGAAAGCGGGGGGCTCTGTGAGAATTAAGGGGCAAGCTTTATGTGAATACTATAAAAATACTAGGTAAATTTTAGGAAAATGGGGATAAGCACCTTCTATTTTTCTGATTTATATGAAAAGTGAAATTTCTTATTTGTGCATTACATATGTAGAAGAGTAATTATGATGCATAATCTCTTATGGTTCAAAGACAATACTATTTTATGGGTAAGTTATCAGTGATTCCTTCGCGTTGTTTTCTGATGTTGGTGCACTACAGCTTTTACTTTATTAGGAAAGCTAAAACTTTTCATATAATTTCGATTGTGCTATGAGATGCCTATGAGTGACCGTACGAAAGATCGTTTGATGTACGCGCTGAAATCGCGCGGACCGAACACAGCTGCAACCATGGCCAAACATTTGGGCGTGACGGCTGTGGCTGTGCGTCAACATCTTGATGCGTTGCTGGAAGCTGATCTTGTTGAGTTTGAAGACCTGAAAGGGACTGTGGGGCGTCCTCGCAGAACCTGGCGTCTTTCTGAGACAGGCAACAGGAAGTTTCCTGATAACCATAGTGGTGTGCTGGTTGATCTGCTTGGAAACATCAAAGACCTTTACGGCGAAGAAGGACTCCAGCGCCTCATAGATGCGCGGGCTGATCAATCCCGGAAGTCCTATCTAACTGCGATGAAGTCTGCAAAGACCCTGTCTGACAAGCTACAATGCCTTGCTGAACAGCGCAGTGAAGAAGGGTACATGGCTGAGGTTCTGAAGGATGGCGAGAATGGCTATCTGTTTGCAGAGAACCATTGCTCTATTTGTGCTGCAGCCCGGTCTTGCCAACACTTTTGTCGATCAGAGCTTGATTTGTTTCAGGAGGTTTTGGGAGATGATGTACGCATCGAGCGTGTTGAGCATATCCTGAAAGGTGACCGGCGTTGTCTCTATAAGGTCTCACCCAACTAAGCTGCTCGCGACCTCACGTTCTTTTTAAACCAGAATTGACAGAAGCATTGCCAGTTCCACGCGACTGCTCACGTTGAGCTTTGCGTAGATGTTCTTGCGGTGCGTACGCAGTGTGTTCTTCGTAATATCCAGATCAGCAGCAATCTGAGGTTCTGTTTGTGTGCCAGACAGCTGCTCCAGGACAATCGCTTCCTTATCCGTCAGGCGGAAGAGGGCCGTTGCCTTTTGGATATTGATTTGCTGCTGGATTTCCAGGTCCGTGACGAACAGAAAGAAGAGATCGTCGAACTCAGTATCGACCAGGCGTAAGTCGATATGGATCGGGCGCAGAAATGCTTCATCTCTTCTGAGGACGAGCTCTTGCTGTACATCCAGATCAATTGTTGCTGTGGCCAGACTTTGTGCGTTCTGGAACTCGCGCTGGTGGCTCGGGTCGGTGAACTCTAGCCGTCCGGTGCTGACCTTGATCTGAGGTGTTTGCTCAAACAAGCGTTTTGCAAACTCATTACATTGCAGGATAGTTCCATTACCTTGAATAATGGCCACGCCCTTTTGTAGCCGGTCAAGGCTGTCTGCAAGAAACTTGCAGAATGCTTGGTCTACAATATGGGCGGTCTCTTGGTTCAAGCTAGTGGATTCCTATTTTACACCGAGCAACTAAAACCGGCTGATGGCGTAATAGTGTGCATTTGAGTGGAAGGAAGTTCATCTTAAAAAGAGTCGTTCTTCTAATCCATATTCTATAGCTTAGTGAGAAATCGATAATACGTATGCAGTTGCACGGTATATTTTTCGGTTATTCACAGCAACGGGTTAAATTAACTCGTTTCATTAGTTGGTGACGTTACGCAAACACCTTGCGAGTGCCATGTAATCCTCGCTTTTAGGTGAAGTTTTTCGCCAAATTAAACCTATCCTACGGGAAGGTTGAGGCTCTGCAAACCGCAAAAGTGTTATGCGATCGTCTGCGATTTCTGTATCTGCGCAAATTTCAGGCAGGACAGTGACGCCATATCCGGCAGCGACCATGTGCAGGACAGTTGCTATACTTGTTGCGCCTACGTTAGCTGATTGATTTTGACCAATTGCTCCACAAAAGCTCAGTGTTTGATCTCTGAGGCAGTGCCCTTCTTCAAGCAACAGCAGATTTTCACCATGCAGATCATCTGGACCCATCCTCTTACGCTCATCTATTTTGCGTGAGCTGGACACAGCTAAAAGGAAATGATCTTCAAAGATAGGTACTTCTTCAAGCTCTGGCTCTTCGATGGGAAGGGCTGCGAGAACAACATCCAGGGTGCCGTGCTTTAGCTCGCTCACCAAAGATGCTGTCAAAGTCTCGCGGAGATTGAGCTGAAGATCAGGATATTGCTTGATAAGGGCGGGTAGCAGCTTGGGCAGAATGTATGGTGCAAGAGAAGGGATGACACCGAGGCGTATGATGCCGCTCAGCGGGGATGCTGCGTGTTTTGCATAATCCTTAAGGTCCTGCATTTCTCGCAGGATCTGGTTGGCTCTTCTGGCAATTTCTTCGCCCTCCGGTGTGATCCGGATTGAACGTGCGTTTCTCTCGACAAGGCAAAGGCCTAGCTCTTTCTCGAGA
>NZ_LCWX01000243.1:60875-80228 GCF_001431305.1 Pseudovibrio sp. POLY-S9
TCCCGGATCTGCATGGAGAGTGCAGGCTGGGAAACACAGACTTCTTCTGCGGCATTGCCAAAGTGGTGATGCTGTTGCACGGCGAGGAAATAGCGGAGTTGTTTGAACGTAAGCATAAGGATCAGGATATCTTATCAATATAAGAAATTGAATTCACATGTTCTGATCTAATTATTACTGGATTACTGACTTGAAATCATGAAGGGGTGTTGCACTCCATGGTTGCTAGCATGGTGCGACTCAAAACGGCTGGTTTTACGAAATTGACCTTTTGGTAAGGAATTGGGTGAGTGACAGGCCTTAAAACGTTGATGCTGTTACTCATAATTTGGGGACGCTTTGATAAAAAGAACGCATGTCGCAAACAAGTCATTAACGAGTGCGGGTCTGCTCGCAACATAGATGAAGCTTGTTAAGTCTCCGTGATATTTTTGTAACTCGTTGTTGTCACTTACCTTTTTAATTAAATTTCTGAAATCTGTTCTAACGGGAGAAAACTTATTGGTTTTTCCGCTTTTTGAAGCATGCAAATCGCATGTTATTTTTTCTAGATTAACTAAAAATAGAATAGATTGAGTTAGGTTTTGTTTAATCCTGTTCCATAAGTTTTTATCAGTTTGCGTATCCCATCGGTGTTTTAAATGTCATCTGACTTGGCTTCTCATATCGTTGATTTCAAATCTCTCGCGCTTGAGAACAATATTGAGCGACGTTCGGAGCTTGCGCGTCATGTTGCGCTTTTGTTTGCGCGGACATGGGAACGGTGTTCTGACGATCAGATCGATATTTACGATGGTGTGATGCTGCGGCTCTCGGAAATGGTTGAGCGGCATGCGCTGAGTTATATGGCGGAACAGCTTTCTGAAGTGCGACGTGCGCCTGAGCAAACTGTTCGCAAACTTGCTTTCGATGAAATTGAAATTGCAGAGCCGCTTTTACGGAACTCTAACGTGCTGCGTGAAAGTGACCTGGTGAGCATTGCGCGCAGCAAGAGTGATGATCATCGTCTGGCGATTGCGAAGCGGGATGTCATTTCCGAGAATATCAGTGATGTGCTGGTGAATCTTGGAAATACTGAGGTGAAACAGACTGTTGCTGCAAATGATGGTGCAGTGCTTGGTCAGCGCAGTGTGAACTCGCTGATGACTGACGCGAAGGGGGACGAAGTCCTTCAGCTGGCCCTTGGTCAGCGCGCAGATCTGGCAGATGCTCATATTGAAGCGCTTATCAACTTCGCTAGTGAGCAGGTTCGCAAGCTTCTGATCAAAGAAGGCGCGACCGAAGCTGCCGGGAAATTGCCGAAAGCTGCACGGATTGCGGCTGGCAAGCTTTCTAATGAATTCTGGCTGGGCCGGTATGATTTTGAGACTGGTCGTGGCCGTGTCATGGAGCTGGTCCGTGAAGGCAAACTGACTGAGAATGCTCTGCGTGCTTATGCTGAGGAAGACCGGTTTGCTGAAGCGGTTGCTGCGTTTGCGATGCTGGCTGGTATTGGTCATGCAGAAGCGCAGCATTGGACTGTGCGAAATGACACTGAGCCTTTCCTCGTGGTGTGTCGTGCCTCTGGTTTTGGGATGATGACTGTTCAGGCTCTCCTGAAGATTGGGCCATGGCGTTACCGCCTTTCAAACTCTCAGCGTCAGACTGCGTTAAAGAGTTATCAGGCGCTTGACCAACAAGAAGCCTATAAGCAATTTATTACCTGGAAAGAGCAATGGATGGCCTGATCCATTCAAAAATTTAAGTGGTTTTGTGAGGGTCGCGTGTGCGGCCCTTTTCTTTGGTCAATTTAGTCCAAAAGTCGAATGTTTCTGCCAAAGCAACTTTAGGTGCTGTTCGTGTTTACTCCTGCTGATTGGGTTGTGTAGCCAAAGCAGGATTGATGCAAATAAGAAAAAGCAAAAAAGTTTCTTCTGACAGTTCTAAGGCGGATCGCTTTCTTAATTTCCTTATCTCCTTTCTGACACTCGCTGTTTTGGTTGGTATGGGGCTTTTGCTGCACATCAGTTTTGTTGTTGCGCAAACGCCAGAAACCCAGAACTCAGTTGTTGCAGACCCTATGGTTGATGCTCAGGAAATGGTGGTGCAAAGCGAGTCTATTCCTATGGAAGGGGCACCGCTTGTTTTTGGGCTATCTAATGGACTGGAGCTGTTCTCGCTGGAGAACATTGATCGCTCTAGCCAGTCTCTGAATGCTGTTTTGAAGGATCTTGGGAACTTTCCCAGGCACGTCCACAATGCACTGGAGCGGGCGCGGCCCGATACGAGTGTTTCGTGGGTGTGGCAGATATTTGCGCTGACGCTGTTTGCTGTCACGCTTGGTTTTGTGGTTGAGCTGTTTGCAGACAAGTTGTTTGCCAAAAGGCTTTTACGATTTTATCGCGGGATGCCGGAGAGCAGGGCTGAGAAGATTGGATTTCTGTTCTCAAGATCACTGGTGCAGGTTGCTGCGATCTTTCTGCATGTGATTGTGACGTTCGGACTCATTCTTGTTATTTCCGGTAATACAGAGAGTGTTCGACATGCTGCGCTGATCTTTGCGAGTTTTTACTTCTTCTTTCGGCTTTTGATGGTTTTCACGCGGAACTTTCTGGCCGTTGGGAATGAACATCACCGTGTTGTGCCATTGGATGATGACGTTGCCCGGTCATTTCTGAATGCCATTATTCTGTGCGGCGGGGTTGCCTTCTTCCTGCTGGCATTTGGCAGGTGGATGAGCCATTTGTCTCTCAATGCCAATGCTCAACGTATTCTTGATCTTCAAAGTGGGTTGTTTCTGGCCGTCTCTGCTGCGTTGATTTGCTTTATTTTTCGCAGGCCTATTGGAGGCTGGTTTTCCGGGGAGTATGCGAGCACTGAGAGGCGGCGGGTTTGGCGGAGGTTGTTCAGCCAAAACTGGCATTTGGGTGCTTTGGCGTATTTTCTGGTGGCGTGGCTGGTGTTTGCCCACCGCCTGCTCTTAGGACTGAGCTATGACAGTCTCCTGTTACTGGCGCCGATTATGGCTATTTTTGCCAGCGTCTTGCTCTACGGTATCTTACTTCTTGTCATTGATAAGTGGCTTTTGCCGCCGATTAACATCGACAAACTGCAGGATGCCTTTGTTGAGGAGATTGTGCAGGTCGAAGAGCAGGCCGGCCATTCCTATAATCCTGAGGAGGTCAATGCTGAAGCCCGAGCGTTGGCGGCAGAAAAAGAGGCTGCCCGACGGCCCTACCGGCAATTGCTTGATCATGGTGCCCGCCTTGTGACGCTGATGTTTGGTCTTGCGGTGATCGTTGAAGCGTGGGGGATCAATCTTTTCAAGCAGGATGGTTTGTTTGGCAATCTGGTGGAAGTCGCGTTGATCGTGTTCTTTGGCTACATGGCTTACCAGGCCGTTCACATTACTATCCAGCGTCAGATTGAAATCTCTGAAAGCGATAAAAGTGGGCAAGCCAAGATGGGGCGGTTGGCGACGCTGTTGCCGATCCTGCGGAATTTTCTGCTGGTCTCTATTGTTGTGCTCTCCGGCATGGTTGCTCTTTCGGAGATCGGGGTGAACATTGGTCCTCTGTTTGCTGGTGCAGGTGTTGTTGGGCTTGCTGTCGGGTTTGGCGCGCAAACGCTCATCAAAGATATCTTCTCAGGTGCGTTTTTCTTGCTCGATGATGCCTTTCGAACGGGTGAGTACATTTATGTCACCAATAATGTTGAAGGGACGGTTGAACGGATCTCCATTAGATCCATGCAGCTGCGGCAGTCGGACGGTCTCCTGAATACGGTTCCGTTTGGCAATTTGTCGTTTGTGAAAAACTCGTCGCGTGACTGGACCATGATGAAGTTGGCGTTTCGGGTCACATATGACACGGATGTCGACCGGATGCGGGAGTTGATCTCATTGCTGGGAGACAAGTTGCTCGAGGATCCTGAGCTTGGCCCGAAGTTTCTGGAGCCACTTCAATCTCAAGGCATCACGGCTCTGGAAGATTCCGCGATGATTGTGCGGGTCAAATTTACGACGCGACCTGGGGATCAGTATGTTTTGCGGAAAGCAGTGTTTGCAGGCATTCGGGAGATTTTCAACCGCGAGGGCATCACTTTTGCCCATCGTGAGGTGAAGGTGAGGATCGATGAAGGGGCTGCTGGTGGGCAAACTTTCTCTGACTCACAGAAAAAGGCAGTGGGTGGTGCTGTTTTGCCTGTGGTTGAAGAGGATGACCAGAACGGCTCTCCAAAAGCCTAGCTGTTGTAATTCCTGGCTTTTTTGCTCTGTTTGCCCCTCCGTAATGTCAGAGTTGATTTTTGATCAGCCAATTTTCAAGGAAAACTCAGAAAAACTATTCCTCTTTTGGTGCGAGAAGGGAATGTTCCTCCTTGTCATCGAGTTATTATACGTATAAAGATATCTTTATATCAGATTATTCGATCAGTTGGTGGCGGTAGTAGGCTTGATAACGACAGTGAACAATGAACCGGAAGGCAAACTCCCTGTAGAGGACCTGGTGGGCTGCTTGCGTGCCTGTGGAGAGACGACGCGTATTCGTCTGCTTGCTTTGCTTGTGCTTGGTGAGCTGACCGTGAAGGATCTTACAGTCATTCTTGGGCAGAGCCAGCCTCGGATTTCGCGGCATCTCAAGCTTCTTTGTGAGGCAGGGGTGATCAAGCGGTATCCGGAAGGAGCCTGGGTTTATTATCGTCTTGGTGAAGGTGGTCCGGCTGAGCTGGCGCGGCGCATTGTTGCGCAGAGCGAGCAGGATGATCCGGTACTTGCTGCCGACCATGAGCGATTGGTTTCGTTGCGCCGTGCAAAGGCAGAGGAAGCGGCGGCTTTCTTTGCAGCACGTGCCAACAACTGGGACAAGGAGCGTAGTCTTCATGTGCCGGAAGTTGCCGTTGAAGCTGCGATGCGTGCACTCGTGGGGTCCAAGTCCTTTGATACCCTCCTGGACCTGGGGACTGGAACTGGCCGTTTGCTGGAGTTGTTCAGTGAACAGTACGAGCGTGGCATTGGCATTGATGCCAGCCAGAACATGCTTTCTGTTGCACGGGCCAATCTGGACCGTGCTGGTTTGCAGAAAGCGCAGGTGCGTCAGGGCGACATTTACGCGTTGCCGGTTGCACCAGACACAGCTGATCTGACTGTGGTTCATCAGGTTCTTCATTATCTGGAAGAGCCTGGGCGAGCGATTTTGGAAGCTGCCCGTGCTTTGCGGCCGGGTGGGCGTCTGTTGCTTGTAGATTTTGCTCCTCACGAATTGGAGTTTTTGCGGGAGAAGCACGCGCATCGTCGTCTTGGCTTTTCTCAGGGACAAGTGGGCAATTGGCTTTCCGAGGCTGATCTGGAGCTTGTTTCAACGAATGATCTTACCCCGGGCGCGGGGGAGAAAGACAAATTAACCGTTACCCTTTGGCTCGCTCAGGATCGTCGGGTTGTGACCGACCTGCCTGTAGCGGATCAGACCAAGGAGCTTGCTTAGTTATGAGCGAACATAGTATCGATCGCCGTTTTAGGCTCAATGGAGCCTCTGACATCTCCGTTTCTTTCGAGTTTTTCCCTCCTAAGAGCGAGAAGATGGAGCAACAGCTTTGGTCATCAATCAAACGGCTTGAGCCATTGGCCCCGAACTTTGTCTCTGTCACTTATGGCGCTGGCGGATCGACCCGTGAGCGTACTCACTCTACGGTTTCCCGTATTGTGAATGAGACTGCCTTGAAGCCTGCTGCACACCTGACCTGTGTGGATGCCACCAAGGAAGAAGTGAATGAAGTCATTCGCGCTTACTGGGATGCTGGTGTTCGCCACATTGTGGCGCTGCGTGGTGACCCGGCTGCGGGACTTGGTGAGCAGTATCATCCGCATGAAGGTGGATATCAGTCCACCGCTGATCTGGTAGCTTCCATTCGTTCCATCGGTGATTTTGAGGTTTCTGTTTCAGCCTATCCTGAGAAACACCCGGAATCTCCAAGCTGGGAAACAGAACTGGATGTCTTGAAGGCGAAAGTGGATGCGGGTGCGACCCGTGCGATCACGCAGTTCTTCTTCGATAATGATCATTACTTCCGCTATGTGGACCGTGTTCAGGCCGCTGGCATCACGATCCCGATTATTCCTGGTATCGTGCCAGTGACCAGCTTCAAGGGCATTTCTGGCTTTGCGAAGAAGACTGGAGCATCTGTTCCAGGTTGGCTGGCGCACCGGTTTGATGGTCTTGATGACGACCCTCGCACCCGTGAACTTGTTGCGGCGGCTGTTGCTGCCGAGCAGGTGATGAGCCTGGCGGATGATGGTGTTGAGGACTTCCACTTCTACACAATGAACAAAGCAGACCTCGTTTACGCGATCTGCCACATGCTTGGTCTTCGCGCAAAACAGGATGTGAAAGCATCTGTCGCTGCCTGAACCCAATCCACGCACATATAAAGATATTTGTCGGATTACGGCCCCATTCGTGACCCGCAAAAGTAAAGTACTAGAAAAGATCGGATCCCATGAGTTTGCAGGTGAAAAAGACCGGTTCGGACATTTTTGCAGCCCTAGAAGCAGCCGCCAAGGAGCGTATCCTCGTTCTGGATGGCGCCATGGGAACTATGATCCAGAATCTGCAGTTCAATGAAGCGCAGTTCCGAGGTGAGCGTTTCAAGAGCTGGAACCAGGATTTGAAAGGGAACAACGATCTTCTGATCCTGACCCAACCAGATGCCATTCGTGATATCCACTTGCAGTATCTGAAAGCGGGTGCAGATATCATCGAGACCAACACGTTCTCCTCCACTTCTATCGCGCAGGCTGACTACGCGATGGAGAGCATTGTTTATGAGCTGAACAAGGAAGGTGCCCGCCTTTGCTGTGAGGCTGTTGAGCAGATGAAGGAGATTGACCCTTCCCGCCGTCGGTTTGTGGCCGGTGGACTTGGGCCAACAAACCGGACGGCCTCGATCTCTCCAGACGTGAACAATCCGGGCTTCCGTGCAGTTTCCTTTGACGATCTGAAGGATTCTTATGCTGAAGCGACACGTGGTCTGGTTGATGGTGGCTGTGATCTCATTCTTGTTGAGACCATCTTTGATACCCTGAACGCAAAAGCGGCTTTGTTCGCGATTGATCAGGTGTTTGAGGAAAAGGGTATCAAGCTGCCGGTCATGATCTCCGGCACGATTACAGATTTGTCTGGCCGTACATTGTCGGGTCAAACGCCGGAAGCATTCTGGAACTCTGTCAGTCATGCGGAGCCGTTTACGGTTGGCCTGAACTGTGCGCTGGGTGCAAAGGAAATGCGTGCGCACGTGGATGAGATTTCCCGTGTTGCGGATACTCTTGTTTGTGCTTATCCGAATGCGGGTTTGCCGAATGAGTTTGGTGAATACGATGAGAGCCCAGAGTACATGGCTGGCCTCATGAAAGAGTTTGCCGAGTCTGGGCTGGTCAACGTGGTTGGCGGGTGTTGTGGTACGACGCCGGATCACATTAAGGCCCTTGCGGATGCGATGGAAGGCTTGAAGCCGCGTGCTTTGCCAGAAGTGCCGCGCCTGATGCGTCTGTCCGGTTTGGAGCCGTTCACTTTCACCAAGGAAGTGAACTTCGTTAACGTGGGTGAGCGTACCAACGTGACGGGCTCTGCGCGGTTCCGCAAACTGATCAAGAACGATGACTACAATGCAGCGCTGGATGTTGCCCGTTCTCAGGTTGAGAATGGTGCGCAGATCATCGACATCAACATGGATGAGGGGCTTCTTGATAGTGAAGAAGCCATGGTTACCTTCCTCAATCTGATTGCAGCTGAACCGGATATTGCCAAGGTTCCAGTGATGATCGACAGCTCCAAGTGGACTGTCATTGAAGCTGGCCTGAAGTGTGTGCAGGGTAAGGCTGTGGTGAACTCGATTTCCCTGAAAGAAGGGGAAGAGAATTTCATCGCGCAGGCTAAGTTGATCCGCCGTTATGGTGCTGCTGTTGTTGTGATGGCGTTTGATGAAACGGGTCAGGCTGACACGTTTGAACGCAAGATCAACATCTGCAAACGCTCCTATGACGTGCTGGTAGATAAGGTTGGTTTCCCGCCTCAGGATATCATTTTTGACCCGAATATCTTTGCGGTTGCGACTGGTATTGAAGAGCACGACAACTATGGTCTGGACTTCATTGAAGCGACCAAATGGATCTCTGAGAACCTGCCACACGCTCATATTTCCGGTGGTGTTTCCAACTTGTCGTTCTCCTTCCGCGGGAATGAGCCGGTTCGTGAAGCGATGCATTCTGTGTTTCTGTACCACGCCATTCAGGTTGGCATGGACATGGGCATTGTGAATGCTGGTCAGCTGGCTGTTTATGATGACCTTCCTGCTGAGTTGCGTGAGCTGTGTGAAGATGTGGTCATGAACCGCCGTTCAGATTCCACGGATCGTCTGCTTGAAGCTGCTGAGAAATTTAAAGGTCCGGGTGGAAAGAAGCGTGAGGTTGACCTGCGCTGGCGTGAGGCAACTGTTGCAAAGCGTCTTGAGCACTCATTGGTTCACGGTATCACTGACTTTATCGTGGAAGACACGGAAGAAGCTCGCCAGAACTTTGATCGTCCGCTGCATGTGATTGAAGGTCCATTGATGGACGGTATGAACGTGGTTGGTGATCTGTTTGGCGCTGGTAAAATGTTCCTGCCGCAGGTGGTGAAATCCGCCCGCGTGATGAAGGCAGCTGTCTCCTATCTGATGCCATTCCTGGAAGAGGAAAAGCGTCGCAGTGGCTTGGATGAGAGCTCATCCAACGGCAAGATCCTGATGGCGACTGTTAAAGGGGATGTGCACGACATTGGCAAGAACATCGTTGGCGTTGTTCTGCAGTGTAACAACTTTGAGGTTATCGACCTTGGGGTGATGGTGCCAACAGCCAAGATCATTGATGAAGCGCGCAAGCACGATGTTGATATTATTGGTTTGTCCGGCCTGATCACACCGTCGCTTGATGAGATGTGCCATGTGGCCTCTGAGATGGAGCGTGAGGGGCTGGATATTCCGCTGCTGATTGG
This sequence comes from Pseudovibrio sp. POLY-S9, assembly GCF_001431305.1. NCBI lineage: Bacteria > Pseudomonadati > Pseudomonadota > Alphaproteobacteria > Hyphomicrobiales > Stappiaceae > Pseudovibrio > Pseudovibrio sp. POLY-S9. The sequence continues at coordinate 69,878 of NZ_LCWX01000243.1, forward strand.
CGGCGCGACGACTTCTCGTGTTCATACAGCGGTGAAGATCCATCCGAACTACTCCAAGGGTCAGGCGATCTACGTCACTGATGCTGGGCGTGCGGTGGGTGTTGCATCCCGTCTGGTGAGTGAAGGTGGTCGTGAGGCACTCTATGATGCAACTCGCGCGGAATATGTGGATGTTGCTGAAAAGCATGCGCGGTCGCGGAACAAGAAGGTTCGGGCATCTATCGAGAAGGCTCGTGAAAATCGCTTCAAGCCAAACTTTGATGGATATGCTCCAACCAAGCCTAAGTTTATCGGCACCAAGACATTTACCAATGTCTCCTTGAAGGAGTTGGTGAGGTACATTGACTGGACACCTTTCTTCTCCACCTGGGAGATTAAGGGAGCCTATCCTGCAGTGCTGACAGATGACCGCTATGGTCCGGCAGCTCAGGCGCTTTATAATGATGCGCAGGAGATGCTGAAGGAGATCGTGGACGGCAATCTGTTGCAAGCGAATGCTGTGGTTGGTTTCTGGCCTTGTGCGCAGGACGGTGATGATCTTGTGCTTTACACCGACGAGAGCCGTACAACTGAGCTGAACCGTCTTTATACCCTTCGTCAGCAGATGGACCGGAGTTCCTCTGATCGCGGGAATGTGGCTCTTGCGGACTTTGTTGCGCCGATCGACAGTGGCATCCCCGACTATGTTGGCGGGTTTGCTGTGACTGCGGGTATTGGTGAGGACGAAATTGCCAAGCGCTACGGCGAAGCTGGTGATGACTACAACAAGATCCTCAGTCAGGCGATTGCTGACCGTTTGGCAGAAGCACTTGCAGAGCGGATGCACGAACTGGTTCGTACTGAGCTTTGGGCCTATGCGCCGAATGAAGGTCTGTCTAATGTTGATCTGATTGCAGAGGACTACGATGGTATTCGTCCTGCACCGGGTTATCCAGCGCAGCCAGATCATACTGAGAAGGGTACTCTTTGGGAGTTGCTTGATGCGGAAGCGCAGACAGGTATCTCATTGACTGAGAGCTACGCGATGTGGCCGGGATCTGCTGTGTCTGGTCTCTACTTCTCTCACCCTGACAGCCACTACTTCGGCATTGGCAAGATTGAGCGGGATCAGGTGGAAGATTATGCAAAGCGTAAGGGTTGGGAACTGGCAAAGGCAGAGCGCTGGCTGGCTCCGATCCTGAACTACAACCCGATGGCTCGCGAAGCTGCTGAGTAATTCTCTGAAGCACTGAAATTTAAAAGGGCTGCGTATGGTTTCGCAGCCCTTTTTCTTTGTCGGATTGTCGCTGAGACGTGCAAAGACTGTTTCCAAATAGTGATCTAATCATTCGCTGTGGTTCCATTATGTATGTTCAGGAGAAGACAATAGCTCCTGTTTGGGGCATAGGAGACGACCGATGAAAAAGACAATTTTGAAGATCCATAGCTCAGCGGCAACTGCAACATCCGTAACCCGCCAGCTTTCTGATGAACTTGCTTCCAAGATCTTCAATGACGGTGACACCGTTATCGAGCGCGATCTGAATTCCCCGATTTCGTTTATCAACGAAGCATGGATTGGTGCTGCTTACACCCCTGACGAGCAGCGCAGCGAAGAACAGAAAGAAGGCCTTGCGCTTTCTGATGCACTCATTGCGGAGCTGAAAGCGGCAGATGTGCTGGTTATTGGTGCGCCGATCTACAACTTCTCTGTGCCTGCTGTTTTGAAGGCATGGGTTGACCAGATTGCACGTGTGGGTGTGACCTTCAATTACACCGAATACGGCCCACAGGGCTTGCTGACGGGCAAGAAGGCATACATTGTTGCGGCAGCTGGCGGTGTGCCTGTTGGCTCTCCAGCAGACTTTGCAGTGCCTTACCTCAAGCAGGTGCTTGGCTTTATTGGTGTGAGCGATGTGGAAATTGTTGCAGCGGAAGGTGTTGCTGTTGACCGTGATGCAGCAATTGCACAAGCACAGAACACAATGGTTGGCCTGACATCTGTGGCAGCGTAACTGATACGTAAAAGCAATTAATCAACTGGAACCCACCTTGGTAACAAGGTGGGTTTCTTTGTGCACCTGGTAAGCCTTGCCTTCGATTTTTGTTTTGTGAAGGACTTTGTCAGTGTGGGGGAGGGGGACTATAGCAAGCCGATAACGACAGCACCAACAAATGCAAATGCAAGTGTGATTGCGACGACGTTAAAGCTTCGTGTGACAGTCATGGATTTATCTCCCGTTACTCACTAGCTGTTTAAAGCTTATGTGACGGAAGCCACGTTAGGAAGCAAAAAAATGCCATTTTTCATGGCACTGCTAGAAAAGCACCTAGGATCACTGAAAATTTCTGTAGCGAATAATATGTGTAAAGCCGGAGGATACTTTCTGGTTGTTTTGTGAAAGACCAAGGGAATTCTTGCGTTTCCTCTGTCAAATCAATATGCAGGTTTTCTGCAGCTTCGCGAATACTCGTCGGGCTATACTCATGCTTTTCCTGGGGTGAATTGGGCGTGGATAGTTTAAAACATTCATGACAATTCAGGCGGGAAAACGGAAATATTCAGCATTGAATCAGGAACAGCGCCGGGCAAACGCCTGTTCAAATCGGGGATTTCGAGGTGGGTTACAGGACAGGTGGGAACGCTGCCGGAAGACTTTTGTCTGCCGTTTTGGTTATCGGTATGTGCATCGGCGCTGCACACGTTAGTGCTGCCCCGATGCCCAAAGCTCGTCCTTATGTTGGCAATGTAACCTTATTGCCTCCGATGCCTCTTCCTCAGAGCAAGGTGAGTGTTCAGCCTTCGCGTGTTCCTGCGGGCAAGCCGCTTTCTCTCGTTCCTGTGCCACTTGAAAACCAGCGCGTTTTTCCTCCTGCAAGCGATGCGAGGATGTGTGTGCTTCGTGGTTGGAGTGTTGAGATAACAAACGCTGTTGACGGGCCGGGCGGATGTGGGATTGATCAGCCTGTTTCTTTGCGGTCTGTGGTTGGTGGTGGCCAAGAGATTGGCCTGACGATGCCAGTGCAGATTGAGTGCGAGCTGGCACAAAAGCTGGATGGCTGGTTGCAGGATGTGGCAGTGCCTGCTGCACGGCGGGAACTTGGTGTATCCATCACGCGCATTCGCACGGCTGCGGGGTATGCTTGTCGTGGCCGGAATAACAAACGCGGCGCGAAGCTCTCAGAGCATGGCAAGGGCAACGCCATCGATATTGCAGCCTTCTATTTGTCTGATGGACGGGAAGTGACTGTAGAAGAGGGCTGGGACGGGTCTTCAGCTGAAGTGCGTTTCCTAAGCAGCTTACATAAAGGAGCCTGTGAGCGGTTCACGACCGTACTTGGCCCAGAGGCCGACAAGTATCACCGAGACCACTTACACTTCGATCAGGGCTGTCACGGCAAAGGCTGCAAATACCGCGTCTGCAAATAAAGGCGCGGGCTCGCAATCTTTTTTTCGAAAGCATGATGTGGGAACGCCCACCTGATTGAGACGGGGCTTTATCTCTTTCAAGCGGGCGTGTTCTGTGATGACAGGGCTTATTGGCAGAAACGGTTTTTGCCAGAGTACGTGCGATAGGTGCCGGTGTTCGGATTAAAGCTTCTGTATTTGTTGGTGCAGTAGGCAAACCAAGCCGGGGACCACGGGGCTGGGGCTACAGCCTGAGCGTGATAAACCGGTGCTGGCTGGTGCACCACTGGTGGACGGTAGGCTGGTGGGCGATACGCTGGTGCTGGTGGACGGTAGGCTGGGCGTGGTGGTGCAACGTACTGGGGTTGCGGTGTCACTGCATTGCCGATGATGAGACCTGCTGCCAGACCGATAACGCCGATTGCAGCTGCTTCACCTGCATTGATGCCGTGCTTCTTATGTTTTCTCTTCTTACGCTTATGGTAATAGTTGTTTTCAACGTAAGTGTTGTTCTCAATGTAAGTATTGTTTCGCGGGCCTGCCTGAGCTGCAGAAACGACTGGCAACATCATTGCCCCTGCAAGTGCTACTGAAATTACTGCTGATGCTTTAGCCATTTTCGTCTCCGTAAACGGTATTTCGTGTTTGTTGAGACTAATTAACCAGAAGTGGCCTGAACCTTCTTTGAGAGCGTCATTCATCTTCTGTTCATGTAGATGAATGGGCCAGAAAATCTATATATATCAGTTTATTAGGTGTTTGAAAAAATGTTTAAGACGCTGGTTTCTTACCGAATTTTAAGTTGAGTACGTTCTTCATCTTACTTAAATCAGTATGTTGTCCTCTCCAGATTATGGAGACCGCTTTTCGGGAATACGCTTAAGTGGAGATAGACAAGACCCAAAAATCTGAGCAGGGTCAGATTGGGAAAAGTGAGGTTGGTATGGAAAAGAAAATAGATCCAATTCGTGAAACCACCGATGAAGCACGCGCTCTTGCCAAGAAGCTGATCAGATCTGTCAGATTTGCTTCTCTTGCTGTTCTGGAGCCAGAGACCGGTTACCCTATTGTCAGCCGTGTTGGCGTCAGCTCGGATGTTGTTGGTGCGCCGTTTATGCTTGCTTCCAGCCTTTCCAACCATTCTCAATGCCTTGAGCAAGATCAGCGGGTGTCTTTGCTGATTGGTGAGCCGGGTAAAGGGGACCCACTGGCTCATCCGCGACTGACTGTTATCGGGCGCTTTGAGCGACTGAGCAAAGGGGACCCGTTGTGCACTGAGCTGCGCAACCGCTATTTGATGCGGCACCCAAAGGCCAAGCTCTATGTCGATTTTGCTGATTTCGACTGGTATCGCCTGCATGTTGAGCGGGTGAACATGAACGGCGGCTTTGGTAAGGCGTTTTTGCTGGATACCGAGGATGTTCTGTCTTCTGATGAGGGACGCGAGCAGCTCGCGGCTACCGCTCATGATCTTGTTATCCGTATGAATGAGCGCCATGCAGACGATATTGGTACGTTTGCCTCGCAAACCTTTAAGGTTGGCGCCTCAAAATGGGGGCTGGTGAGCATTGATAGTGAGGGGGCTGATTTCTTTGATGGAGAGGCTGTTTACCGCCATTTTTGGGATCAAGCAGTGCCGGTCGTGGAGCTTGAAAAATTGCTGATGCAAACTCTTGGTTGTTCTGTGTAAAACCATGACGTAGGGTTTTGCTCATGTTGTTGTTCTAGTATGGCAACTATGCATGCGTGAAGCAAAACAAGATTGGTGCGGAAATGAACAAAGAGAATTTGGATAGCGCGGCAGGGGCAGAGGTCTACTCCGATAAAACTCTGCGTATATATGACCTGCTGGTTCTGCGGTTCTCCAACACGTTTCTGTGGCGCTGTTCCGCTTCAAAAGCGCTGAGCTTCTTCAATCGCAATGTCAGTGCCAATCACCTCGATGTAGGGGTTGGCAGTGGTTACTTTCTGGAGCACGGGCGCTTTCCGGATAAGACGCGTCTGGTGCTGATGGACCTCAACCAAACCTGTCTGGAGTATGCCAAGGCGCGCTCTGTGGTGGCAAATGTCAGCGTGACACAGACTGATGTGCTGGAGCCGATTGAGTGGACCGACGCCAAGTTTGACAGCATTAATCTGGGTTATCTGCTGCACTGCCTGCCGGGAACCATGAAGCAGAAATATATGGTGTTTGAGAACCTCAGACCGCTGCTGAATGACGGTGGGATTTTGTTTGGCTCAACCATTTTGGGTGAAGGGCAGAAGCCAAACTGGGCAGCGCGCAAGCTGATGGGCTTTTACAACAGCAAGGGCATCTTCTCGAACGCTGAAGACAACCTTGATGATTTACGCTCCAATCTGGAGACGTATTTCAGGGATGTGACGATTGAAGTGGTTGGCGAAGTTGCGTTGTTTAAAGGGCGTGTGTAGTCACTTCTTGCGGGAAGAGCACAAGGTCATCCTCGGGTGACCATGGCTTCCATTTCATACCGAACACGGTTTTAAAATCCGGCTGGTCTATCCGTTCGAGCAGCCATTTTTTTACGCTTGCAGGGGCTTCTACTTCAAAGCGTTCTTTATCTGCATTGACGAACTGGCGCACGAATGGGAAGAGTGCCTGATCTGCGAGAGCTGGGCGGTTTCCGAACAGATACGTTGAACCTTCAAGGCGCTCAGAGAGCTTGGAGAGTTCCTGGATGGCGAGGGTGTAGTGTTCGTCCGGATCCGCGCCTTCGTAGCGTGTTGAGTATTTGTACCTGTCCAGATTGCGTTTGAAGTCGCCGTCCATCTCTTCAATCAGCTGCAGCATTTCCTTCAGCGTGCCCGTCTCTGGAGAGAGCCAGTTTTGAGGGTCATTTTGCTGTAAAGCCCAGAGCATGATCTCAAGGCTTTCCTCGATGACGGTTCCATCCGTCAGTTGCAGGACAGGAACCGTTCCTTTTGGAGAGATTTCCAGCATGTGGGCTGGCTTGTTGCGCAGCACGATTTCGCGGAGGGCAACGGTTGTCTGGCTTGCGACCAATCCCAGTCTTGCGCGCATTGCGTAGGGACACCGACGAAATGAATACAGGATCGGGAGGGACGTCTGCTCAGCCATGCTTTCTGTTGTCTGCCTTTGATTGATCGTTTTCAGCAGCTGGTATTTCTAATGAATCTACCGGAGCAATGCCAGCGGATTTGCGTTCATAGGCCTGAATTGCTTTCTCTTCTTTCAAAAAAGCTTCGATATGCGGCTGTAATGGGAGTTTGGTGGCTTGCGTTTCGGTCTCTTCCAGCACCGCTGAGGTTGGGACAAAAGCCTTCTGCGCACGGTCGTACATGCTGACGCGCACCAGACCGGTTGCAGCAACAATACCTTTCTTCGGGCCTTTGGTGAAGATGAAGCGTTGTTCCATCACACAGGCCTCATCCGTCCAGTACACAATCTCGCTTTCCAGCTTGAACGGCTCGCCAAACGGGAGCTCGCGCCGAAAGCGGACGGTGGCGTGGTTGGCCAGCGGCGTCCATTTGTTGCGGAAAATCGCTTTGCCGAGCTTGGTGCGGCTCATGTGATCCACACGGCCAAAATCCATCATGGCCAGATAGCGGCTGTTGGTGAGGTGGATGTTCATGTCAATGTCAGAGGGGAGAACGCGCAATCGGACAACAGACTTGCTGAACATGTCTGCTAGTTTTTCCTGAAAAGGGAACTTAATGAAATAAAGTATAAGTCTAAACCAGAGTTGCATTTCTTCTCCACGTGATAGCTCACGGGCTTTCACAAAAATCTAATGGATTTCCAATAGGGAATTAGGTTTCCTATTAGGTCAGGTGTGTTGTGCCAGATGTTTAAAGATATTTCTAGTTATCTCTTTGTGTGGGAGATTGCGTATAGCTCAACGGAACTTGCTGCTGTTGCGGGCGCTTTTTTCTTTGCAGCTTTCGTTAAAGGCGCGACAGGCCTCGGGTTTTCAACGACTTGTCTGCCGTTTCTGGTTTACGCGGTGGGGTTGAAAAGAGGAATTCCGCTCATCTTACTGCCCAGTATTACCAGCAATATTCTGGTGATGGTCGATGCCGGGTCTTTCAGGGAGATGGTGGTTCGCTTTCGCTGGATGTTGCTTGCCACGGTGCCGGGGATTCTGCTGGGCCTCTGGTTTCTGGATGTGGCGCCTGCTCAGGAAGCCGTTGTGGTGCTGGGTTTTGTGCTTATCAGCTATGCCTTGTTTGCTTATTTCACGCCGCACCTGAAACTCTCCTATGAGATGGAGCGCTTCCTTGGGCCTGTCAGCGGCTTTATTACGGGCGTGGTGAATGGCATTACCGGTTCGCAAATTATGCCTGTGATGCCCTATCTGTTGTCGCTGAATCTCAACAGTGAGCGTTTTGTGCAGGCGATCAATTGCTCCTTTACTTTGTCCTCCTTTGTGATGGCGGGCGGTCTTTACTATCTCGGACTGCTTGATCTGAGTGCGCTGGGTGTTTCTGCACTTGGGCTGGCTTTTGTCTATCTGGGTACCAAGCTGGGCTCGGTGGTGCGCCAGCTGATGTCGCCGTCGGTTTTCAGGGCGTCTATTCTGCTGCTTTTGTTCGGGCTTGGGTTGAGCTTGTTGGTCAAAGGATTTTAGCGGCCATGCTCTAAGCTAACTGGTGGTTGATGGATCCCTTCAGTTTGCAGATGGAGATGTTAGAGATTGTTGCAGGTTCACGCCTAGGCTCTGCTGCATGATGGATATGGAAGCAGACATGGCAATGGCGGCGGAGTATCTCGGCTATACGGCCTTTGAGATTGCCATCATCATGTTCACGTTCTTCTTTGCAGCTTTTGTGAAAGGCCTTGCAGGGCTTGGGTTTACAACAATCTGCCTTGCGGTTCTCGCTTACACGGTGGGTTTGAAGAAGGGCATTCCGCTTATTGTGATACCGGGGCTCATCAGTGATCTCATACTGGTTTATGAGGCCGGGCATTTTCGGGAATCTTTTTCTCGCTTCTGGCGGATTTATCTTTATTCGGTGCCGGGCGTTGTCATTGGTCTTTGGTTTTTGGGGTGGGCGTCCACGCATTGGCTGACAATCCTGCTGGGATTTATCATCATGGCGTTTGTGGGATATGCGCTGCTTTCCAAGAACCTGAAGCTGAAAACGCATTGGGAGAAAGCTGGGAGTTCGCTGTCTGGATTCTCAACCGGATTGCTGACTGGGATGACAGGCTCACAGTTGATGCCGATCACACCGTTTCTGGTGTCTCTCGATCTCCCGCGCAGCCATTTCATTCAAACGATCAATAGCTTCTTCACAGTTGTGACAGTCATGATGATCCTTGGTCTGACATATATGGGCCTGTTGCATCTTGGTGCTTTTGCGATTTCGATCACCGGGCTGGTTTTTGTCTATATCGGCACCAAGAGTGGTAACTATCTTGGCCGGCGCTTCAGCCCGATCCTGTTCCGCTATTGCGTGCTGGTGATGATGCTTTTTTCTGGTCTCGGCCTCATTATCAAAGAGGTTTGGCTGAATGTAATGTGATGACCAACCTTCTTGCAATCGGAGTGAAGGATACCCAATTGCACATCAGTCTAAACCGCAAGCGCGAACTGCGCTTAAGGAAAGTTTTCAGAAAATGGTGATCCTTCAATTGGTTGGGGGGCTTGTGCTGCTGCTTGTTGGCGGTGAAGCATTGGTGCGCGGCAGTGTGGCTGTTGCGACGCGTCTGGGTGTTTCCAAACTGTTTATCGGGCTGACCCTTGTTGGCTTTGGCACATCCATGCCGGAGCTTGTGGCCAGTTTGCAGGGCGCGCTTGCTGGTTACCCCGGTGTTGCCATTGGCAACATTGTAGGCAGCAACATCGCTAATGTGCTGCTCATTTTAGGCATTACGGCAGTGATCTTACCCATTGCGGTGAACCGGGAAGCTTTTCAGCGTGACGGTGCCGTGCTTGTGCTTTCAAGCCTGATTTTGCTGGGGGTCATCCTGACGGGATATCTGTCCCGATGGGCTGGTTTCGTTCTGATTGGCCTGCTGCTGTCCTATACACTCTTCAGCTATTGGTCGGAACGCAAAGCGGGAAAGGCAGCGGCTCAGATTCATGAGGCTGAAGCTGATCAGGCGAGCTATCCGAACCTTTCCATTTGGGCGGGGCTTGCGATTTTTGCTGTCGGTGTGGTTGGCATCGTTATTGGGGCGAGTTTGCTGGTGTCATCCAGCGTTGAAATTGCGCATCATTTTGGGGTCTCTGATGCGGTGATTGGCTTGACGCTGGTTGCGATTGGCACTTCTCTGCCAGAGCTTGTCACCTCGGCCATAGCTGCGGTGCGAGGCCATGCTGAGGTTGCATTTGGCAATATTGTTGGCAGCAACATCTTCAATATTTTCGGCATTGGCGGTGTGACAGCGCTTGTCGTGCCAATCCCGGTTCCCTCTGAGATCGCGCAGGTGGATATCTGGGTGATGGTGGGTACGGTTGTGCTGATGGCCATTGCCTGCATTACCGGTTGGCGAGTGAGCCGCAGGGAAGGCGTGTTCTTCCTGTGCTGTTACGTAGCTTATATGGCTTTTCAGCTTATGCCCGGCCTGCGTGCTGCAGTTGGTATTGCGTGATGCTGCAAAGCGTTTTTGGAAAAACTTATTCCCCTCGTGTATTTCTCCCATACTGTGAACCTATGCCTACGTAACGGGCTGCTGGCGGAGCGACCGTCAGTTTGTCGTAGGTTGGGTTGGGCTGTTGGGAGACGTAACGCACCTTTCAGTGGTCCGGTGAACCGAACTTCAAACGTGACCGCATGGTTTGAGGGGAAGGGCCCAGGACTATAGGGTATCACGCGGTGACGGATGCAGATGTACCGGTTGGAGAAATCCACTTTTGCAGATGTGTTTGTCAAAGACGGGGGAACTGTTTGGGCATGGAAACGTGTCTGGATAAGCCACTTTCTTTCCGGGAAACCGGCTATCGTGCCTTATAGGCAAAAGAGGCGACGTAGTTCATT
>NZ_LCWX01000243.1:80238-84415 GCF_001431305.1 Pseudovibrio sp. POLY-S9
TAAAAAGCCCGGGCAAGGCGTGTAGCCAATGCTGAAGAAACATTTTTAAACAAGTAGCGCAGGTATTGCCTGCCGCCTTGCTCATCCCGACTTCCGAGAACTCTGGTTCAACACTGCATGGAAGGCCATGTGGTGCTATTGGTGTTTGTGGGGTACTAGATTTGCAGATTTCCGCTCTCTGAGGTAAAGTTAGCTAAGTTTAGCTAAGGTGAGGTGCCATGAAGGTCAATATGCATGAAGCGAAGTCCAATCTATCCAAGCTTGGTGAGAAGGTTTGGCAGGGAGAGCGTGTCGTGATTGCCAAAGCTGGAAAGCCCTACCTTGACCTTGTGCCACATAAGGGCGAGCTGAAACCTCGTAAACCCGGACGCTTCAAGGGGCAGATCAAACTTGCCGCTGACTTCAATGAAGAGATTAAAGAGGTTACCTCTGGCTTTGAGGGCGACGAATGAGACGTCTTCTCCTTGATACGCACGCACTTCTTTGGTGGCTTGCTGGCAACCAGCAATTAGGGGCAAAAGCGCAATCTATTATCGCAGATCCCCGCAATGATGTTTTTGTAAGTGCAGCAAGCTCGTGGGAAATCGCAATCAAGCAGAACATTGGAAAGCTCACAGCACCCAAAGGCCTGGCCAGCATTATTGATGAGGAAGGTTTCTTACCCTTGCCGATTTCTCTTTTCCATGGTGAACAGGCTGGTTACCTCCCAGAGCATCACAAAGACCTATTTGACCGAATGCTCATTGCACAGGCACAGGCGGAAGGTTTGGAGATTGTGACTTCAGATGAGAAGTTTGAGGCTTATGGTGTGCGGTTGGTTGAGGCTTCTTCTGGCAGAGAGTAATAAATTCTTAAACCGAGTGGCTCTCAGAATAGAATAAATCTACTGACGTAATTCGTAAAGCAATTGAACCAAGTTACATACTGATGTGCACTCGGCTCAGAACAACGGTGATTTTATAGGAATTAAAGTTTCATATCGAGAAGCCTCTACCTTCAGGGAGACTGGTTGAAGACTTAAATCCTATGTGCCAACTAGTATTACTCTCTGTGAGGGTATTTGATAATTAATGCAATTGGGAGTGAAAATGACAATACCGCACTTCGAGTATTTTCGGGATCCCGTTGAGAACGGGTGTGTGGTCGAGAAGGCCAGCGTTTGTCAATGTTGTCAGCAAGAGAAACACTTCATGTACGTTGGCCCCATATATTGCGTGGATGATGTTAGTGAGGTCTGCCCGTGGTGTATCGCCGACGGTTCTGCAGCGGCCAAGTGGTCGGCGAGTTTTAATGATGTATATGACGTACCAAGTGGCGTGTCACAGGATGTGATTGAAACAATAGCGGCAAGAACTCCAGGATATTCAACTTGGCAGGACAATAAGTGGTTATTCTCAGGCAAGGAAGCACTCGTTTTTGTGGGAGAAGTGACAGGTTCCGCCCTCATTGAGAATAATGAAATTGACAAAATTTCTGCGTGCCGTGAAGCCTTATCTGATTGGAACCTCCCAAAAGACTTTGATCTTTCGAACGTTGTGATAGGTGGCCAGCCAGCTATTTACCTATTCCAAGATAAAGAAACATCAGAGTTTCATGCCTACGCAGATATGACATAGAGTAACTTCTCTTCTGCATCTTCATAAAAAACGCCCGGCTAGATGAGCCGGGCGTTGGTGTGTTAAAGGGACGAACTTAGCCTATTCTGCCTTGCCCCAGCCTCCGCTGGTTGGGGGGACTACTGTGATGGCTTCGCCGGCTTCCAGAATTGTCTGGTCGCAGCCTTTCAGCTCTTCCATCTGGCCGGAGTTGCGGCGCACGTAGGTACGGCCTTTCTGACCATCTTCGCCGCCCTGCATGCCTTTTGGTGCGATGGTTCTGTGGGATGCGAGGATCGCGCAGTCCATCTTTTCCAGGAAGCGGATGGTTCGTTTGGTGCCGTCGCCCGCATGCCACTTGCCTTTGCCGCCTGTTTCCTTGCGGATGTGGAAGTCTTCCAACAGCACAGGATAGCGGAACTCCAGAACCTCAGGATCAGTGAGGCGAGAGTTGGTCATGTGGACGTGAACGCCATCAGTGCCGTTGAAGCCGGGGCCAGCCGGAGAGCCGGAGCACAGGGTCTCGTAGTATTGGTAGGTGTCGTTGCCGAAGGTCAGGTTGTTCATGGAACCTTGTGAGTTTGCCATGGCACCAAGGGCTGCGAACAATGCGTTGGTGATGTGCTGTGAGGTTTCCACGTTACCTGCCACAACAGCTGCCGGATAATGCGGACGCAGCATGGAACCTTCTGGCACCACAATGTTGATTGGGCGCAGGCAGCCTGCATTCATCGGGATGTGACCTTCTACCATGACGCGGAAGCAGTAGAGAACTGCGGCGCGGGTGACGGGTTCCGGTGCGTTGAAGTTATTGGGTTTCATCGGGCTGGTGCCGGTGAAATCAACGGTTGCTTCGCGCTTGTCCTTATCAACTGTGATCTTGACTTTGATGGTTGAGCCCTGATCCGTTGGGTATTCGTAGGAGCTGTCGGAGAGTGCTTCGATCACACGGCGAACGCTTTCTTCAGCATTGTCCTGCACGTGGCCCATGTAGGCCTGCACAGTTTCCAGACCAAAGTGGTCTGTCATCTTGCGCAGTTCCTGAACGCCCTTCTCATTAGCGGCGATCTGGGCTTTCAGGTCGGCCACGTTCTGATGCACGTTGCGGACCGGATATTTGTGGTTGGTGAGCAGCTCGACCAGCGCTTCCTCGCGGAAGTCGCCCTGATCGACCAGTTTGAAGTTGTCGATCAAGACGCCTTCTTCATCCACCTTGGTGGCGAGCGGGGTCATGGAGCCCGGAGCGGAGCCGCCGACATCAGCATGGTGACCACGGGAGGCCGCCCAGAACAGGATTTCCTTGCCGTCGTCATCAAACACCGGAGAGACAACGGTGATATCCGGCAGGTGGGTGCCGCCGTTGTAAGGGGCGTTGAGTGCGAACACGTCGCCCGGTTTGATCCTGCCTTTGTTGAGGGAGATGATCGCCTCAACGGAACGGTCCATGGACCCGAGATGCACCGGCATGTGCGGTGCGTTGGCAACCAGTGCGCCGTTTTGGTCAAAGACCGCGCAGGAGAAGTCCAAACGCTCTTTGATGTTCACGGAGTACGCGGTGTTCTGCAGGGTAACGCCCATCTGCTCGGCGATGGACATGAAGAGGTTGTTGAACACTTCCAGCATCACTGGGTCTGCGGTGGTGCCGAGAGCGACTTTTCTCTCCAGCGGGATGGTGCGGGTTAGAATGATGTGGTTCTTGGCGTTGACTTGCGCATGCCAGCCCGGTTCCACAACGATGGTGGCGTGAGGCTCCATGATGAGGGCAGGGCCTTGCAGCTTCATACCCGGCTGGAACGCATCGCGCTTGAGGATGGAGGCATCCTGCCATTTGCCGTTTGCGTAGAACTGGGTTTGCTCTGCAATGGTAGGGGCGTTTGCTGCCAGCGCTACGTCTGGCTCCTGCAGGCCAGCGCCGCCGCCAATGGCTTCCACTTCGAGCGCTTCGACCACGATGGTCTTGTTCTCGTAGGCAAAGCCGAACTGTTTGATGTGGTTCTGAGTGAAGGACGCGATCATGGCGTCGAGATCACTTGTGTTCAGATCCACAGCGATTGGTGTGTCGGTGCCGTCGTAGCGCAAGTGCGCGCGTGGGAGGATAGAGAGTTCGTCTTCTGCAACGCCCTGATTTGCGACCTCTGTTTTCGCATCTGTTGCAAGGCGTTGGGCGAGGTCTGCAAGAACTGCCAGATTGTCAGTGTTCAGAGGTTTGACGACTGCTTGCTGACGGGTTGCGCGGATGTCCGCAAGGCCCATGCCGTATGCAGAGAGGATACCGGAGAGCGGGTGCACGATGACGGTTTTCATGCCGAGACTGTCGGCGACCATGCAGGCGCTCTGACCGCCAGCACCACCAAAGCAGGTGAGGGCGTATTCGGTTACGTCATAGCCGCGCTGCACGGAGATCTTTTTGATGGCGTTGGCCATGTTCTCAACGGCGATCTTCTGGAAGCCTTCTGCGACTTCCTCGCCGGTTCTGCCATCACCGATCTGGGCTGCCAATGCGTTGAAGGCCGCTTTGACTTCTTCGATTGCCAGAGGCTCGTCCTGATTTGGACCGAAGATTTTAGGGAAGTAGGAGGCGT
>NZ_LCWX01000243.1:84512-104751 GCF_001431305.1 Pseudovibrio sp. POLY-S9
GAGCTTGGACGTCATGACGTTGGCGTCGGTGACCGTGAGTGGGCCACCGCGGCGGTAACATTTCGGTCCGGGATTTGCGCCAGCGGAATCTGGGCCAACCTGGAAGCGACCGTCTTTGTAATGGAGGATGGAACCACCGCCAGCTGCAACGGTGTGGATCATCATCATTGGCGCACGCATGCGAACGCCAGCCACTTCGGTTTCAAAGGCGCGCTCAAACTTGCCGTCGAAGTGGGAGACGTCAGTAGAGGTGCCGCCCATGTCGAAGCCGATGAGTTTTTCGAAGCCTGCCATTTTGGAGGTTTCAACTGCGCCAACAACACCGCCAGCCGGGCCGGAGAGAATAGCGTCTTTGCCCTGGAAGAGGGAGGCGTCGGTCAATCCACCGGAGGACTGCATGAACATGAGACGGCAGTCGGTGTTCTGGATGTCGAGTTCACCAGCAACCTGATCCACATAGCGGCGCAGAATTGGGGAGAGGTAAGCGTCAACAACAGTCGTGTCACCACGGCCAACCAGCTTCATGAGTGGGGAGACTTCATGGCTGACGGAAATCTGCGGGAAGCCGACCTGCTTCGCGATGTCCGCCAACTGCTTCTCGTGCTCAGGGAACGCGTAGGCATGCATCAAGACGATAGCGATGGAACGTGTGCCGTTAGCGTAGGCTGCTTCGAGCTGGGCTTTGATCTGGTCAAGGTCCGGGGCAGCTTCAACGGTGCCATCAGCGCGGACGCGCTCATCAGCTTCCAGAACCTGATCGTAGAGCAGCTCTGGTTTGATGATTTCTTTGGCGAAGATGTCCGGGCGGGCCTGATAGCCGATTTCCAGAGCGTCGCGGAAGCCTTTGGTGATGAGCAGAAGGGTGCGGTCACCCTTGCGTTCCAGCAGTGCGTTGGTTGCGACTGTGGTGCCCATCTTTACTGCCCGGATCTGGTCGGATGGGATGCGGGTGTCTTTGGCAACACCCATGAGGTCGCGAATGCCTTGAATGGCTGCGTCTTTGTAGGCCTCAGGGTTTTCGGAGAGGACTTTATGGGCGCGTATTTCTCCTTGAGGTGTGCGTGCAACGATATCTGTGAAGGTGCCGCCGCGGTCGATCCAGAAGTCCCACTTGCCCATTGTCATGTTTTGTCCCACCTCGATTTGAAATCTTATTCTGTGATACATCTACAAAATGTAGACATATTGTCAATGTGAATATGTGAGAGTCAGGAGAAACGCGGCGATTGGTATTGAAATTTACGTGGATCGGTCTTTTAAGAGAGGTTGTGTGATCTACGTAAACTCTCGACATTATGTTGCGCGAGATGGTGCGAATCTGCGCAATTCTAACTTGGTGGTTGTGAGGTCAAGAATGAGTGATGCTTTAGAGCAGAAAAATACTGGTGGGCTGGGCGTTGGACCGGTCGTGTCCTCATCGCACCTTGCATCGGGTGAATTGCCTGCACTGTCTGAGGTGGAATTTGCGGTGACGATGATGGTGAATGCCTATCACCGCTGGATGGTGCGCTGCATGGCCGCTGCGGGGCAGGAGGGCTTATCTCCTCTGGAAACGCTGGTGCTCCACTCCGTCAATCACCGTGAGCGTTCAAAAACACTGGCTGATTTGTGTCTTGTTCTGAATATCGAAGATACTCACACGGTGTCTTACGCTCTGAAAAAGCTGGAGAAGGCAGGCCTTGTGCAATCCGGTAAGCGGGGCAAAGAGAAAATTGCCGAGATTACTGAGGAGGGCCGTGCGCTTTGTGATGCTTACAAGCAGTTGCGTGATGCCTTGCTGGTGAAGCCTGTGAAAGAACTTGGGCTTGATGAAGCCGAACTGTCCCGGCTTGCATCTGTTTTGCGCAGTGTGTCAGGTCATTACGATCAGGCCGCTCGTTCTGCCGCAGCGATGTAATGTGATCGCAGCGGTAACCTGTTATCGGTTACTCAATCGACATGCTCATTGTGAGCGAGGCCTGTGTCTCCCATGAGCAGTTTGATCCATCCGGGCATCTTTCCGGTTCTGCGTAATGCGCCATCTATGGAGAATTCTCCCCCTCCTGTGGTGGTGAAGCTAAGATAAGACGCAAACAGGATCAGCGGCAGCTCCCATGAGACGGCTGTGGCGAAGGAGACGAAGCCGTGCTCCAATGCCCCACTCAGCGTGGCTGCAAACAAGATATAGGCTGCAGCGAAGAAGCAGGAGAGACGGGTGAGCAGCCCGAGGCCGATGCCAATTGCAATGGCCAGTTCTGCCAGACCTGCTGCATCAATGATCATGGCAGGGTCGGGATAACCGAGCAGGGAGAAGAATTCCACGTGCTCCATGTAAGGGAGAGACCCAGCAAACAGCTTGTCGGTGAAGTGTGGCACCATCACAAAGCCAACCAGAATACGGAAGAAGGTGAGTTGCCATTGCCAAAGCGTGAGGCCACGGCCTGCTGTCTCAAATGAGTTGCGCTGGATAGTGCTGAGGAACCAAATGAGATTGACGAAAAAGGCAAAGGCAAGAGGCCAACTGAGTAGATAGGCATAATAGAGTGAGGCAATCCGCCAGGCGACAAGTTGGCAGAGCAACATGCACAAAAAGCCGAGTGTGAAGTTTTTCGGCACGACGATCACGACAAAGAAGAATGCCAGAGCAAGCCAGATCAGCATGGGTCGTAATGCAGATTCTGGAATGGGTGACATGAGCACTTCCAGAGAGATGAGTGCGACAACACCCAGCAAGAGAGCTGTAATGAGGGATTGAAGCAGCTGGAAGAACGACAAATAGTGGAAGGGCCGTGCAATCTCAGCAAGATCCTCCACTTCGCTCATGTCCTCAGTATTTGCATTGCTCTTGTCTGCCATAGCTACCTCACAGCGAATCCCAAGCGCGGGTCATTTGTGTCAAGGTAGCGTGCTGCACCTAGCGAGAGATATCCTGCTATTCTCGCTAGGCTTATTTGAGAGGTTATCCGACGTAGGCAGCTTCAATCTGCTTGGCCTCTTGGGTTCCAAGCGTGCAGCGGACATTTGCGTGCGGATTGGCCGGATCAACGTTAGATGGTTTGCCGAAGTAGTAACCTTGAACGATATCGCAGCCGCCGGCTCGCAGGATTTGGGCCTGCATTTCTTCTTCAACGCCTTCTGCTGTGATCAATACGTCAAGTGAACGACCAAGACCGATAATCGCAGCAACGATTGCGTCGGTGTGGGCATCCTTGCCGATGTTCATGATGAAGCTGCGGTCGATCTTAATTTTGTTGAACGGGAAGCGAGAAAGGTAGCTTAGGGAAGAATAACCAGTGCCGAAGTCATCCATGGCGATGGAAACGCCCATGTTACCGATCTTCTTAAGTGACTTCACCACGCTGGTGGTGTCAGCAATCAGGAGGCTTTCAGTGATCTCGATCTCTAGGCGCTCCGGTGCCAGACCAGATTCTTTGAGGGCTTCTGAAATCTTTTGCTCGATCAATCCGGTCTTGAACTGTGCAGGCGAGAAGTTGACGGCGACTTTCAGGCTTGGGTCAGCCCAGCTTGCCGCGTCAGTGCAAGCCTTTTTGAGCACATATTCGCCGAGCGCTTCAATAAGGCCTGTGTCTTCGGCAATTGGGATAAAGACTTCTGGTGAGATACGGCCTTTTTCCGGATGGACCCAACGAAGCAGGGCTTCAAAGGCTTTGAGCTTGTTGTCTGCCAGACCAACCTGAGCCTGATACACGACTGAGAAGCCGTCGAGCTTGAGCGCACGGATCATCTCTGTTTCCAGCTCGCGGCGACGTTCCAGCTCTTCATCCATGCTGGACTCGTACCAGGTATAAGTAGAGCGGCCACCGTTCTTGGAGCGGTAGAGCGCCAGATCAGCGCAATGGAGAAGGCGGGAAGACCGCCATGCAGCATCGGTTGCCTGAGCGATGCCCATAGATAAGGAAATCTGGATTTCTTTGCTGTCGATGACGCAGCTGGAATTGGTGGTTGCCATGGCGCGCTGGGCGAGCACGGTGATATCGTGACTGGTGTATTCCCCCTCGATCATCACAGCGAACTCATCGCCAGAAAGACGCGAGACGAGGTGATCAGTGAAGACGAGCCGCAACCGGTCTGAAATGATCTGGAGGAATGTATCGCCAGCCGCATGGCCGTGGTTGTCGTTCACTTCCTTGAACTTATCAACGTCGATGGCAATGACGTAAACATTGGAAGCTGTAATGGATGCTTTGCGGAGTGCCTTGTTTAACTCGTCAGAGAAAACAGCGCGGTTTGGCAAGTGGGTCAGTGGATCGTTGTGCGCGAGGAAGCGGATCGTTTTGGAGGTTTTCCAGCGATCATGCAGTCCTTTCCAAGCGAACATAATAGAGGCGATTGCCACGACGAGCACCAGCAGGAATGCAAAGGCCGATCCAAAGGCGATTGCGTCCATAAACACGACGGTGTTGAGCGTTGGTTTGGTGGTGAAGATAAAGCCGCCACGCGCTTTGTTTTCGTCATTTACATAAGGAATGACGACGCCAAATTTTGGTATCCGCCATTCAAGCCAGTTGAAGTTGGAGTAAATTACCAACTGTCCTGAGTTGAGTGCAGAGTGCCAGGCGTCATAAGCGGATGGATCGGACAGAATTTCGTTTACGCGGTCATTGGTCATATTCCGCGGATGGACAGCCAATGGACGACCGGGAGCGTTGACGACCAGAAGTTCGAACTCTTCAAACTGTTCTACCAGTGCCTGCTTGACTGCGGTGGCTTTGGTTGCAGGCAGTTTCCAGCTTGAAGAGATGATTTCTGTGGTTGGGGCAGAGCTGGACCCGCGCAGGCCGAAGTTTAACGGGGAAGAGGAATCCTTTTGTCCCGTGTCTTCATTGGAAGGGGCCTCGAAAGGGTGGTGTGAATTGATGATGTTGTTCGCAGTATGGAATTCTTTTTGAGCTTCACTCTTGAATAAATAATATAAAGTCGCTTGATCAATGGCATAAAAGCTTGTGGCAATGGCACCAATCACAGCAAACACTATGCCGGCGTAAAGTAATTTACGATGTGGAGGTATCGTTTCCACTTGAAATCCCCATCCCGAAACGCACGAAATAATGTGCGCTGGCAGCAGGCAACTGAGAAGTTAGTTGGCGCTGTTGCCTGTATGTGTACTTAATTAATAGCGAATATATCTGTAAAACATTACCCATATGTTTCGCGGGGCGATATTTTGAGGTCAAGCTTGACTGAGGCTTGAACTGAAATCATGCAATGGGCACTTATAGATAGCAGTGGGCAAATAAAACCCAAGGGAAACAAACTATTCAGATTGATAAATAATTTGTTAGGTATAAACCTGATTTGCGGTGACTAATTATTTTGCTGTCTTTTCCGGCGAAATTGTCAAGCAGATTGAGCTAGAGAGCAGGATGCCAATGAATTTTTGGGGCAGCTTTGACAAGATTGTAGGTGCACTGCAAACCGGTGGTGCCCAGTTGGTTGACCGGCTGCAGCAGCTTGTTCAGTCAGTTGGTGAAGCGCGCCGGAATGTTGCCTTTACGGTCGCTATGATTGCCTTGTCTGCGAAAATGGCAAAAGCCGATGGTGTTGTGACCCATGACGAAGTGATCGCATTTTACGATCTGTTTGAGATGCCAGAGGGTGAGGAGCGCAACGTTTCGCGGCTCTTCCAACTGGCTCAGCAGGACGTGGCGGGCTTTGAGACCTATGCTTCCAAACTCTCTGTGTTGTTTGCTGAAGATGAGACGACGCGTACGGATGTGCTGGATGGCCTCTTTTATATAGCCAAGGCAGATGGCGTTATTCATGAGAGAGAAGTTGCCTATCTCAGCCGGATTGCCGAAATCTTTGGAATTGATGCCGTTGGCTTTTCGCAGATTAAAGCCCGTCATATAAGAGGGGACGGAGATCCCTATCTGGTTCTCGGTATTGATATGGCGGCGAGTGATGAAGACGTGCGCTCCTGCTATCGCAAGCAAGTCCGGGAGACACATCCTGATCGGTTGATTGGTCGAGGTGTCCCTGAAGAGTTCGTCAAGATCGCCAGCGATAAACTGGTCGCATTGAATAAAGCGTATGAGCAGATCTGCGCGGAACGAGGATTATGAGCGTTAAAACTGAATGCGCAGTGCCTGCGCGTCTTCGTCCATCTCCCAATCACAACGAGCGTCGTGTTCCTGCCGTTGATATGTTGATCTTGCATTACACGGCGATGGAAAGTGCTGAGAAGGCTGTTTCGTGGCTGTGCGATCCGCGCTCAGAAGTTTCCTGCCACTATCTGGTTGATGAACTGGGCATGGTTACGCAGATGGTGCCGGAAAGTCGCCGGGCCTGGCATGCCGGTGTTTCCAGCTGGAAAGGTGAGGATGACCTTAACTCCCGCAGCATTGGAATCGAGATTTCCAATCTAGGAGATCAGGAAGAGGGCACGCAAGGCTATCCTGATGTGCAGATTGAAGCTGTGATCGCTCTCGCCAAAGATATTTGCGAACGCAACAGTATTTCACCAGAGCGGGTGCTTGGACATTCTGATGTTGCTCCGTCCCGTAAACAGGATCCGGGCCGTCATTTTCCATGGGCGCGGTTGGCTGAGGCTGGTGTTGGGCATTTTATTGAGCCGGTGGAACTTGAGGCTTCGAGCTTCTTTCAGGAGGGGGACGAAGGGCAGCCGATTGAAGCTCTACAGTCGCTTCTGGGGCTCTATGGGTATGATGTGTTGGTCAGTGGCGTGTTTGATGAGAAGACCAAATATGCCGTTGAGGCGTTTCAGCGCCACTTCCGTCCTGCAAAAGTCGATGGAATTGCTGATGCGCAGACCATTGCGACACTGCATAGCCTGCTGAAAAAGCTAAAATCCTTCTGATTGTGATAGATGTCATTGAAATATCAGTAAAATGGGGTCTAATACGTAATAGGAATACGATTTGATTACGTAGGGGAATGACTCTGTTTTGCTGAAAAGTTTCCTTAAGTAAGGCTGATGTGCCCTGCGTCAGCCCTTTTTGTGCCATAAACTAAGGTTTATGCCAGTTTTTAAACATTAAAATTGTAACTTTTCGTGATCAGACCTGTCTGATTTTCGTCTCATCTTCTGAAGATAAACACTCCTGCTCAAAACATGATTGCCAGGAAATGAAGATGAACCTTACAAAAATAAAAAATAACGTAGTAATCCCCGTTCTTGCTGCAAGTGTTATGCTCGGCGGTGTTGTGAATACCAATGTCTTCTCTGATGAAGCCGCAGCGGCTACTAAAAAGGGTAGCTACGTTAAGCTGATCGAACAGAAAGCCAAGAAGCACGGCGTTCCGCACCACATTGCGAAGGCTGTTGTTGAAGTGGAAAGTAATTTTAACGCAAGAGCGCGTGGCCGTGCCGGTGAAGTTGGTCTCATGCAGATTAAGCCATCTACCGCACGTGGTATGGGTTATCGTGGTTCGACCAAAGCTCTTTATAAACCAGAGAACAACATCGAATGGGGCATGCGATATCTGGCTGGTGCTTATAAGCGCGCTGGCGGAGATCTGTGCGGAACCATTTTGCGATACAACGCTGGCCATTATGCCAAGCGTATGAACCGGATTAGTGCCAAGTACTGCAAGCGCGTTAAGGATATTATGGCACGCAGCTAAATGCATCTTGCATATTCGGGCGGGGGACTGTAAGTTCCCATTCAAAGTTTCTTAGAATTTTACGAATGTCTGACCGACGGTCAGTCTGTCTGCAAGGACATATCAGGGTGGTTGACCGGGCAAAGTCAACCACCCTAACTCTTAAAATTTTAGGCGAATTCCCCGAAAATTAGGCGAACTTTCGAGCTGCATTTGTTGGCGAAGCGGGCACCTTCACGCCATCCAGTAGTTTCCCATCATCAATCGGTTGACCGAGTGACGTTGTGACCGGAACAACGCCAGCCCAATAGGGCAGCGCGTAATCCTCCGCATCGTCGACTGGAGCGCCCTGACGGATTTTTGCTGAGGCGTGTTCGATCTCGATAGCGATAACACCTGTTGAGATCTGTTCCTTCTCCGTCATCGGGCGGACCTCATCCCATCTGCCAGGCAGAAGGTGTTCGGTGATTGCTTTGAGGGAGTCCCATGCTTCCTGATGGTCGGTGACAAGGCGGGCAGTGCCGTGAATGACGGCGGTTCGGTAGTTGACGGAATGGTGGAAAGCTGACCGCGCAGCAACAATGCCGTCAATGAGTGTGAATGTGAGACAGACTTGGGAGTCTTTGCTCATTTTCTTCACGATCCGCGCTGCTTTCGCGCCGTGAATGTAGATGGTGCGGTCTATGACCGCAAAAGCCATGGGAATGACCATTGGGCGGTCTTCATCCATGAAGCCGACATGGACGACGAGGGAGCTCTCCAGAATTGGGAGGATTGTGTTCCAATCATAATCCGCGCGCAGACTTGTTCTGACACGAGCAAATTTAGGTGGCTTGGTTTCACGAGTGCTGGTGCTTAGCGCTGCTTCAAGTGTCATTTCTGCTGTCATTGTCTTAACCGTCTCTGGTCCCCGGTTTTGAGCGAAATCGGCAATATGGGGCCAGTTGGCCCGGCAAGTGGTTTGAGTTTGTGCTCTGACTGCTTGCCGGGTTTTCTGTTTCATTTGTGCACGTTACCCTCGCTGCGGGGCGAAGAAGTATTGTGCTGATCTGTATTCTCTGCAAAACTGGTCCCTCATATAGATCCGCTTAATCTAATTGTGGGGTGCCAGTTGTTTGAGTATGTTGTGATGATCAATCGCGAGGTCAGCACTCCGCTGTCGAGCCAGATTTATCAGCAGTACCGGGATGCAATTCTGAAGCGGCGTATTCCTGAAGGAGAGCGGTTGCCCAGCTCACGTCAGTTGGCGACCAGTCTTTCTGTTTCTCGCAACACAGTGAACACAGCCTATGATTTGCTGCGCTCCGAAGGGCTGGTGGACGTGCGGTCTGGTGCACGGCCTGAAGTGGTGGCCTTGCCTGAGGTTGAAGGGGCTGTTGTTGCAGGACCTGTTCGTGAAACGACACCTCCACTTTCATCGCGTGGCAAGCGATTTTCTTGTAATCATCGTTACACAAGCCCGTCGGGGCGGGGTGTTGCCATGCAACCGGGTGAACCTTCACGAGAGCTGTTTCCCAAAGAGCAGTGGGCACGGAGTTTGCGGCGTGCTGCGCGGCTGCTCAATGGCAATGCGCTGGGATACGAGCATACTTCTGGCTTGCCTGAGTTGCAGCGGGTACTGGCGCAGTATCTGGCACAGGAGCGCGGGGTGATCTGCTCTCCTGAGCAGGTTCTTGCCTTTCCGACCACACAATCAGCGCTCTCGCTCATGTCTCAGTGCTTTTCTGAGGAAGGGGACGTGGCACTGCTTGAGGAGCCGGGGTATCTGGGGGCGCGATCAGCCTTTTTTGCTGCCGGTTTGAAGGTGCAAGCTTTAACAGAGATCAATCAGGTTTCACGTGCCTCTTTGATCTATGTGACGCCTTCGCACCAATACCCAACTGGCCGACGCATGGAGATGAGTGAGCGACTTATGTTGCTTAAACAGGCTCACGACAAAGGTGCGGTGATTTTCGAAGATGATTACGACAGTGAGTTCTTGTTTGAAGGGCGGCCGATTGCAGCGCTTCAGGGGCTGAGTGATCGACACTCTGTGATCTATATCGGTACCTCTGCAAAGTCGCTCATGCCGGGTATTCGGCTTGCTTATGCTGTTGTTCCTAAAGAGCATGTGGTGGGTTTGGAGTTGGCGCAGCGGGCATCGGGTGCACTGGCTAATGTGCATGTACAGATGGCCTTTGCAGATTTTATCGAGAGCGGGCACTTTCGGGCGCATCTGAACAAGATCCGAAGTGCTTACCATGAAAACGGTGTTGCGCTATGCCAGTTGATCGGGGAGCGTTTTGGCAATCAGGTTGGTGTTTCCATGCCAACCGGAGGCTTACAGACTTGCCTCTATCTGCCGGAGACCTGCGATGATGTGGCTGTTGCGGACCTGATGAACCAGAAAGGTTTTGGGGTTAATCCGCTTTCCATATTTTATCTTGGTGCACCGCAGAAGGGGCTTGTTGTTGGGTTTGCAGAGGCGAATGAGAAGCTGCGGAGTGGCTTTGTTCAAGCTCTTGAGCAAGCAATGGAACTGAGCGGAGATCGTGTGCAAGCGTAATTCTTTGCTTGACCTTTTTCCTTAGGCTCCGTAGTTCAGGTGCACCAGTCGGCCGGACGGTTGCTGCTGCAAGTGTCGAAAGGCCGCAGTGGAGGAAAGTCCGGGCTCCATGGAGACACGGTGCCGGATAACGTCCGGCGAGGGTGACCTTAGGGAAAGTGCCGCAGAAAGCAAACCGCCAGTGCATGCATTGGTAAGGGTGAAAGGGTGGGGTAAGAGCCCACCGCGTTTTTGGCAACAAAAACGGCATGGTAAACCCCACCGGGAGCAAGACCGAATAGGGGCGGCGCGGAAGTTTACTTCCAGTCATGTTTCCAGACCTGACCGCCCGGGTGGGTCGCTAGAGGTGTTCAGCAATGGGCATCCCAGATGAATTGCCGTCGCGTACAAGGGTAACACCTTGTGCCTTACAAAACCCGGCTTACAGGCCGACTGGTATTTTTCTTTATACATCGCTTGTCAGCAGCTTGTAGCCTGCAAAGGTGAAGAAGCTGCCGAGCAGTCCTTCGATCCATCTCCGAGCCTTTCGGTGTGCTGCGCTTGTGAAGGCGCGGCAAATTTGGAGCGGATTGTAGCCCGTTAGCGGTGCTGTCGTATGATCAGCCAGATTGCCTTGTTGCTGTGATGACCAGTTCGCGAATGTTTACGGTTTGGGGCTGGTTGTAGGCAAATAGGGTCGTGTCGGCCACGTTTTGTGGGTCAAGTGCACCACCGATTTGCCGTTTCTGTTCTTCGTAGTCTTCGCGGATTTTTGCATCGCGTGTGCTGGAAGGGAGGGGTGTTTCAACCAGACCTGGTACGATGGTGATGACACGGACGTTGTGGCCTGCCACCTCTTGCCGTAATGCTTCGCTGAGGCCGTGGATTGCGACCTTCGTGGCGCCATAAGCCGCACGCATTGGGAAGGGCTTCTTCGCAGTCATGGACCCTATGTTGATGATGGTGCCAGAGCCGCGTTGGTACATTGCTGGCAGCACTGCGTGGATGCCGTTGAAGACACCGCGCAGGTTCACGTCAATCATTGTCTCCCAATCTTCTGGATTTTGATCTTTTAGCTCGCTCAGGAACATGCAGCCTGCGTTGTTGATGATGGCATCTGCCGGGCCTAAAGCTTGCTCGGCATGACGGATGGCCTTGATCATGTGCTCTCGGTTTGTGACGTCGACTTTGCTGCAGATCGTGTTGGGAAGGTCCATCGCCATCATGGGTTCCGTGCGTCTTGCCAAGAGCAACAGAGGGTGCCCGTCTTTGCTGAAGGTTTTTGCAAGGGCTGCGCCGATGCCTGAGCTGGCACCTGTGATCACAACAAGAGGCTTCGTCATGGGTCTGCTTATGTTCCGATCATTGTGAGCGGGATGATCTTTCAATTCATTAGCCAAAATAGTTTTCTGAAGCTTGTTGGGAGCGCGTAAAGTTTGCTTCTATTCGTTGGTGTGCCACACTCGGCGCGTTGGGGCTTATTGGTTTGTTGGAGATGCTGGAATGCTGTTGGGGGAGTCGAGTTCCACTTTGATACCGGAAATGGTGACGATCCCTGCCGGTGTCCTTCTTCAGAAAGATGATCGTAAAAGGGAGCGATGGACAGCTCAGGTTCAGACGTTTGATACTTCGAAATATCTGGTTACACAGGAGCTGTATGCGTCTGTTCTGGATGAGCGGCCCTCTCAGTTTACTGGTGATGATTTGCCCGTTGACTCTGTCAGCTGGTTTGATGCGGTCAGGTTTTGTAATGGCCTTTCTGAGCGGTATGGCCTGAAGCCTTACTACCTTGAGCATGGGGACGGGCTGGTTGATCGGTGCGCCATAAGCGATGGGTATCGTCTGCTGACAGATGCTGAGTGGGAGTATGCGTGTCGTGCTGGTTCTCAAGGACCCCGCTATGGTGCGCTTGAAGATATCGGGTGGTTTGCCGAAAACTCAGCTGGAACTCCGCAGGCAGTAGGGTGCAAAGAGCCGAATGAGTTTGGGCTCTATGATATGCTGGGCAATGTTTGGGAGTGGTGTTGGGATCTTTATGATCCAGCTGTTTATGGAGAGTACCGCGTGTTTAAAGGTGGTGGTTGGGCAGATGATGAACGGGGTTGCCTTGTCACCAACAGACGGCGCAGTCACCCAACCTTTCGTGTTGAGGACCTGGGTTTTCGTGTTGCGCGGTCAATAAAGTAGGTTGCTTGCTGGTAAGGAAGCCTCTGTCCAAGAAAAACACCGATATTGCCTTGCAAGCTTGACTGCTCCAACGCAATCAATTACCCAAGATCTGATTTATGTATACAGTGGAATACAAAATGGATTTCTGGGTTTGGGTTTCTTTTGTGCTGATTTCTGCGGCGAATATTGTGACGCCGGGACCAGCGATCCTTAATACCGTGCGACGGGCTGCGCAGTTGGGGGTGGGGCGGGTTCTACCTACTATTCTCGGCAATACCCTTGGGCTTGCGATTGCGGGTGCATTTTGCGCGGGTGGTGTGGTGAGTTTTGTTCTCACCTCTGAGATTTTGTGGAGTGTGTTCCGATGGATGGGTGTCGGTTATCTGGTCTGGCTTGGGCTTAAGTTTGTCTTCAAGCGTGAGGAGATTGATTTATCAGGGGATATCAGCGTTTCTGTATCTGGATTGACACTGTTCTGGGAAGCGTTTTTGCTGGCGGTGACCAACCCAAAAGCGATCCTGTTTTTTGTTGCTCTGTTCCCACAAGTTATGAGCTCTGAGTTGGCCCTGCTGCCACAGGCCAGTATTCTTGTTGCAACGTTTTGCGGGATTTCTGTCCTATCTTTAAGCGGGTATTCTGCGTTGGCCTCGTTGTTACGGGCGCGCTTTATCACTCAGGCGCGGTATCGCCGGTTCCGTGTGTTGTCGGGCTTTGTTCTTTTTGGGTTTGCAGGGAAAATTGCGAGCGAGGTGCGGTAAAAGCGGTTTGCTTTTGCTCCTATGGCAGTGTTCCAACTTGAAAGTTGATGGGGCTTCGCGCAGATAGAAGGTAACTGCAAGGAGATCTTCTATGAGAACAGAATTTGATCAGGAACTGGAAGAGCGCCTCGTTCGCTATGCGGCTATTGATAGCCAGAGCAATGAGACGTGCCCGGAGTCCCCAAGCTCTCAGATCCAGCTTGATGTACAAAAGGTGCTGCGTGCTGAGCTGATGGAGATTGGTGCCAGTGACGTTGAGCTGACTGAATACGGCGTTGTTCTTGCCACTATTCCTGCGACTATCCAGACTGATGCTCCCGTGATTGGCCTGCTGGCGCACGTGGATACTGCTCCTGCCTACCATGCTGAGGGTGTGAAGCCGCGCGTTCATCGTGCTTATGATGGTTCAGCAATTTCCTTCCCGGATGCCTCTGAGTTGTCCCTGTCTCCTGAGAACTCCCGTTATCTTGGTGAGAAAATCGGTGATGACATTATCACCGCCAGTGGAAGTACGTTGCTGGGTGCGGATGACAAGGCCGGTGTTGCGATCATCATGTGTCTTGCTCGTCATCTGCTGGCAAATCCGCAGATCCCTCATGGCAAGCTGCGCATTGCGTTTACGCCGGATGAAGAAATCGGGCGCGGTGTGCATGACAAATTGCCTGGCGCTCTGGGTGCGGATTTTGCTTACACGCTGGATGGCGGCAAAGTGGGCGAGCTGAATTATGAGAACTTCTGCGCTGATGGTGCGACAGTAAAGATCACTGGCGTTTCTGTGCATCCTGGTTATGCGAAGGATAAGCTGGTCAATGCGTTGCATCTGGCAGGCAAGATCATCACCATGCTGCCACATGCGACGATGACACCTGAGACCACTGATGGTCGTGATGGCTTCATCTTTATTGCCGACATGGTGGGGAATGCAGCTGAAGCAGAGCTGCATTTTGTGCTGCGTGATTTTGAGCTGGAAGGTCTGGAAGCGAAAGCTGATCTGCTGGAGCAGGTATGTGCTGCAGTTCAGGCTACTGAGCCGCGTGCTTCCATCTCTTGTGAGGTCAAAGAACAGTATCGCAACATGCACCATTGGCTGCGTGATGATATGACCCCAGTTGAGCTTGCTAAGGCAGCTTATGAGGACATAGGCTTGAGTGTATCTGCCAAGCCGATCCGTGGTGGAACCGATGGGTCTGTGCTGACCGCGAAGGGGACATCCTGTCCGAACATCTTCACCGGCATGCAGGAAATCCATGGGCCGCTGGAATGGATCAGCGTGCAGGATATGGCATGCGCGACGCAGGTGTGCCTTAAGCTTGTTGAGCGCGCTGCGAAGTAAGAGGCTCCTAAAAACCGCTTCATGAGAACATGAAACCGCCGGCTACTTGGTCGGCGGTTTTTTCTTTGCTGGTTTCCTTCTGTCTGATGCCTTGAGCATGCGTTGGAAGGAAGGGCACTCCATATGGCTTGGGGCAGGGCAGTCGGCCACGTGGTGCAGGACATCGCGCAGGGCTGTGAGTTCCTTGATTTGCTCATCAATCAGATCGGCACGTTCACGGATCTGCTCTCGCGGGATCTGGAGTTGTCCTTTTTCAGAAAACATGCCTGCAATCTCTGTCAGTGAAAATCCACCTGCCTTGGCGAGTGTGATCAGAGAGAGTTTCGTCAGGATTTGCGGCTCGTACTGACGTCGGAGACCGTGCCGCGTTATGGACTGAATGAGCCCGACTTCCTCATAATATCGCAGTGTGGAGGGCTTCACGCCTGAGCGTTCGGTGATCTCTCCAATATCTAGCAGTTTCATACTTGACCTCAAGTTGACTTGAAGTCGTATCCTGATCTCAACAGGGTAATTTTGCAAGAGGATAAGCAAATGAAACAAGTGCACGTGGAGCCCGAACAACAGGTCTGGAAAGACCCCAGAGCGATTGCTCTTTTAATGGCGGCTACTTTAACCGTCATGGCGAACGCGACGATCAGTCCTGCTCTTGCTGGATTGGAGGAGATGTTCCGGGATGATCCAAATGTTCTTTGGTTGTCCCGGCTTCTGGTCTCAACGCCTTCGCTGACTGTTGTTATCTGTGCCCCGCTGGCTGGGGTGATTGCAGATCGCTATGGTCGGCGGGCACTGTTGCTTACAGGTGTCTTGCTGTTTGCTGTGATGGGAAGTGCCGGCATGATCTTGCCGGACCTGACGAGTATATTGATCAGCCGGTTGGGTCTTGGCATTGCTGTTGCCATGGTGATGACGGCGCAAACAGCTTTGATCGGTGACTACTTTGTCGGCAACCAGCGCAGCTCTCTGATGGGGCTACAGACGTCGGCTCGTAACTTTGGCGGTTTTCTCTTTATCTCAATGGCTGGCTTGCTGGCTGTTACTTCTCCGCGGTTACCGTTTGCGATTTATGGGCTTGCGTTGCTCATGGTGCCGTTCTTGTGGCGTTATATCAGCGAACCGGTGAAGCACTCTGCAGCTGCAAAGAAGGCTGCAAGTGCAGAAGACGACGGATCTCCGGCTTGGGTCTGGCTGCTGGCGGCATTGGCTTTACTGCAAATGCTGACCAATATGATCTTCTTCCTTATGCCGACACAGCTGCCGTTCTTTCTGGATGCTCAAGGGTATGACAGTGCGACTATGACAGGTGCTGCGCTGGGTGCGTTGATGCTGACTGGTGGCACGGCAGCTCTGCTTTACGGGCGGATTAAAGCGCGTGTTGGCTACAGTGGGGCATTTACGCTGGCCTACGGATTTATGGCGATAGGGCTGATGTTGCTGACCCTTCAGCAAACCTGGAGCGTGTTCCTGGGGACCGCTGCGATGGGTGCCGGGTACGCGCTTGCGATGCCGAACTTTCCAGCGATTGCGCTTCAGGTGGCTCCGAGCTCACGGCGTGGTATGGCAGGTGGGGTTCTGACTTCCTCTGTTTTCCTTGGTCAGTTCCTCTCTGTTTTTGTCAGCATTCCTTTGATTGCTGCAGTTGGATTTGCCGGGACGTTTCGGATTGTGGCTACTGCGCTGACCTGCATGGCGCTTATCGGCTTACTCGTCTTTATCTGGCGCTCGGTTCGTAAGGCGGCAACGGCGTTTGTGCGGATGGAAAACTGAGTGTAACGGGCTTACGAGAGCGTCAGTTTTTAGACGTGTTATGCGCATTTTTTGTTGATGCTCTCGATCGCTCTGGAATAGTACGTAGACCGTGCAAAGCGAAACTGTCATGGTGCTCTGATTGCCGCAAAATATATGCGGCGGGATGAGCGCTTAAAGCAGTGAGAGCGAGCCGGAGCAAGGTAAGCAGCTTTAGGCGATGTAATGCCTTTGACATGCAAGACATGTAAGAGCAGAGGCATAACTGAAAGCAGTGCCTTTTAAGGCCTTATCTTGGAATAGCCGCATGAGTGATTTGCCGGTTTTAGGCGCAGCAATGTGCGTCAAACATCTTCCCCAACATCGTGAATGGTTGCTGGAGCTGCCTCGGGATCTTGAGCTGCAGGATTTCTATAATTGGAACTTGCTGGACAATGGGTGTGATGACCTAGTCGCAGAAGCAAAGAAGCTTCTGGATGGACATGAGGGGCGCCTCGGTCTGCATGGCCCGTTCTGGAATCTGGACCTTTCTGCGGCTGATCCGCTGTTTCAGCAGGCTGTTCGCAAGCGTCTGGATCAAGGTATTGAGTTGTGTGCCAAAATGGGTGCAGACCAGATGGTGCTGCACAGTCCTTACACGATCTGGGATCACAACAACCTCGACCTTTATGACAATGGTCGTCAGATGAAGCTGGAAATGATCCATGCGAACCTGAAGGACGTTGTTGCCAAGGCGGAGGATATGGGCTGTGTCATCGTGTTGGAGAACATCGAAGATCTGGACCCGTCCTATCGGTTGGAGATCCTGAAGAGTTTTGAGAGTGAAGCTTTGGCGCTTTCGATTGATACCGGGCACGCACATTACATGCACTCCTGTTATGGCGCACCGCCGGTTGATTACTTCATTAAGTCAGCAGGCGATGCTTTGCAGCATGTGCATATTCAGGACATTGATGGCCATGCTGACCGCCACTGGAATCCGGGTGAGGGTTCTATTCCGTGGGAGCCTCTGTTTGCAGAACTGGCAAAACTGAAGAGCAATCCACGCCTGATCCTTGAGATCATGGATGAGACCACTTTGCGCAAAGGTGCAGACTATCTGGTTGGGTTGGGTCTCGCCAGATAACGGGAGGTTTGCTCCCTGTGATGAGATACGGGGTCGGCAGTGCTGCCGACCCCCTTTGTTTGAGCGATCAAAGTAACCAGTAAAACCAATTGTGATCGCAGTGTGTGACGTGCCTTCCCGGTGGGATTTATCGACTCGGGACAATCTTGGGTAGGTATGGGAAATTGCCCCACCCTCCTCAGAATGGGCATGGAATTTCATGGTCCGGCATGGGAAAAACGGGGCTTAGCCAAGGCTAATAGGTTAAAATCACTAGAGCCAATCGGCGAAATTCTTTCTTCGACCTCTGTAAAAACTGTGAGTACTTCTGGTTGTAATCGTATTTTAGATGCGTGTAACTCGCAGAAATCCCTGCGTAAACTCCTATCAATACTTCGTTTACCATAATTGGTGATAACTAGCAGATGTTAAGGGGCATTCTTTTCGGTTTGGGCTGGTGGGTTCATTGACGTCCCATGCTATCCCATGGTATCCCATAGGCTCCCGGGATATTCCGGTTTGTACTTCAGTAATCTTGTTGTTTTTGCCTGATTTGAGCGCTGGCTCTCCAAGGAGTGGAGAGTTGTTTGATGTGCCGCTGACAGATCAAGAAGATCTGGCTCATTAAAGAGGGGACCAATGGCTGGTTTTGTTTCGCACTTCACCAATCGGGTGGATGCAAAGGGTCGTGTATCGATCCCTGCACCTTTCCGTGCGGCGTTGGCGAAAGACGGCTTTGAGGGACTCTACTG
This sequence comes from Pseudovibrio sp. POLY-S9, assembly GCF_001431305.1. Taxonomy (NCBI): domain Bacteria; kingdom Pseudomonadati; phylum Pseudomonadota; class Alphaproteobacteria; order Hyphomicrobiales; family Stappiaceae; genus Pseudovibrio; species Pseudovibrio sp. POLY-S9. The sequence goes on from NZ_LCWX01000243.1 coordinate 102,463, forward strand.
TTTCCCATCTCCTTTTCAGGAAGCGGTTGATGCAGGCGGTAACGGACTTACAGCGGAAATCCAGAAACGACTTGATGCGTTTTCAACGCTTTCTATGGAGTACGACGCTCTGTCCACGGCGCTTTACGGCGCAAGTGAAACCCTAAAAATTGATCGGGATGGCCGGATTGTTCTTTCTGAGATGATCCGCAACCACACCGGCATTGATGGCGAAGTCACGTTTGTTGGGCAGGGGTTTAAGTTTCAGATTTGGGAACCAACAAGGTTCTCCAAGCACCGCGACGAGGCCATGAAGCGGGCGCTTGCAGTATTGTCTTCCGGCGGTGCGCCGGGGACAGCAGCCGGAGGGGCACTATGATGACGGGCGGCGACGGAGACAAATCCGGTATCGCTGGCGGACCAGCGCGTCACATTCCAGTCCTTCTGGAACGGGTGCGGGAGGCAATGGCCCCCGCGCCGGGTGATGTGATTATTGACGGCACGTTTGGTGCCGGTGGTTACTCCAGGGCTTTTCTTGAGGCTGGAGCCAGTGTGATTGGCGTTGATCGGGATCCGGATGCGATCCGTGATGGTCGCGTTTTGGAGCAAGAGTCCGATGGACGCTTGCAACTGGTTCATGGGCAGTTTGTTGATCTTGAAGACCATGCACGCATGCTTGGCTATGATGCTGTTGACGGCGTGGTGATGGATCTTGGCGTGTCTTCCATGCAGTTGGATCAGGCGGAGCGTGGTTTCTCGTTCCGGTTTGATGGACCGCTGGATATGCGCATGGAGCAGGATGGTCCAAGTGCGGCTGATGTGGTGAATACCATGGAGCGTCAGCACTTGACGCGCATCATTGGGATGCTTGGCGAAGAAAAGCGTGCTTCCAGTGTTTCCCATGCCATTTGCCAGGCGCGTGAAGAGAAGCCTTTTGAGACGACGCTTGAGCTTGCTCGCGTTATCGAGAAGGTGGTGAAGCGTAATCCGAAGAAGGCCAGCATTCATCCGGCAACGCGGACCTTTCAGGCGCTGCGTATCTATGTGAATGGTGAGCTGCATCAGGCGGCTGGGGCTCTTGCTGCAGCGGAACGGATTTTGCGTCCGGGTGGGCGTCTGGTTGTTGTGACGTTCCATAGTCTGGAAGATCGTATTGTGAAGCGGTTCCTTGCGGATCGTTGCAAGACCCGCGGTGGCGGATCCCGTCATATGCCGGAGATGGATATTCCTCCTCCGACTTTCGAATTTATCGTGAAGGGCAATCAGGATGCCAGCGTTGAGGAGATTACTGATAATCCTCGCGCACGTTCTGCTCGTTTGAGAGCTGGACGGCGGTTGGATACGCCTTCGCGGGAGTTAGATATTCATGCGGCAGGCGTTCCGCGCCTTGCTTCATTCCACGGTCTAGGAGGCTAAGCTATGCTGCGCTTCGTAAATCTGTTCTTTATTGTTGCGGTGGTTATTGGTGCTGCGCTCGTTTACGACATCAAGATGTCTAACGAAAACCTTGCCGATCAGGTGCGTCAGCTTTCTGCTGAGATTGCCAAGGAAAAAGACGATATCCGTTACTACAAAGCCCAGTGGAGTGTGCTTAATCAGCCGGGGCGTTTGCAGGGTATCGTTGATCGTTACAACGATATTTTGAAGCTTGAGCCACTGCGTGCGGAACAGATCACGACACTGAAGGCGTTGCCGGTTAGACCTGTTCTGATGGAGCCAGTCTCTGCTGATGCGATGAGCGGTTACGCCAGTCGCGTTACATCCGTACAGTAAGGGAGGGGCTCGTGGCCAGGAAAGCTGATAGCTCCTTTTTGCGGCGGTCTAATGTGAACCAAAAGCATGGCACAAGCGCGATCCGGCTTCGCGGTCCGGGACGCTCGCGCATTTTCTTTGCGATGACTATCTTTGTGTTTGTGTACGGGGCTATTGCCGGTCGTCTGATCCTGCTTGGTTTGCAGGATGGGGACCCTGCTGAGCGGTTCCTTGCTGCACAGAGTTCTGTTGCTCAGGCGCGCCCTGATATTGTTGACCGCAATGGTGAAATCCTCGCGACCGATATCAAGAGTGCTGCGCTTTATGCTGAGCCGCGCAAGATCCCTGATACAGATGAAGTCTTTGACGGGCTGATCTCAGTTCTGCCGGAGCTGGATACGCCATCCATCAAGAAGCGTCTTGAGAGCAATGCGCTGTTTACGTGGCTCAAGCGTGAGATCTCCGTTGAGCAGCGACAGGCCATTCATGCGCTGGGTCTGCCGGGTGTCGGTTTCCGTGAGAGCAATAAGCGGTTTTATCCGGGTGGTCAGACGGTCA
>NZ_LCWX01000243.1:104847-110164 GCF_001431305.1 Pseudovibrio sp. POLY-S9
GTCATATTCTGGGGACTGTGAATGTCGACAACCAGGGCCTCTCTGGCATGGAGAAGTATGTCGATCAGGCGTGGCTGAAGGATCTGCAGGATCTTGGCTTTACGCAGGATCGGACCATGGAGCCTGTCAAGCTTTCGGTTGATCTGCGGGTTCAGCATGCGGTGCGTGATGAGCTGCGCCGTTCCATGGAATACTACAAGGCCAAAGCGGCCATGGGTGTGGTGCTGAAAGCGGACACCGGTGAAGTGATCGCCATGACGTCGTTGCCGGACTTTGATCCAAACAACCGTCAGCAGGCGCTTGAAAAAGCACGCATGAACCGGGTGACTGGTGGTGTGTTTGAGATGGGCTCCATCTTTAAAGGCATTACCATTGCGATGGCGCTGGATAGCGGCAAGGTGAAGCTGGAAGACGGCTTTGACGCTACCAAGCCTATCCGTGTTGCAGGTCAGAAGATCGATGACTTCCACGGGAAACGCCGTGTTTTGTCCGTGCCTGAAGTTTTCATTTACTCCTCCAATATCGGCACCATCAAAGTCATGCAGAAAGCGGGCATTGAGGAGCAAAAGGCGTTCCTGAAGAAGGTTGGCCTGACCCAGAAAATGACGACCGAGATTCCTGGCGTTGCGCGGCCTCTGCTTCCACCGAAGTGGAATGACCTTGCTGCAATGACGATCTCTTTTGGTCATGGTTTGGGTGTAACGCCGCTGCAGATGGCCGTTGCGGGTGCAACTCTGGTCAATGGCGGCAAGTATCTTGAACCAACGTTCCTGCCTCGTAGTGAGGAAGACGCTGACAAGCTTGCTCAACAGGTTCTGAAACCAGAAACCAGCGAGATCCTTCGGTATCTCAACCGTGAAAATGTCCTGCGTGGATCCGGGCGGCGTGCTGCTGTGCCGGGTTATGATGTTGGCGGTAAGACTGGAACAGCGCAGAAGGTTGTGAATGGCCGTTATGCTGAAGGTGTTTATCTGAACTCCTTTATGTCGGCGTTCCCGATGTCCAATCCTGAGTATCTCGTTTTGATTGTTTTGGATGAGCCGCAAAAAGTGGAGGGGCAACGTTATTCCACCGCAGGGTGGAATGCTGTGCCAACCACTGCATCTGTTATCCGCAGAATTGCACCAATGCTCGGCGTAGTGCCTGATTTCGCAGATGACGCAGAAACAATTCCGGTTTCCTATCAGAACCGGAACTAAACAGGAGAATTGAATGAGGCAATACACGGAGATTTTGGGGAAATATGAAGACAATTGTTCTCCAAATCTGGTTTGCCACATTCATGTCTCATAGGCCGGACATATCGACGCTATGTTGCTTAAAGACCTTACAAAACAAGAGATAATCTCCGCCGAGGGCGATGGGCCAGACGGGGTTGATACTCTTAATATTTCGGGGCTTACTGCTGATAGTCGAGCAGTGGAGCCCGGTTTTGTTTTTGCTGCTCTCAAGGGCGCGAAAGTTGATGGTGCGAAGTTTATCGAGCAGGCCGTAGACGCTGGTGCTGCTGTCATTTTGATTGATGCGGATAGAATTTCTGATGATATCCGCAAGCAAGCCAAACAGGTTCCGCTGGTCGCTGCACAAGATGCGCGCCGGGAGCTTGCTTTGATGGCGGCTGCTTTCTCTGGCAAACAACCTGAGAAGATGGTCGCTGTGACAGGCACTGCGGGCAAAACGTCTGTTGCTGTTTTCGTGCGTCAGATCTTTGAATATGCCGGGCTGGTTTCTGCTAGTCTTGGAACCATTGGTACTGTCACATCGACAGGGCAGAGCTATGGCGGCTTGACCACACCTGACCCTGTGTCTTTGCATGAAGACCTTAAGCGTCTGGCAGAGGATGGGATTACCCATGCTGCGCTGGAGGCGTCCAGTCACGGGTTGGACCAGCATCGTCTTGATGGTGTGCGCATTGTTGCAGCTGGCTTTACCAACCTTGGCCGAGACCACATGGACTACCACCCAACGGTGGAAGACTACCTTCAGGCAAAATTGCGTTTGTTCCGCGATTTGTTGCCGGATGATGGTGTGGTTGTTGTTGATCCGGAAACGCAATTTGCTGACCGCGTTCTGGCGATTGCGGAAGAGCGTGGCCTCAAGACGTTTACGACTGGTGTTTTTGGCGATGATCTGAAAGTGCTTAGCGTTCAGCCAGAGGGCTTCAGTCAGGTTCTTGAGCTGGAAACGGCTGAGGGTGTGTTTTCTGTCGCCTTGCCGTTGGCAGGTGATTTTCAGGTGAGTAATGCCCTGATTGCCGCGGGTCTGGCTATTTCTGCTGGTGTGGAGCTTCAAACTGTTCTTGAAGCGCTGACCGTGCTGCGTGGTGCGCCGGGCCGGATTGAGCATGTGGGCACACGTGAAAACGGCGCTCTGGTGTTTGTTGATTATGCTCATAAGCCGGAAGCGCTGGAGAATGTGCTTGCAGCCTTGCGCCCCTTTGCGGTTGGTCGCTTGATCAGTGTGTTGGGGTGTGGCGGTGATCGTGATGCGGGTAAACGCCCGTTGATGGGCGAGATTTCTGCCCGTCTTGCTGATGTTTCCATTGTGACTGATGATAATCCGCGCACGGAAGATCCTGATAAAATTCGCGAAGAGATTGTTGCTGCTTGTCCTGCGGCCCTTGAGATTGGGGATCGTGCACTTGCCATCCGCCAGGCGGTGAAGATGCTGCAAGAAGGCGATGTGCTTTGTGTGGCCGGTAAGGGGCATGAAACCGGGCAGATTGTTGGAACGGAAGTTCTGCCTTTCTCTGACCATGAAGAAATCCAGAAAGCGCTCGCAGAAGCTTCTGCTGAAAATGGTGCCTCTCCTGTTGCTGAGACTGATCTGCCTGAGATCTCTCTTGATCTGGATGAGATGGACCTGCTGGCTGACGAAGGTGATGAGCTGGCAGCTGCTGAAGCGCTCGATGACGATGATCTGTTGGCTGCGGTGCAGGCTGGTGTTGAGGAGCTGGAAGCTACTCTGCCGGAAAATCCTGATGATGCACGTGATCAAGAGGAAGAAGACTGGCTGGCGCTGGAAGAAGATGTTCTGGGCGCTGATGATCTTGCAGATGCGGAACTGGCTGATGTTGAGAGCCATGATCCTGATTTTGGCAAGGATGGCTTCCCCAATGTGGCGGAAGATACACCGGATGCACTTGAAGACGAGCTGCTGGGTGACCTAGCGGCTATCGAAGCCGAAGCCGAAGCCGAAGCCGAAGCCGAAGCCGAAGCCGAAGAGAAGCCTGAAGTCGCAGCAGAGAGTGCTGTTGAGCCGGAAGAGGCGCCAAACGCGGATGCGGATGCATTTCTTGCGGATGAAGGTCTTGAAGAGGTTGCTCCGGAGGTCACGGAAGATGTATCGCAGTCCACTCAACCCGATGAGCAGGACGGCACAGAAGCAATAGGTGGGTTACCTGCTTCTGAGGAACCTGCTGAGACGGCTGAGACTGCTGCTTTTGAGCGTAAAACCGAAGAAAAACCAAAGCTCAAGTCAGCGATAGACAAGCCTGAGTGGACTATCGTCCCCCATATCAACCTATTGGACCCGGACATTAAGTCGGAATATGAGCGGCAAATGATTGAACTGCCTGAAATAGACCGTGGGCCGCTGTGGCTGCTTAACGATTTTCTGGAGGCAGTAGATGGGGATGTTTACGGTGATCTGAGTGATGACATAACCGGAATCTCCATTGATAGCCGGGTGATCCAACCCGGTGAAGCCTTCTTCGCGATTAAGGGCGAGAACTTTGACGGTCATGCGTTCGCAGGAACAGCTGTTGAGGCTGGTGCTGCTGTGGCTGTTGTTGCGCGTGACAAGCTTGCTGAGCTGCCGGAAGGTGGCCGCTATGTGGCTGTTGATGATGTGCTTCAAGCGTTGGAGCGTCTTGGTGTGGCTGCGCGCGCGCGCTCGAAAGCGCGGATCATCGCGGTTACTGGTTCTGTTGGAAAAACAGGCTCGAAAGAAGCTTTGCGTCTCTGCCTGTCAAAGTCCGGTATCACCCATGCACCTGTGGCGAGCTTCAACAACCATTGGGGTGTGCCGCTGACATTGGCGCGTATGCATGCTGATACTGAGTTTGGCATCTTTGAGATTGGTATGAACCATCGCGGTGAGATCACGCCACTGGTGAAAATGGTTCGTCCGCATGTGGCAATCGTGACCACTGTGGAGCCCGTGCATCTGGAAGCCTTTAACTCCGTTGAAGATATCGCGCGTGCGAAGGCTGAGATCTTCACTGGCATCGAAAAGGGTGGTGTGGCGATCCTGAACCGGGATAACCGCCAGTATGACTTGCTTCGTTATCTGGCAGCTGTGGCCGGGGTGCGGAACATTGTCAGCTTTGGTATGCAGCCGGGCGCTCAGTCCATTGCCAAAAAAGTGGCTGCAAACCCTGATTGTTCTTGTCTGAATGCCAATATTCTCGGGCAGGAGATTTCCTACAAGATCGGCGCTCCGGGTGCACACCATGTGATCAACTCACTGGGCGTGCTGACCGGGGTTATGGAGCTGGGGGCCAATCTTGCGTTTGCTGGTCTGGCCCTTGCAGAAATGTCTGCGCCGAAAGGGCGTGGTGCGCAGACCGTTCTTGATGTGAATGGTGGCACGGCGTTGCTTGTTGACGAGAGCTATAATGCCAACCCGGCGAGTATGCGCGCTGCGATCAATCTGGTGGCTGGTCTGCCCGTTGCGAAGAATGGCCGTCGCATCGCCGTATTGGGAGATATGCTCGAATTAGGTGCAGATTCCGACAAGTTGCACGCAGACCTTGCGCGTGAACTGGAGCGCGCAAAGATCGACGTGGTTTATTGTGTGGGTACTCACATGAAGGTGCTCTGGGACCTGTTGCCTGCACAGACCAGAGGCGCCTATTCAGAGACCTCCGACAAACTGGAAAAAGACCTGTTGTCGGAAGTGCGTCCCAACGACATCGTGATGGTAAAGGGCTCCCTTGGAACCCGTATGGGTCCACTTGTGGATGCCTTGAAGAAACGTTTTCCTGAACCGGCTGCAACCGGTAAGTCCTGAGGTTGACTAAATGCTATATTTGCTGGCGGAGCTTTCAGAGGTTTATCCTTCCCTGTCTGCGCTGAATGTTTTTAAATACATTACGTTCCGTACCGGCGGCGCGATTATGACTGCTTTGTTGTTTGTGTTCCTGTTTGGCCCACGCATCATTGATGCGCTGCGTTCGCGTCAGGGACATGGACAGCCAATTCGTGAAGACGGGCCTGCGAGCCATCTGCTGACAAAAAAGGGTACGCCTACCATGGGCGGCCTGATGATCCTTTCCGGGATGATTGTTGCGACGCTGTTGTGGGCTGACCTTCGC
>NZ_LCWX01000243.1:110256-116015 GCF_001431305.1 Pseudovibrio sp. POLY-S9
AATCCCTACACCTGGATTGTTCTGGGTGTGACTGTCGGTTTTGGCCTCATTGGTTTTTATGATGACTATCTGAAAGTCACCAAGTCTTCGCACAAAGGCTTTGGCGGTAAAGCGCGTTTGGGTCTTGAGTTCCTGATTGCGGGTCTTGCGGCTTTTGCGGTGACGCTTCTGGATGCCGAGCCATTTTCCACCAGCATCGGTTTTCCGTTCTTTAAAGAGCTGACGCTGAACCTTGGTCTGTTCTTCATCCCATTCGCTGCCTTTGTTGTTGTTGGCGCGGGCAATGCGGTGAACCTGACTGATGGTCTGGATGGTCTTGCAATTGTGCCGGTGATGATTGCTGCTGCCGCGTTTGGTCTGGTCGCATACCTGACTGGTAATGCTGTGTTCTCCAGCTATCTGCAGATCCACCATGTGGCGGGCACTGGTGAGCTTGCTGTTGTGTGTGGTGCGGTGATTGGGGCTGGGCTTGGGTTCTTATGGTTCAACGCTCCACCTGCTGCGATTTTTATGGGTGACACAGGCTCTCTTGCTCTGGGCGGTATGCTGGGGGCGATTGCTGTTGCGACCAAGCACGAGATTGTTCTGGCGATCATCGGTGGTCTGTTTGTGCTGGAAGCGGTTTCTGTGATTGTGCAGGTGGCGTCGTTCAAGCTGACTGGCAAGCGTGTGTTCCGCATGGCGCCAATTCACCACCACTTTGAGCACCTGGGCTGGACTGAGAGCCAGGTGGTTATTCGTTTCTGGATCATTGCTGTTGTGCTGGCCCTTGTTGGTCTTGCCACACTGAAGCTGCGCTAGGAGGTTCGGCACATGATCCCTATCCGTCATCTTGCAGGCAAAGAAGTCGCATTGTTCGGGCTCGGAGGGTCCGGGCTTGTGACTGCGCGTGCGCTTGAGGCTGGTGGGGCTCGCGTTGATGTGTGGGACGATAATGAGGCCAGTGTTGCCACGGCTGAAGAATACGGGCTTGCTGCCATTGACCTGCGTGAGGCGGATATGTCCCGCTACGCAGCGCTGGTTGTTGCTCCGGGTGTTCCGCTGACGCATCCGACGCCGCACTGGAGTGTGGAGCGGGCGAGACAAGCTGGTATTCCGGTGATTGGGGATGTGGAGCTTTTCGTGAATGAGCGGGAAGCGGTTTGTCCAGAGGCACCGTTTGTTGCCATCACTGGTACCAACGGCAAATCCACCACGACTGCTCTGATTTCGCATGTGCTTAAAGAATGCGGCATGGATGTTCAGATGGGGGGCAATATTGGCCGTCCGGTTCTGGATCTTGAAGAGTTTTCCGAGGATCGCGTCTATGTGGTTGAGGTCTCCTCCTATCAGATCGATCTTGCGCCAAGTCTTGTGCCGGATATCGGGGTAATGATGAACCTGTCGCCGGACCATCTGGACCGGCATGGGAACATGGAGAATTACGCGTCCATCAAAGAGCGGATCGTTAAAGCAGCGCGTCTTGCTGTTGTTGGCGTGGATGATGAATTCAGTGCAGCTATTGCGCAGCGCCGTGCAGAAAGCGGTGAGCCGGTTGAGCTGATCTCTTGTCTCGGGCCTGTCGAGTTTGGCGTTTACGCTGAAGACGGTAAGGTCTTTGAGGTTTTTGATGAAGAGCAGGTGGTTGTGGCTGACCTGTCTTCCTCCAACACTTTGCGTGGCTCTCATAACGGGCAGAATGCATCTGCTGCTGTTGCGGTTTGTGCAGCACTTGGGCTGGAACTTGATGAGATTGCAGCCGCGCTTGCGACCTTCCCGGGTCTTGCGCATCGTTTGATGCTGGTTGCTGAAGCAGGCAAGGTATTGTTTGTGAATGACAGCAAGGCGACCAATGCAGAAGCTGCTGCTCACGGGTTGGCAGCGTTTGACCGGATTTATTGGATTGCTGGTGGTCGTCCGAAGGCGGGCGGGATTTCTTCGCTTAAAGCCTACTTCCCGAAAGTCGTGAAGGCTTACCTGATTGGGGAAGCGGCGGAAGAGTTTGAGCAAGAGCTTGCCAGGGCTGTTGAGGCGCACAAGTTTAGCTCTTTGGAGCTGGCTGTTGAGGCAGCGGCGCAAGATGCTGCACGGGACAAAGGCAGTGAAGCGGTGGTTTTGCTGTCTCCGGCCTGCGCCTCGTTTGACCAGTTCAAGAGCTTTGAAGTTCGCGGGGATGCATTTGTGAGCGCGGCAGTTGCTGCTGCCAAAATGCTGAAGGGTGAGGGAGCACGCTGATGGTATCACGTACGGATCGCAGTGCATTTGCAGAATGGCTCTGGACGATTGATCGTTACATGCTGATCGGCATCTTCACGCTGATGGTGTCTGGTTTGGTGTTGTCTCTTGCCGCGAGCCCTCCTGTTGCTGAACGCCTTGGGCTTGAGAGCTTCTACTTTGTGAAGAAGCAGGCGCTTTTCCTTATTCCAAGCGCTGCCGTGATGCTGGGCGTTTCAGCGCTTTCACCACGCTATATACGCCGGGTGGCACTGGTGGTGTTCTGCGTGATGCTGGTGCTGCTGTTGGGCACGCTGTTTTTCGGGTCTGACATTAAAGGTGCGCGGCGCTGGGTGAGCTTGTTTGGTATTTCCATTCAGCCGTCAGAGTTTATCAAGCCAGTGCTGGTGGTGATCATTGCGTTTCTGTTGTCTGAGGGGCGTAAAGCCCAGGACATTCCGGGGCAGCTGATCTCCATTCTTCTGTTTGGCATTGTGGCCGCCATGCTCGTGGCGCAGCCTGACTTTGGACAGACCATGCTGCTGACCATTGTTCTGTTTGCGCTGTTCTTCCTGAACGGGTTGTCCTGGCTGGCGATTGTGCCGCTTGGGATCATGGGTATTCTTGGCGTTGCTGCGGGCTTTACGTATCTGCCGCACGTTCGCGGGCGTATCATGCGTTTCCTGGATCCGTCTTCCGGTGACACCTACCAGATCGATAAAGCGATCGACTCCTTCATTGCCGGGGGGTGGCTAGGTCGTGGTGTGGGTGAAGGTACGGTGAAACGAATTTTGCCCGATAGCCATACGGACTTCATTTTTGCGGTGGCTGCTGAAGAATACGGCATCATCGTTTGTGTGGTGCTGGTGACCGTTTTTGCATTCGTTGTGCTGCGTGGTCTTTACATGGCGACGCAGGATCAGGATCCGTTTGGCCGTCTGGCGTCTTCCGGTCTTATCGTCATGTTTGGCCTGCAAAGCACTATCAACATGGCGGTGAACCTCAATCTAATGCCTGCGAAGGGAATGACCCTTCCATTGATCTCATCAGGTGTGTCGTCGTTGATGGCGATTTCCCTGACGATGGGTTTTGTGCTGGCGCTGACACGCAAACGTCCGCAACCGCGTAAGAACCCGATTATTACCGTTACCCGTGCTGCCCCTGTGCAGCCTGCCTAAAAGAGTTTTGCCTGTGTCGGAGAGTGAAATGAAGCCAAAGATTATGCTCACTGCTGGAGGAACGGGTGGTCACCTGTTTCCTGCACAAGCGCTGGCCTGTGAGCTGAAGCGCCGTGGGTATGGTGTTGAGCTGATCACGGACAGTCGCGCAGACAAGTATGGCAGCGCGTTTCCGGCAGATAACGTGCATCTGGTCAAAAGCGATACCATTCGCGGCAAGAACCCGATTTCTCTTGCCAAGACAGCAATCAAACTTGGCTTGGGTACGTTGCAGGCCATGAAAGCAATCCGCGCAGCTAAACCTGCTGCGATTGTTGGCTTTGGCGGGTATCCGACCTTTCCGCCAATGTTTGCTGGCCGTCTCTTAAGCGTTCCATCCATTTTGCATGAAGCCAATGCTGTGATGGGTCGGGCGAACCGGATGCTGGCCAAGGGTGCAAGTGCGGTTGCGACCAGTTTTCCGCTGAAAACACTGCCTGCTGATCTGGCTGCTAAAGCGACGATGACCGGCAATCCACTGCGTGACAATGTGATTGCGGTGTGTGGTCAGACTTATAACGCACCTGAAAAAGGCGGCGCTTTTCATCTGCTGGTGTTTGGTGGCTCGCAGGGAGCGCGTGTATTCTCTCAGATTTTGCCGGCTGCGTTGAAGCTGATGGCGCCGGAAGATCGCGAGCAGCTGGTCGTTGTGCAGCAGGCTCGCCCTGAAGATCTGGAGGGGCTTGAAAGCTCTTATCGCGAGATGGGTGTTGCCGCGCAGGTGGCGTCCTTCTTTACGGATTTGCCTGAGCGCATTGCGGCGGCTCATTTGGTTATCAGCCGTTCTGGTGCTGGTACTGTATGCGAGCTGGCAGCGATTGGGCGTCCTTCAATTTTAGTGCCTTTACCGGGTGCTCTTGATAACGATCAGGGCATGAATGCGAATGTGCTTGCTGAGGCAGGCGGCGCATGGCCGATCCCACAAAAAGAACTTGATCCGCAACGACTGGCCCGTGAGCTGAAAGAACTCATGGATAATCCGGGCCGTCTTGCACAGGCAGCACACGCAGCACAGGCGCAGGGCGCGCCGGAAGCTGTACAGCGCCTCGCGGATCTGATCGAAACACTTGTTGGTGCTGCACCGGCAACTGAACAGAAAGAGATTGCCTCATGAAAATGCCAGTAGACATTGGGGGAGTACACTTCGTCGGTATCGGCGGCATTGGCATGAGCGGTATTGCCGAGGTGTTGCATAATCTTGGTTACCGTGTTCAGGGCTCTGACATGTCTGAGAATGCAAATGTGCAGCGTTTGCGTGATAAGGGCATCAAGGTCATGGTGGGTCATGCTGCCGAGAACCTTGAGGGCGCTGATGTTTGTGTCATCTCTTCCGCAATCAAAGGCAGCAATGTTGAGCTGAAGGCTGCACGCGAAAACAACATGCCTGTTGTGCGCCGCGCTGAAATGCTGGCGGAGCTGATGCGCTTCAAGCAGGCGATTGCCATTGGCGGTACGCACGGCAAGACGACGACGACCTCTATGGTTGCGGCGCTGCTGGATGCTGGCCATATGGACCCGACTGTTATCAATGGCGGTATCATCAACGCTTACGGCACCAATGCCCGCATGGGTGAGGGTGACTGGATGGTGGTTGAGGCGGACGAGTCCGACGGGACATTCGTCAAGCTTCCTGCTGATATTGCTGTGGTGACCAACATCGATCCTGAGCATCTTGATCACTACGGCGACTTTGATGGTGTCCGTGCTGCGTTTGCCCAGTTCGTTGAGAACGTTCCGTTCTACGGCTTTGCGGTTATGTGTCTGGATCACCCAGAAGTGCAGAGCCTAGTGGGCCAGATTGAAGACCGCCGCATCATCACTTACGGCACCAACCCACAGTCAGATGTTCGCTTTACTGATGTCTCCACCAAGGGTGGCAAGTCCATCTTCACCGTGATCATTCATGATCGCCGCGGGGACAAGGTAACTGAGCTGAAAGATCTGGTGCTGCCAATGCCGGGTCTGCACAACGTGTCCAATGCGACGGCTGCAATTGCTCTGGCGCATTCTCTCGGTATTTCTGATGCGAACATCCGCAAGGGGCTGGCAAGCTTTGGCGGAGTGAAGCGCCGCTTTACGCACACTGGCTCCTGGAACGACGTAGAGTTCTTTGATGACTACGCGCATCATCCGGTTGAGATTAAGTCCGTCTTGCATGCGGCGCGTGAAGCAGCTGAAGGTAAGGTGGTTGCTGTGATGCAACCGCACCGTTTTACGCGCCTGCAGAGCCTGTTTGAAGATTTCTGTGCCTGCTTCAATGATGCAGACAAGGTTGTGATTACACCTGTGTTTGCGGCTGGTGAGCAGCCGATTGAAGGGGCTGGTCAGGCTGATCTGATCTCTGGTCTG
>NZ_LCWX01000243.1:116115-120210 GCF_001431305.1 Pseudovibrio sp. POLY-S9
GTGCTGGTGGTCACCGTTCGGTTCACAGCATTGCTGGTCCTGATGAGCTGGCTGGTAAGATTGCGGAGCTGGCGGAGCCGGGTGATCTGGTGATTTGCCTTGGTGCAGGGAACATTACCCAGTGGGCTTACAAGTTGCCTGTAGAGTTGGAAGCGCTCTCTCCCAAAGGAGAGACTGTATGAGCCAAACTGTAAGTTACCCTGATCTCCTGCCGCTTCTTGGTGATGCTGTCGAAGACATTCGCGGTCGCATGATCCCGAACCAGTTGCTTTCTGCTGTGACATGGTTCCGTGTGGGAGGTCCTGCGCAGTTGATGTTCCAGCCTGCTGATGAGGCAGATCTGGCTGTGTTCATGAAAGCACTGCCAGAGGATGTGCCGGTGACTGTGGTTGGGCTTGGTTCCAACTTGCTGGTGCGTGATGGTGGCATTGAAGGTGTTGTTATTCGTCTGCCAATCCGCGGGTTTGGGCAGGTTGAATACCTTGGCAGCCATAAGTTGCGGGCAGGGGCGTGCGTTCCTGACAAGAAGCTGGCGGAAGAAGCGGCCAAGACGGGCACGGGTGGATTTGCATTCTACACCGGTATTCCAGGTGCTGTTGGTGGCGCCTTGCGCATGAATGCAGGGGCTCATGGGACAGAGACAAAGGACCGTGTTGTTAACGTTAACGCGGTGACACGATCCGGCGAAATCCTAACTCTTTCCAATGAGGAAATGGGCTATGCGTATCGCCATTCTTCTGCGTCAAAGGACCTGATTTTTACCAGTGCGGTGTTTGAAGGTTTTGCGCAGAGTGAAGACGAGATTCGCGCAGAAATGGCTGAAGTTGTTGCTCATCGTGAGAAAGCACAGCCCATTCGCGAGAAAACCGGTGGTTCCACTTTCAAAAATCCTGACGGCAACAGTGCCTGGAAGGTGGTTGATGCGGCTGGATGTCGTGGATTGCAGATCGGCGGCGCAAAAATGTCGGAATTACACTGCAACTTTATGTTGAACGTTGCAGACGCTACCGCTCATGATTTGGAAATGCTTGGCGAGACCGTTCGCCGGGATGCTCTGGCAAAGACAGGGACGCGTCTGGAATGGGAAATCAAGCGTCTTGGGGCGTTTGTGGACGGAGCGGCGATTGAGCCGTTTTTGGGTAAAGCGGGCTAATTCCGTTCACGTGTTGTTTTAGGCGTTTAAATCAGGATTGGGTTTTGTGATGACCAAGCATGTTGCAGTTTTGATGGGTGGATGGGTTGCTGAGCGGCCTGTTTCTCTGTCTTCAGGCAAAGACTGTGCGGACGCTCTGGAAGCGGCTGGTTATCAGATCACGCGTGTGGATGTTGACCGCAACATTTCTGCTGTGCTTCAGGAGCTGAAACCGGACGTGGCATTCAACGCGCTGCATGGGCCGTTTGGTGAAGACGGAGCTATTCAGGGTATTCTGGAAGTGCTCGATATTCCCTACACCCATTCCGGGGTGATGTCGTCTGCGCTTGCCATGCATAAGGAAAAGGCGAAGGCCGTGATGAAGGCTGCCGGTGTTCCGGTTGCCAATGCCATTGTGGCCAGTCGCGCTGATGCTGCGCGCCGTCATGTGATGGAGCCGCCTTATGTGATCAAGCCAATCAACGAAGGATCGTCCTTCGGTGTGCTGATTGTGAAGGAGGGGCAAGAGCATCCTCCGCAGGAATTGACACGCGAAGATTGGCAGTATGGTGATTTGCTCATGGTCGAGCGTTACATCCCAGGCCGCGAATTGACGTGCGCGGTGATGGGTGATGTGGCGTTAGGGGTACTAGAAATTGTACCGCTGGGTCACACTTATTACGATTATGATGCAAAATACGTCCCAGGCGGTTCACAACACATACTTCCTGCGGAAATTTTACCATCTGTTTACCAAGAAATACAAAAATCAAGTCTCAAGGCACATCAGGCTCTGGGGTGTCGCGGCGTTACACGCGCCGACTTCCGTTTTAACGAAGGACCCGGTGGCCTAGGAGAACTGATTTGTCTTGAGGTGAACACTCAACCCGGCATGACGCCAACATCACTGCTCCCGGAAATCGCGGCACATGCCGGACATGATTTCCAAGAATTGGTGAGTTGGATCGTGGAGGACGCAAGTTGCGGAAGATAAAGGCAAAATTTGATGCATTGCGGGAACGCACAGGCATCTGGAGCTATCGCTTCAGAAGTCGTGGCGTATCGCGTTTGCACCAGAGACCCGCTTGGGGGGTCACTGGATTTTTTGCACTTATCCCATCCTGGGCACCAACTGCGGGCGCTTTTGGCTTCCTTGCATTGTCCGCTGCTTATGGCATTACGCTGGGTGGACACGCCCGTAATGTGAGCGAATCAGTTACATCCTCCGTCGGTTTCGCGGTGAACGAGATCAAAATGGAAGGTTTGCAGCGTGTTACCGAGTTTCAGGTGCTGGAAGCACTTGAACTTCACGAACGGCCTTCTTTGATGTTGTTTGATGCGGCTGACGCGAAAGAGCGTCTGGAAGGTATTGCCTGGATCCGGAATGCGGCCATCCAGAAGTTCTACCCCGGTACGCTACGTGTGATGATCAAAGAGCAAGAGCCTTATGCGCTCTGGCAGCGTGGGGACATTACGTCTGTCATCACCAAAAAAGGCGAGGTCATCACCGATGAGGTGGATGGCCGTTATGCGAATTTGCTTCGCGTGGTCAATCACGGTGCGCAGCTGCGTGCTGGTGAGATTATGAGCGAGCTGGACAATTTCCCAGGTATCCGTGCCCGGGTGCGCGCTGCAAAGCTGCGCTCAGAGCGACGCTGGGATCTTGCCCTGGAAAACGGAATTACAGTGCGTCTGCCAGAATTTGATGTTGGCGATGCGCTGGCGGAACTTAAGAAGCTAGATGATCAAGGTGGTTTGCTCTCCCGCGATATCGTCGCGGTGGACCTGCGTTTGCAGGATCGCGTTGTGGTGCGTCTTTCGGATGACGCTGCCATTCGCCGCAAAACCACCATCGAGCAACGGGGTACGCCCTCCAACTCCGGGAGGGACACATGAGCTCGAATAAGAACGTGATTTTTCTGCCGCGGATGCGGCCTTTGCCGAGCCGCAGATCTGTTGTGGTTTCTGTGCTGGACGTCGGCTCCACGAAAGTGTGCTGTATTATCGCGAAATTGGTGCCTGGTGACGAGGAAGACCTGATGCCGGGCCGTTCGCATGGCATTGAGGTGCTGGGATACGGGTATCAGGCGTCTGCAGGCATGAAGTCCGGCGTTGTTGTGGACATGGATCAGGCTGAGCAGGCGATCCGCCGCGCAGTTGATCAGGCCGAGCGTATGGCCGGTGTGATGGTGGAAACGCTGCTGGTGACTGTCAGCTGTGGTCGTCTGCAGAGCGAGATTTTCTCCGCCACTGTGCCGCTTGGAACTGAAGGTGTGACTGAGGCCGATATTCAGCGTGTGCTGGCTGCCGGGTCTACCCATACGGCGACTGAGGGGCGGGCGGTGATGCATGCGCTGCCGATCTCCTACGGGCTGGATGGCAACCGCGGCATTCGTGATCCGCGCGGTATGATGGGCCGCAAGCTAGGCGTGGACATGCAGGTGGTTTCTGCAGAAGTACCGCCGGTGCGTAATCTGGAGCTTTGTATTGAGCGTGGACACCTGCAAGTGGAGTCACTGGTTGCGACGCCTTACGCAGCAGGCCTTTCCACGCTGGTAGAAGACGAGATTGAGTTGGGTGTTGCCTGTATTGATATGGGTGGTGGCACAACCACGCTTTCGATTTTTGTTGATGGTCAGATGGTGCATCTGGATGCGCTGGCTGTTGGCGGTAATCACGTCACCATGGACGTGGCGCGTGCGCTCTCCACACGGATGGAAGCTGCTGAGCGTTTGAAAGTTTTACATGGGTCTGCGCTGCCAAGTGTGGTGGACGACCGTGATTTTATTCAGGTGCCGCCCGTGGATACGGATGGCGATCTGCCAACGCAGATCCCCCGGGCGATGCTGACGCGGGTTATTCGCCCGCGCGTTGAAGAGATATTGGAGATGGTGCGAGACCGGATTGTCGCTTCTGGTTTTGCAGGCCGAGTGGGTAAACGTGTTGTGCTGACAGGCGGGGGC
>NZ_LCWX01000243.1:120304-125558 GCF_001431305.1 Pseudovibrio sp. POLY-S9
AGTCAGTTGACTGGCCTTTCTGAAACGGCACGACGCATTCTTGGACGCAGTGTGCGTCTGGGGCGTCCACTGGGTATTTCCGGTTTGCCAGAGGAAGCCAAGGGTCCGGCGTTCTCGGCAGCTGTGGGCCTGCTGATTTATCCGCAGGTTGCACAGATTGAGCAATTCGAACCCCGGCACCAACGCCGTGGCCTTAAGGGTCGCGGGAGCTATCTGGCTCGGGTTGGTCAGTGGATTAGAGAAAGTTTCTAGTGGGGATCGCATAACCCCCACTATCACGAGTTTCGCCAGATGCGGCGGACGCACGAGAGGAAGAACGACATGCCCGACTTCGGGCATGTTATTAGGGTCGCGAGGTTAATATGACAATCAACCTGAAAATGCCTGATATTCAGGAATTGAAGCCCAGGATCACCGTATTCGGTGTTGGTGGCGGTGGCGGAAACGCCGTAAATAACATGGTAACGAGCGGTCTTCAGGGCTGTGACTTTGTTGTTGCTAATACGGATGCACAAGCATTGGCTCTTTGCCAGGCTGAGCGTGTTATCCAGATGGGCGTTGCTGTTACTGAAGGCTTGGGCGCTGGTTCCCAGCCTGAAGTTGGTGCAGCTGCTGCAGAAGAAGTTATTGACGAGATCAACGATCACCTGTCCGGCTCGCATATGGTGTTTATCACCGCGGGTATGGGTGGTGGCACCGGTACCGGTGCTGCGCCAGTTGTTGCTCGAGCTGCGCGTGAACAAGGTATACTGACCGTCGGTGTGGTTACCAAACCCTTCCAGTTTGAAGGGTCCAGACGTATGCGTGTTGCCGAAGCCGGCATCGAAGAGTTACAGCGTAATGTTGATACTCTTATTGTTATTCCAAACCAGAATCTGTTCCGCATTGCGAATGCACAGACCACCTTTGCTGACGCCTTCTCCATGGCTGATCAGGTGCTGTATTCCGGTGTTGCGAACGTCACTGACCTGATGGTCAAAGAAGGTCTCATCAACCTCGACTTTGCTGATGTACGCTCCATAATGCGTGGCATGGGTAAAGCGATGATGGGTACCGGTGAAGCGTCCGGCGAACAGCGTGCCATTCAGGCTGCTGAAGCTGCGATTGCGAACCCGCTGCTTGACGAGACTTCCATGAAGGGCGCGCGCGGTCTGCTTATCTCCATCACTGGTGGTAACGACCTGACGCTGTTTGAAGTTGATGAAGCTGCAACTCGTATCCGCGAGGAAGTAGACCCAGAAGCGAACATCATTCTTGGTGCGACCTTCGATGAATCTCTGGACGGTATTATCCGCGTTTCTGTTGTTGCCACCGGCATCGACAAAGAGCTGCGTGAAGATATCTCTCCTGCAGAGGTTCGTATGGCTGAACTCACAGAGCGTCTGCAGAGCGCTACTACGCCTACGCCCAGTCCAGCGGTAGCTGCGCCGGTAGAAGTAGCTCCTGCACCCACCCCAGTTCGTGCGATGCGCGCGATGGGCTCCGCAGCAGCCGAAACACTTATGCACTCTGAGCCGGTTGCTGTTGCAACTGACCCGGAAGTGGAAATTTCTCCTTATCAGTCTCGTCGTTATGAGCCTGTGCAGGAATATGATGCACTTGAGGAACCAACGCAGGCTTTTGATGAGCCTACCAATATTCCTGAGCCATTTATTCCACCTGTTGCACAAAAGGTAGAGCCTCAGACACGTATGCCACGTGTTGAAGACTTTCCGCCAATTGCACAGCGTGAAATTCGTGCGCGCACGGATGCTCCTGCTGCAGCGCCTGCACCACAGCCGGCATCTGCAACTCCTCAGCCAGCACCAGCCACTATGGCCCAGCAGGTTGAAGAGCATGATGAGCATCACATGGAAGAAGAGCGTCGCCCAATGGGTCTTCTACGCCGTCTGACTGGTGGTCTTGGCCGCCGTGAAGACGAGCACATGGAGCACCATGAGCCAGTACAGGCAGATGCGTTTGCTGAGGCTCCACGCCAGCCAGCAGCGCCTCGTCCAACCGAGCCTCAGAATCACGGTGCAGCCGGGACTCTGGACGCTGGTGGACGCCCTGCGCCTGCACGCTCACAAATGATCGAAGATGATCAGTTGGAAATCCCGGCGTTCCTGCGCCGCCAAGCCACCTGATTATCAACAGAACTCGCGCCTCTCGAGCAGCAATCCGGATTTTTCCGGGTTGCTGCTTTGCGTTTTTAAATGGAATTGTCGGTAAATGTACCTAAAATTTTCAGGACGTTACAAACCGTAATAAAGCTTTATTTTATTTGGTAAGCTCCAAGAGCTATGTTCCAGCCAACCCGCAGAGGGTATTCGAAAGTAGTGGCTCGTGAGGTTCAGTATGTACCTGGAGCGGAATGATAAAGGCTGGAACAATATGGGAATGCGTGTCGAAAAACAGACAACGCTTGCGGACAGTGTAACCTTGAATGGTATTGGGGTTCACTCTGGCGGTCCAGCTTCCATTACACTTCACCCAGCAGACGCGAACTCCGGCATTGTTTTCCATCGTAGCACCAAGGGTGGCTACGTGCAGACGGAAGCAAACTGGAAGGAAGTCACTGCAACATCTTTGTGCACCGTACTTGGTGATCCTCATGACAGCGGCATCTCTACCGTTGAGCACCTGATGGCTGCTCTGCGCGGTATGGGCGTTGACAATGTGACCGCTTACATTGACGGACCTGAGATGCCAATCATGGATGGTAGCTCCGAAGCATTCGTTGAAGCTATCGACCGCGTTGGTCTGAAAACGCTCGGCACAAAGCGTCGCTTTATCCGTATCAAAGAAAAAGTTCGTTACGTTTCCGGTGATCAGTGGTGTGAACTCAACCCGTTTGACGGCACCCGTTTTGACATCACCATCGATTTTGATCATGAGAAAATTGGTTGTCAGCAGCTCAAGTTTGACCTGACACCTGATTACTTCCGTGATGAGATTTCCCGTGCCCGTACCTTTGGCAGCGTGCAGGATGTTGAGAAACTCTGGAAGCTTGGCTTTGCCATGGGCTCTTCCTTAGAGAACTCCGTCGCTCTTGACGGTGATCGCGTTCTGAACCCTGAAGGAACACGTTGGGCAAACGAATTCGTACGTCACAAAAGCCTTGATGCGATCGGTGATCTTGCTCTTGCTGGTCTGCCTATTTTGGGCGAGTACCGCTCTTACAAAGGCGGTCACCGTATGAATCACTGTATCCTTGTGGAGCTTTTCAAGAACCCGGATGCTTTTGAAATTGTCGAAGCTGATGTTGCTCTGGTAGATCGTCATGCACGCGAAAAAGGTCATGCCGAGTTGATAGGCGGACTGCAGGCTGCAGCATTTGGCCCTAACGTCTCCTGAGGCTAAAATAGTTATTCAACGGTTTTTGCCTCTATTCCGACATAAATTCGAGGCAAATGCTGTGGTACTACGTGACGTTATCCAAACATTGAGATAGAAGCGTGAACTGGGAGGGATTTTACCCGAATCCCAACACGATAGGAGTCGGAAACATTGCTGCGTTCAGATGCTGCCGGGACTGCTTTGGGGGCTAATCGCCTCAAAAGAGCGATTAGATATACCTCTTTGGCGATGGCACTCGTTATTGCGGGCTGTGCAACCAAGGATGATGTTGATGATCTTGCGCTGGATGAAACTCCTGCGGAAGTGATGTTCAATGAGGCTTTGGCTCTTCGTGCATCTGGCGACGTTCAAGCGTCTGCGAAAAAGTTCTATGAGCTTGACCGCATCTATCCTTACTCCGAATTCGCGCGTAAATCGCTGATCAACATTGCTTACCTGAACTTCAAAATGGGTAAGTATCCTGAAGCGATTTCTGCTGCTGAGCGCTTTACCTCGCTTTATCCTGGTAACGATGATTCCGCCTACGCGCTCTTCATTATTGGTGAGTCCTACTTCCGTCAGATCCCAGATGTGGGTCGTGACCAGGCTGTGACCGCCAAAGCATTGGATGCAATGCGTGAAGTTGTTCAGCGTTACCCAGATTCTGAATACACCAAGCAGGCTCGTCAGCGTATCCGCGCGACGGAAGATCAGCTGGCTGGTAAGGAAATGGAAGTTGGCCGCTACTATCTGGCACGCCGTAACTACCTTGCCTCTATCAACCGCTTCAAGACTGTGGTGAGCAATTATCAGACCACCCGTCACGTTGAAGAAGCGCTCTATCGTCTGACCGAAAGCTATTATGCACTTGGTGTGACGAACGAAGCACAGACAGCTGCAGCGGTGCTGGGACACAACTTCCCGCAGAGCCAGTGGTACAAAGATGCATTTTCTCTTTTGAAAAAGGGCGGTCTGGAGCCACATGAGAACAAAGGCAGCTGGCTTAGCAGGGCATTTGGGGATATGAAACTCCTTTAAGCCTTTCAAGGAATCGGAGTTTCCTAGACTACCATGCTGGCATCGCTTTCTATTCGGGATATCGTTCTCATTGATAAGCTGGATTTGCATTTCAGCGACGGCATGAGTGTTCTGACGGGTGAAACCGGTGCAGGTAAGTCTATTCTTCTCGACAGTTTAAGCCTCGCCCTTGGTGGGCGGGGAGACGCCGGACTGGTTCGGCATGGTCAGGACCGCGGTCAGGTGAGCGCGGTTTTCGACGTTCCAATGGTCCATCCTCTGCGCACCCTTCTTCAGGAAAATGAATTAGAGCACGACAGCGACATCATCTTGCGCCGTGTTCAGGCGTCTGATGGACGTACCCGTGCGTTTGTGAATGACTCGCCCGTGAGTGCTGGTCTGCTGCGGCAGATCGGAGAATTGCTGGTTGAGGTTCATGGACAGCATGATGACCGCGCCCTGATTGATCCTGAGAGCCATCGTCAGCTGCTGGACAGCTTTGGCGGGCTGGAAGGTGATGCTGCAAAGGTGGGGCAGAGCGCGAAAGCGGTTCGCACTGCCGAGAAGGCCCTGAAAGATCATGTTGCGCGCATTGAAGAAGCCCGCCGTGAGGCGGATTATCTACGCTCCAGTGCTGATGAGCTGAGCGCGCTTGATCCTCGTGACGGAGAAGAGAACGAGCTTGCTCTGCGTCGTCAGGATATGATGCAGGTGGAGAAGATTGCAGGCGATCTGCGCGAGGGCTATGAGGCACTTGACGGACCAGCCTCTCCAATCCCTGAGCTTTCCAGTTTGTTGCGCCGTCTTGAGCGTAAAGTTGATCTGGCGCCGAACTATCTGACAAGTGTGGTTGAAGCCATCGGCGGGTCTCTGGACCAGCTGGAGGAAGCGCGCGGTGGTTTGGAGCAGGCGCTGCGCG
>NZ_LCWX01000243.1:125713-129315 GCF_001431305.1 Pseudovibrio sp. POLY-S9
AGTATTCCGTGCAGCCGGATGACCTTGCTAAACTGCGGGCCCAGATGGAAGGTGACCTTTCCGATCTGGATGCAGGTGAAGAGAAATTGCAGGCGCTGGAAAGCGCTGTAGAGGCTGCCAAGCAAACCTATGACAAGCTGGCGGCGGCGCTGTCAAAGAAGCGTCAGAAAGCTGCCAAAGGCCTTGAGGCTGCGGTTCATGCTGAGCTTCCGGCTCTGAAGCTGGAACGGGCGCGGTTTATCATCAATATCGAGAGTGATGTTGAGCAGCGCGGGCCGTCCGGTATCGACACTGTCGAGTTCTGGGCGCAGACCAACCCGGGTACTCGTCCGGGGCCTATGTTCAAGGTTGCCTCTGGTGGTGAACTCTCCCGCTTCCTGCTGGCGCTGAAGGTGTCGCTGGCAGATAAAGGCTCGTCTCCGACGCTGGTGTTTGATGAGATCGACACGGGTGTTGGCGGTGCCGTGGCTGAAGCGATTGGCGTACGTCTTGCCCGCCTTGCGAACAGTGTTCAGGTGCTGACAGTGACGCATGCACCGCAAGTGGCTGCACGTGCCAATGGTCACTTCCTGATCCGTAAGGATGAGGTGGAGAAGGACCGTGTTGCGACACGTGTGACTGAGATCGCCGAGGGTGACCGACACGAAGAGATCGCCCGCATGCTCGCCGGTTCCACCATCACCGAAGAAGCCCGTGCCGCGGCCAAGCGTCTTATGGGCCAAGAAGAGCTGATTTAAGCCTCCTACTTTGATCGGAGTTCCTGCAACGCATAAGGGTAAACTTGATCCCCTCCTATGGTAAGTTATTGACTTACTTATAGCCTCAGGTGCCCGGAACCGCGTCTTCGACGATACACAGGCAGACTGTCACAAAGTAATTGCCCGTATGTTGGCTCATTCCATCAGACCGAAAAAGCTCACCCCTCCCGCAAGATCGCTGATGGCCAAGAATTGCTGGTGTAAGGCTCTTTGTCTCTGATCACTCGTACTCTGGTTCCATGTAGATGGTGAAGCGGAGGGCGAGGATGATGGCGAGGGTTTGGGTGGCGGAGATGCCGAGCATGATGGCGATCTGGTACTGGACCGCCTCGATCGGGTTGAAGCCGCCGAGAATCTGACCTGTCATCATTCCCGGCAGTGAGACCAGTCCCAGTGTTGCCATGCTGGCGATAACGGGGGAGGCGGCTGCGCGCAGGGAGGATTTGACGAGTGTTCGCCGGGCTTCCAGTTTGGTCGCTCCCATGGTGGTGAGCAGCTCGATGTGTTCCTTATCTTCCGGTGTTCTCAAGTTGAACCGGCGCAGGGCGATGACCAGTGAACCCAGAGCGTTGCCGAGCAGCATGCCGGCGATTGGAATGGTGACCTGCGCGGAGTACCACGGCACAGGGCGGCTGAGGATTACGATGAACATCAGCAGCACTGGCAGCATGGCAATGAGTATAGCTGCCGTGAGCGGGGCTGTTGATTTGAGGCGGGGCATTTGTGCGCGGCCAGCGGAGGTGATTGCGGCAATGGTTGCCATGGCGACCAGCCAGAGCAGGTTGAGGGCCAGATTGTCCAGATCGAAGACGGTTTGCAGATAGAAACCGATGACAAGCAGCTGAATGCTCATGCGGGCAATGGATATTGCCAGATCCCGTGAAAGGTCCCTCAGGCCCATGGTCCAGAGCAGGGACAGTGGGATGATTGCTATGAGATAAAAGAGAGCCAGATCACTCCACGCGACATTTGAGGTCATTGCACGCGCTCCTGTGAGCCTGGCTGTGCTGGTTCGGGCAGTTCAATTACCTGATCAATCTTGCTTTGAAGGTGGGCGTCGTGGGTGACAGCCAGCAGTGTCCCGGTGCTTTCCATCAGCAGGTCACCACAGGCGAGGGCATGGGCTGTGTCGAGGGCTGCTGTGGGTTCGTCTGCAATCCATAAAGGGCGTTGCAGAAGCAACGCGCGGGCGAGTGCGAGGCGTTGACGTTCGCCGCCGGAAAGGCTGCTGGTCGCCTGATTGAGTGCCGTGTTGGGCAGGCCCGCTGCTGTGAGAGCCTGAAGCATCTGAGTATCTGATGGCTTGTGTTTGTGGTTGGCTTGCAGCTCAAACGGTGCCTGCAAGGCCTCGTGAATATGGTCTGCCAGAGGGCTCACGCGTTGAGGGAGCCAGTTGAGTTGTTTGTGGAGCTGTGTTCGCCCGCCTGCTGTGTAAGAGACGCCGTTGAAGAGCAGCTCGCCTGCCTCCGGTTTATCCAGCCCTGCGAGAATGCGCAGGAGAACCGATTTGCCCCGACCGGAAGGGGCGCGGAGGCACAGTTTATCGCCTTCATACAGCTTGAAACAATAGGCGTGAAAGAGCTGGCGCCCTTGCTTGGTGACTGAGATATTTCGGGCCTCGATAAGAGGCACACGCTCTGCGTCCTGAGGGGCGGCCATTGGAACTCCTGATTGCAGGAGGGAGAGTCCTCTAGTTGCTGCTGAAAATCAAGGAGGGAGTGGTGGGCAGGGCATTTTGGGAGAGGACCTTATTTGGATGAGCCAAGGTCATGTGCTGCTTGTGCTCTCATGGAGCTGTTGAATGTAAGGGGCATGGTCTGATCCGATGCCCCTCACTGACGTTGCCCGATTAAGAAGTCGGGGTTTTCGCCTTGTTCATCAGTTTGATCTCAGCAGGGGTCAGCTTACGGGAGCCTTTGCCGCGCTTGAGATTGAAAGTAACCGGGTTTGGATAGTGATCCAGAGTTGCGCCTGTTACTGCGTCAACGCCCACTCCAACAACACCACCAAGGATAATGTTGCCAGCCATGCCAGCTGCACCTTTGCCGCTGACGCGGGTCTGAACATCGATAACCTGAGACTGGTAGCCCGGTGCAGATGCAGTCAGAGTGAATTCTTTTTTACGTGGAACGTTGATCACGCAAGGTCCAACACAAGTATGCGCTGTTGTTGATGTGATTTTCGCGTTCGCTGGCTTTACATCGATCTTGATGTCTTCAGATGTGCCGCGAACAACTGTGCCGCAACCGGCCAAGAGAATGCTGGATGCTACGACGCCAGCTACAAAATAGGATTTCATTTCCCAACTACCCCAAATTTACGTTGAGGCTAATTAGGCAGATGTCACAATTCAGTCAAATTCCTTAATGAATTTTTCTGGTGATATCTTTACCGATAGGTTGCATGTTTACAATCTGTTAAATTTTTAGGAGACTCTGAAATGAGTAGAATTTCTCATCTTTTTCTCGTGAACACTGTTTCATTTCCCTAAAAGAATCTTAAATTACGTAGCGTATTCAAATAATTAACTTGGTATCTTCTAAACTCTCCGGCAACCAAGACTTTATACTTGCGCATATTCTCATCCGAAAACCGGAACCACTTACGGGGATATGCATAGATGGAGGCCGGTAGATGTTTATCTCGTTCGCCCGCTTACAGATCTATTTTGTCATCGCGCTGCTGCTGATTGTGGTGGTCTATCCGCTGTATCTGTTTGGATCGGTGATGGGCCTTGACGGATTCGATCTGCGCAGGGTGGGGGGCGACTTCTACCAGTTCCTGCTTGCCTCTCGCATGGCTGTGGCGGGGCAAGCTGCGCAGCTTTATGACTTTGGCTGGTTT
>NZ_LCWX01000243.1:129413-129723 GCF_001431305.1 Pseudovibrio sp. POLY-S9
ATGATGAAGTACAGCGCAATGTTGCTGGTGGCTCCGGCTTTTACGCGTGGGTGCATCCGCCAAGTCTGCTGGTCTTTCTGGTTCCGCTGTCTGGGTTGACCTACCTGCAGGCTTATAGCCTTTGGATGGGGATGGGAGCTTTGCTCTCGTTTTCTGTCGCCTTCAGCCGTAAAGCGCCCATTCGTGCGTTCACTTTCTTCATTTTTGCTCCTGCAACACTGGTGAACCTGTTTTACGGCCAGTTTGGCATGCTGGCGGGTGGGTTCCTTTATGGCGGGCTGCGTTTGCTAGACCGGCATCCGGCATGGGC
>NZ_LCWX01000243.1:129822-167897 GCF_001431305.1 Pseudovibrio sp. POLY-S9
GGGGTGTTGCTTGGCTGTGTTTCCATCAAGCCTGAATTGTTCATGCTGATCCCGATCATATTGATTGCCCATCGCAGTATCATCGCGCTGTGTGCGTGTGTTGCGACAGTGGCGTTTCTTGTTGATGCCTCGGCTGTGTTCTTTGGGTCTGGTCTTTGGTGGATCTATCTGGATACGGTTCCGTCCTTGCTGGCAACAGTCATGGACCAGGGTGAGGGCAGCTTCCTCTATCTGATCCCATCTGCATTTGGGGCGATGCGGGCTCTCGGGTTTTCTGCGACGGCTGGATATCTGGTGCAATTGCCTTTCACTGTTCTGGCGTTCGTGGTGGTGTTCTGGCTGTTTATGCGTGAGCGTGAACCGATCGCCCGTAATCTTGCGGTGACGCTGTGTGTTTTGCTGGCAACGCCATTCCTGTTCCTCTGGGACTATGCAGTGCTTTCTCCGGCGCTCTACCTTTATGCGACACGCACTGGTTTGTTTGATGATGACGCGAATTCTCCGTTTGTAGCGCCGCTCCTTTTGTTTGCGGTTTATCTTCTGCCAATCGTCAATATTGCGCTGGCGGCTCACGGCTTCCCGGTGGGGCCAATCTTCACGGCGCTGGCGTTGGCTGCTGTGTTGACCCGGATGGTTGGTATTGATCAGATGCAAGTTAGTGTAGGGGATGAACCAGAGGAGGGGGATAACTCCCTTTCTGATGAGCGCGAAAAGGATGAAGGGCTCGGGACAACCTGAGCCTTGGCCGTCCGTTACATAGGAACGCAGGTTTCACGTAAAAAACGCAGATCAACGCAAAATCACACAAAGCAACGCAAACTGCGTAAAGTCGTGGCCCAACTTTTCTCGGATCCAGAGTAATTCCTGTCTAAATCCTAACTGTTCTGGCTGGTGTGTTATTCCCGGTGGCGATAAGACTAATGCCCAGTTGATGATTAAACAGGTGAGTAAACCGGTGAGCCTTGCTGATACCTCTCAAAAAGAAATTGAAGCCCTGAACGCGGACGAAGCTGCGCTGGAGCTGGAGCGGCTGGCGGGGCTGATAGCTGAGTATGATGCGGCCTATCACACCAAAGATGCGCCGATTGTTGATGATGCGACCTATGATGCGCTGCGCCGCCGGAACGAGGCTTTGGAAGCTGCTCATCCGGAACTGGTGCGTGCTGACAGCCCAAGCAACCGGGTTGGTGGTGCTGTTGCGGAAGGCTTTGGCAAGGTCACTCACGCCGTACCGATGCTCTCGTTGGACAATGCGTTTTCTGATGAGGACGTGCAGGACTTCATTGGTAAAGTGCGGCGCTTCTTAAAGTATGATCCGTTGATGGGTGCTCTCGCGGTGACGGCTGAGCCAAAGATTGATGGCCTTTCCCTTTCCTTGCGCTATGAGAGCGGCAAACTGGTTTATGCCGCAACCCGTGGTGATGGCACCACTGGTGAGAATGTGACAGCTAATGCGCTGACCATTAAGGATACTCCGCAGGTGTTACCTGCGGGTGTGCCGGATGTAGTTGAAGTGCGCGGCGAAGTTTACATGAGTCATGCGGACTTTGCGGCACTGAATGCGCGTATGGAAGCCAATGGCGGCAAGGTGTTTGCAAACCCGCGCAATGCGGCGGCAGGGTCTTTGCGACAGCTGAATTCTGAGATCACCAAGACGCGTCCACTCAAGTTCTTCGCCTATGCCTGGGGGGACATGAGTGAGGTTCCTGCTGAGACACAGATGGGCATGGTGGAACTGTTCGGACTGTGGGGTTTCCAGATCAACCCGCTGATGAAGCGCTGTGAGAGCGCTGAGGAACTCTTGCGCGTCTATCATAGTATCGAGGAGGATCGCTCCGGTCTTGGTTATGATATTGACGGCGTGGTTTACAAGGTGGATCGGCTGGATCTGCAGGGGCGCCTTGGCTTTGTATCGCGCTCACCGCGTTGGGCGATTGCTCATAAATTTCCGGCAGAACGCGCGTTTACAACGCTCAATGCCATTGAAATTCAGGTGGGACGAACGGGTGCTCTGGCTCCGGTTGCAAAGCTGGAACCTGTCACGGTTGGCGGTGTTGTGGTCTCTAATGCCTCTCTTCACAATGAAGACTACATCAAAGGCATTGGTCAGGATGGTGAACCCATCCGAGATGGCAAGGACATCCGTGTTGGTGATACGGTGATTATCCAGCGTGCTGGTGACGTTATCCCACAAATCGTGGATGTGGACTTGGGTAAGCGGGCTGAAGATGCAGCTCCGTTCGAGTATCCCGTGAACTGTCCGGCCTGTGGTTCTCATGCCGTTCGCGAAGTCAATCCGAACTCTGGCAAGGTTGATGCTATTCGCCGTTGTACAGGTGGATTGATTTGTCCAGCGCAAGCGATTGAGAAGCTTAAGCATTTCGTTTCCCGTAATGCCTTCGATATTGAAGGACTGGGCGAGAAGCAGGTGGAAGCGTTTTACGAATATGACATGGATAAAGGTGGGATCCGCACACCAGCGGACATCTTCACATTAGCGGAACGGGACAAGAGCTCGCTCAACAAACTGCGTTCGCGTGAGGGGTTTGGTGCTGTTTCTGCGCGCAAGCTGTTTGAAGCTATTGATAGCAAACGGCAAATTGAACTGAACCGTTTGATTTTCGGGCTTGGTATTCGCCATGTTGGAGAGGGAAATGCCAAGCTTCTGGCTCGGGCGTACTCCTCCTGGAGTGCTTTTTCTGATGCCATGATTGCAGCAACTGATGCAACTTCAGAAGCTTACCGTGAACTCAATGACATTGACGGAATTGGCGGTACGGTTGCCAATGCTCTGGTCGAGTTCTTTGCAGAGGAACATAACCGTGACGCGCTTACTGCGCTGATTGACCAGATCACCCCGCTTGATGTGGTTGTTGCTGATAGCTCTGACAGCCCTGTTGCTGGAAAAACACTCGTGTTTACAGGTAGTTTGGAACGCATGAGTCGTGATGAGGCGAAGGCACGTGCAGAAAGTCTGGGTGCGAAAGTGTCTGGTTCTGTTTCCAAGAAAACTGATCTGGTGATCGCGGGTCCAAAAGCCGGGTCCAAACTCACCAAAGCGCAAAGCCTTGGTGTTCAGGTCATTTCAGAGGATGACTGGTTCGAGCTGGTCGGCGATCAATAAGAAGAGAGCGAGGGAGCTGCTAGGCTCCTCTCGCTGCATTGGTAGACTTGCGGCGAGCCTACTTCTGCGCCAGTGTTGCTCTTAGGCGGACAGATGCTTCGGCGCGTCCGCCGATATAGAGCATCATGTTCTTGCCATCTGTCTGCACGCTCATGGGGATGGTTTTCTCGATCTGCTTTTTTAGCGGGTCGTAGTCAGCTTCAGCTTTTTCAAGTGCTTTCAGAGCACTGTCGTATTCCTGGATCTTCTTTTTGACTGCAGGTTGGAGTTTGAGCAGCTTTTTGAGCTCTTTCGCTGTATCGCGATAGTTGGGATCAGTTTTGGGGTCTTTTTCCTGCTGCTTCAGCTGGCTTTCGAGCACTTTGAGCATTTTGTGTTTTGTCGAGATATCCTCTTCCAGTGACTTGGAGGCCTGAACAAAGCGGAAGGTTCTTGCTTTCTCTTTTTCAAGTGCGGCAATGTTCGTTCTGGCTTTCTTCATATCCGGCGCGTCTTCAACATGATTGTCGTAGGTCAGTCGGATGGCTGCCTTGCCCTGGAAAATGAGTTTGTCGAAGCTTGCAGTGTCCGTCGCATGGATGTTCATCCGACGTCTGATTTCAGCCCAGATGCTTGTGCGGTTTTTATAGAAATCATCGTAGTTTTTATATCTGCAAATGACCTTCGGCATATCTCAAGCTCCATTCCAGTTGCGGTCAGATGTTCTCCAGAAGCAACATCCTTGGCTAAGAGAGTGGGCAGGAAATCTTAGCAAGATCTCTCAGGAGACAGCGATAATTGAGCCAAATTTGAAGATGTGATCGATGGGTTGGCTGAATTTGTCAGGAAAATACCAGTGGGGCCGGAGCATGCCACTGGTGTTTTCTTAGATGTTTGAAGGAGTTGCCTAGCCGATTTGCTTGCGGATCTCTGCCAGCATCGCCAGATGGGTATGGATGAAGGCGACCAGAATGGTTGCTGTAGCCACATCCACGTTCACAGGCTTTTTACCGGATTCTGGTGATTGAACCTTCAGCAAGTCCTCATGACCAGTGATTTCAGCGGAGATGTACAGACGGTCAAAATCCTCACCGTTTTCGGCCTCCAGCTTCTTGTAGATGTCTTCCAGAACGGCGGGACGCGGGGGAGGTGTGGCGCCCGTGGATTCAATCACTTTTGAGACCGCAGTTTGTTCTTCGCTTTCCAGCTCTGCAAACTGGCGCACCAATGGATTGCTGGCCTTCATTGTCGCCATTTCACTGATGGCAAGTGAAAAGGGGCTGATTGTCAGCGTCTTGTTGGTGTAATCGGTGGAGCCGTGGTGGTTGGCCTGGGCGGAGGAAACCAGAGCAGGTGCTGCCAGTAAAGAGCCGGAGATGCCAATGAGGGCGTTTCGGCGTGTCATGTGTAACTTACCAGTATTCATAGTTTTTCTTTCAGGTTGTTACAGTGTTGTTTGTCTTTCGGAAGTGAAGATATTCCCATTGCTAAGCTGAGTTATTCTCGTTGGCAGGTATACGCATACTTCCTCTTTAAAACACTAAAGGGCCTCCCGGATTTCAAGTAACTCAGAACAAGCTTGATAAAACATCACAGAGCAAAGCTGGCGTGAGGCAAGAGTTACTGAGTGAAGATGCCTTGCCCTACAAAACGATGTGTATCTCTTTGCTGATGCCTCGCTTCTTCAATGTTGTTGCTATATTGTTCCTCGTTAAGTATTGGAGATTCTCCCTCTGATTTGAGAGGGGTATGCGTTCAAAGGATCTAACGAGCTCAATGGCAAACTCTTCTGGCCCACTTCATCGCGGAATACCTGCTCACCCTGCTGATCCTCTGGCTGCACCACAGCCCAAGGCAGGTGGTATCGCAGCGAGGGCCATGGCTGCACGGCAAACCAACGCCCCAGCCTACATGGAAGGATTGAATGCAGAACAACGACTTGCTGTTGAGACGATCAACGGACCTGTGCTCGTTCTTGCAGGGGCCGGCACTGGTAAGACCCGTGTTCTGACAACGCGTATTGCGCATATTCTGGCAACGGGTCATGCCACTCCGGGGCAGATCCTTTCTGTGACCTTCACCAACAAAGCTGCCCGCGAGATGAAGACGCGCATTGGCGCTTACATTGGTGATGGCGTTGAAGGCATGGCCTGGCTCGGCACGTTCCACGCGATCTGCGTGAAGATTTTGCGCCGCCATGCTGAGCTTGTTGGATTGAAGTCCTCGTTCTCCATTCTGGATACGGACGATCAGGTTCGTTTGATCAAGCAGATCATTCAGGTGGAAGGTCTGGATGAAAAGCGTTGGACTGCAAAGACATTTGCCGGGCTGCTGGACAGCTGGAAGAACCGCGGGCTTACACCCTCACAGATTTCAGCTGGTGACGCACAGGCCTTTGCTAATGGCTTGGGGCGCAAGCTTTATGAGACCTATCAGGAACGGCTTTCTATTCTGAATGCCTGTGATTTTGGTGATTTGCTGCTGCACTGTATTACGATCTTCAAAGAGCATGATGACGTTTTGAAGAGCTTCCAGCATCGCTTCCGTTACATGCTGGTGGATGAGTATCAGGATACCAACATCGCGCAGTACATGTGGTTGCGCTTGTTGGCGCAGGGCAATCCGAACGTGGCCTGTGTTGGCGATGATGACCAGTCTATTTATGGCTGGCGTGGTGCTGAGGTTGATAACATCCTGAGATTTGAGCAGGATTTCCCGGGTGCTGTTGTGGTTCGTCTTGAGCGGAACTATCGCTCGACCAGTCACATCCTGTCCGCAGCTTCTCATCTGATTGCGCACAATCAGGGCCGTCTTGGTAAAACCCTTTTCACTGATCAGATGGGATCTGAGGAAGAAGAGAAGGTGCAGGTTACCTCGGCCTGGGATTCTCAGGAGGAAGCCCGCTCCATTGGTGATGAGATTGAAGCTCTTCAAAACCATGGGCATTCTCTGAATGAAATGGCCATTTTGGTGCGTGCGTCCTTCCAGATGCGCGAGTTTGAAGACCGGTTTGTCACGCTTGGATTGAACTACCGCGTGATCGGTGGTCCGCGCTTTTACGAGCGTATGGAGATCCGCGATGGGCTCGCCTATTTCCGCTGTGTGATGCAAACGTCAGACGATCTGGCTTTTGAGCGTATCGTGAATACGCCGAAGCGTGGGCTTGGTGAAGCAACGCTGAAGATTGTGCATGCTTATGCGCGGGAACGCGCTATTCCGCTGATGATCGCTGCGGAAGAGTTGGTGCAGACCAATGAGCTGCGTCCGAAAGCTCGTGCTGCGCTGGCGGATGTTCTTGGCATGTTGGAGAACTGGCGTAATCAGGTTGAGACCATGAGCCATACGGAACTGGCGGAGATCATTCTTGATGAGAGTGGTTACACCCAGATGTGGCGTCAGGATCGGTCTGCTGAAGCGCCGGGGCGATTGGACAACCTGAAAGAACTTATCCGCTCGATGGAAGAGTTTGAGAGCATGGCTGGATTCCTTGAGCACATCTCGTTGGTGATGGATAAGGACAGCGATGCGGAAGAGGATGCGGTCTCGATTATGACGCTCCATTCTGCAAAAGGCCTTGAATTTGATAGTGTTTTCCTTCCCGGTTGGGAAGAAGGCGTGTTCCCGAACCAGCGGGCATTGGATGAGACAGGGCAGGCTGGTCTGGAAGAGGAGCGACGCCTTGCCTATGTGGGTCTTACCCGTGGCCGCAAGCGTGTGAAAGTGTGGTTTACCTCTAACCGCCGCATTCATGGCTCGTGGCAGTCCTGCATTCCTTCGCGGTTTCTGGATGAGCTA
Source organism: Pseudovibrio sp. POLY-S9 (assembly GCF_001431305.1). Taxonomy (NCBI): domain Bacteria; kingdom Pseudomonadati; phylum Pseudomonadota; class Alphaproteobacteria; order Hyphomicrobiales; family Stappiaceae; genus Pseudovibrio; species Pseudovibrio sp. POLY-S9. Next base: position 136,721 of record NZ_LCWX01000243.1, read on the forward strand.
CCTGCAGACAGTGTTGAGGTTGTTGAAGCCTCCAGCTCTTATGGTGGGTATGGTCTGAATAGTGCTGGTGGTGGTTATGGTGCCAGCCGGTTTGACAACAGTGATCCCTTCCAAAGCAAGTACTCTACGCCGGGTTGGCAGCGGGCGCGTAAGGCACAAGCGTCTGGTCAGCAGTATGGCAAAATGCATGGTGGGAACCAGAGCCGTCGTGCCAAGAAGGCTGGTCCGATGACCATTGAAGGCGAGCTAGTTGCCAAGAGCGTTACTGAGGCAGGAAGCGATTTTGCGATCGGTGAGCGGATTTTCCATATGAAGTTTGGTTATGGATTGATCGGCGATATTGAGGGGTACAAGCTCACCGTCGATTTTGAAAAAGCTGGCCAAAAGAAAGTGCTCGATAGCTTTGTTGAGCGGGCATAAGCTGCAACGCAAGCGTTAATTACCTTTAGGGTAGATTGTGCTATCTCTCTTCTAAGTTGTGTTGGGAGATGGCAATGAATGAGGTGGTTCTCGCGCTTGCGATGATTGGTGTGGCGGGCGTTGGTGCACAATGGCTTGCCTGGCGATGGTCTTTGCCTGCGATCGTTCTTCTGCTTGTTGCTGGCTTTCTCATTGGTCCTGCCACGGGGGTTCTCAGCCCAACTGCGTTGTTCGGTGATTTATTGCGTCCAACTGTTGCGCTTGGGGTTGCCGTTATTCTGTTTGAAGGCGGTCTTTCTCTTAACTTTCAACGTATTGGCGGTGTTGAGAAGGCGGTTTGGCGACTCGTTCTTTTGGGCGCTTTTATCGCGTTTTTGTTGGGCGCATTGAATGCCCACTATATCGCAGAGCTGAGCTGGCCTTCGGCGCTGGTGTTTGCTGCTATTCTGATTGTTACCGGTCCTACTGTCATTATTCCTCTTCTGCGTCAGGCGCGGTTGGAGCGACGGGTGAGTTCGCTGCTGCGCTGGGAAGCAATCCTTGCTGATCCGCTTGGTGCGCTGCTCGCGGTGTTCATGTTTGAAGGGTATCTGGTTTATCACGGCGACCATGGTTTTTGGGTGCTGGCGATCCGGGCTGTGGCTGGGCTGCTGATTGGCGGTGTTGGTGGCTGGGCGCTGGGGCGTGGATTGATCTGGCTGTTTGTTGGTGGTCGCGTTCCTGAATTTCTCAAAGTACCGCTGATTTTTGTGAGTGTGATGGGTGCTTATGCGCTTTCTGATTTGGTATTGGAAGAATCCGGTCTGCTGACAGTGACGGTTCTTGGGCTGGTGCTTGGTAACTCTCGTCTCGCCAGTCTTGAAGAGCTGAAGCGATTTAAGGAAGCGGTCACGATCATTCTGGTGTCTTCGGTATTCATTGTTTTGACGGCTTCAGTTCAGCTTGGCAGTCTTGCGGAGTTTGGGTTGGAGGATTTGGCATTTATTCTGGTGCTGTTGTTCGTGATCCGGCCTATTTCGGTTTGGGTTGGAACCATTGGTGCTCACTTGAGCTGGAAAGAGCGTTTGCTGGTTGGGTGGATTGCGCCACGTGGTATTGTGGCTGTCGCGGTTTCCGGCTTGTTTGCAAGGTCGCTTGTTGAGCATGGGGCTCCTGATGGAGAGCGGTTGGCAGTTTTGTCGTTTGCCGTTGTGGTTGCGACTGTGTTTGCGCATGGGTTTTCGCTTGGGCCGTTTGCGCGGTGGCTGGGGCTTTCCAGTCATACGGGGCCGGGATTGCTGATTGTGGGAGCGAGCCGGTTTAGCGTAGCGCTTGCGACCAAGCTGAAAACGCTGGATGTTCCGAGCCTTACCGTTGACCGTAACTGGGGTAAGCTGCGGCTCTCGCGCAATGCCGGGCTTACGAACCATTATGGCGAGGTTCTTTCTGAGGAAGTTGAGAATGAGCTTCCGCTTGAGAATTACAGCGTTTTGCTCGCAGTGACTGATAATGATGATTACAACGCGCTGGTGACCACAAACTTTGGACCGCTTATGGGGCGAGGGGAGGTGTATCAGTTCGCACCCTCAGAAGAGCAAAGCGAGAAGGAAAAGTTTCGCCGTGTTGTGACACTTGGCGGGCGTCCCTTCCTGACACCAGAACACAGTTATAACGACCTTGAAACGAAGATCCGTGAAGGCTGGTTCATCAAAGCCAGTGAGCTGACAGATACTTATGGCTGGACCGAGTTTCAGGAGGCTTTGCCAGAGACGGCTATTGTGCTGATGTTGATAGACCCGACCAAGAAGCTTCGACCGCTGAATGGCACCAAGCCTGCGATGCCGATTGCTGGTTCAACAATACTTAGCCTTGTTCCCTGCGAATATGCGGCAGAGCGCGAGAAAACCTCGTGAGTACTGGCTTTTCGTTGCTGCACCTTCTATACGCCTAGGCAAAGGTTTTCACTGAGTTTTGATAGCTCATCGTAACTAAGGGATTTTGCATGGACACGATCCGGGTTCGCATTCCGGCACCTGAGGCTGAAGCAAAAGCACTCTCCGATATTATGGAGGCGCGCTTTGAAGATGACGGGTTCCCAGTTGCCGTCTTTGAAAGCTCCAAGGACGGAAAAACTTGGACCGCAGAAGTGCTGGTTCTGGAATCTACGGTTGATGACGCAATCAATCTGTTTGAAATGCGTTTGTTTGATCAGTTTGAAGGCGGCGTTATTCCAAGCTTTGCTGAAGTTGAGGCGCTGCCTGACATCAACTGGGTTGCCAAATCCCTTGAAGGTTTGAAGCCGGTTCGTGCGGATCGGGTTATCGTTCATGGTGCGCATGATCGTGATGCTGTCGGCCAGTCTGACATTGGTATCGAGATTGAAGCGGCGCAGGCCTTTGGCACCGGTCACCATGGTACGACTGAAGGTTGCCTGTTGGAGCTTCAGCGCTTGTTGAAGCGGCACAAATACCACCGTATGCTTGATTTAGGCACCGGAACGGGTGTTCTGGGTATTGCGCTTGCTAAGCTGACCAGCTCTGAAGTTCTGGCGACCGATATCGATCCGATTGCGGTGGAAGCTGCGATTGATAATGCGCGCAAGAACAATGTAGGGCCTCACTTCAAAGCCTTTACCGGTGCTGGTGTGGATGACCGCCGCTTTAATGAGTTTGGCCCGTTTGATCTGGTTGTTGCCAATATTCTTGCAAGACCGTTGATGCAGATGTCCGCTAAACTGTGCGCTCACCTTGCGCACAAGTCTACGCTGGTTCTGTCCGGCTTGCGGATTGAGCATGGCCCACGGATCATCTCAGCGTATGGACAGCAGGGATTGAAGCTTGTGCATCGCCGCGAGATTGAAGGATGGCTGACGCTGACCTTTGCAAAAGGCAACTGGGACTCATAAGGTCTGACAGACTGCTAAAGCAATTCGCATTTAAATGGAAACGCATGAACTGCTTTAGCCTTTGTTTTTGCGTATCTCCGAAAACCGGTTTCCACTTTTCGGAGATACGCTGTAATAATTCTGAACCCTCATTGCTGATGCAGTGAGGGTTTTTTGATGTCTGATTGAAATGTAAAAAAACAAAAAACCTTTGCTTCCTGATCCGGCAAATTGGGAGGAAATTGCCGGGGAAGCAAAGGTTTTTTTGTGTGCCAAGCAACTGGGAGGAATTTGCTTAGCTTGCTAGATACTGGGAGGAGGTATCCAGCTGTATGAGTGGCATTTCTAGCGCTTTATCAGCAGCTGATGGATGCCGGCCATTTTTGTCGTGCAGATCACTTTGGGAGGAGGTGTGATCCACCGGTTTGCTTTGGGAGGGAAGCGCCCCGTCGACAAGAGGAGTTATCTATTATTTTAGTTTGTAAAAAAAGAGATAGTTTCGCATGACACTTATGCGTTTTTTGCATATCTCTGTATTGTCATGATCTGAAATTGCATGGAGTACATAGCAGATCTGCGTATAGCGCATGAATTGTGTACTTCTGTATCCCCATCGTCTGAATTGAGAGCATAAATTCCTCTTAGGAGCCGTGTTTGTATGGTTGAGTTGCGTGACGATCGGCATTAGCCTTCCGGCATGTTTCAAAGCTTTGACACAGTAAATGATAAATCTCGTGGGCCGGTTCGGTTGGCCGCTCTGCGAGACGAGCTGGCCTCGCGTGGGCTTGATGGCTTTTTGGTGCCGCGGGCAGATGCTCACCAAGGTGAGTATGTTCCTGATAGTGACTGCCGCCTTGAGTGGCTGACGGGTTTCACTGGCTCTGCTGGTATTGCTGGTGTTCTCAGTGACAAAGCAGCTGTTTTTATTGATGGCCGCTACACCATTCAGGTGCGGGATCAGGTAGACGAAGAGGCGTTTGCCTATCGTCATCTGATTGATGAGCCGCTGACGGGCTGGCTTCGTGAGAATGCGGCAGAAGGCCAGAAGATCGGTTACGATCCGATGTTGCATCCTGTTCGTCAGGTGCGCTCCCTGAAAGCTGCCTGTGAAAAGGCTGGTGCACAGCTGGTTGCTATTGAAAGCAATCCTGTCGATGCCGTTTGGAGTGATCGCCCGGAAGCGCCGCTTGGTGCCGTGAAAATGCACGGGATGCAGTTTGCTGGTGAAAGTGCTGCGGACAAGATCAAGCGTATTGGTGAGTTGATTGCTGGAAAAGAGGCGGATACAGCGCTTCTGACACAGCCAGACTCCATTGCGTGGCTGTTGAACATTCGCGGTAGCGATGTGATGCATACGCCGCTGCCACTGTCTTTTGCTTTGGTACCGACCAACGGCAAGCCATCGCTGTTTATTGATGGGCGCAAGCTTTCCAATGAAGTGCGTGATGAGCTGAGCGCTCTTGCTGATATTGCAGGACCGACAGAACTTGCACCTGCATTGAAAGCATTGGGTACTGAAGGCAAACGAGTGCTCATTGATACCAGTCTTGCGGGTCAGGCTCTTTATGATGCGGTTGCTGACAATGGCGGCCATGTTGTGGAAGGGCAGGAGCCAACTCTGCTGCCGAAGGCTGTTAAAAATCAGGCTGAGATTGAGGGCACAAAAGCTGCACATCTGCGTGATGGTGTTGCCTATGCTGGCTTCCTTGCATGGTTTGAGAAGACGGCGCCTCTTGGTGGCCTGACTGAGGTTGTTGTTGCTGAAAAGCTTGAGGAGTTCCGCCGTGAGACGGGTGCTTTGAAGGACATTTCCTTTGACACTATTTCAGCGGCAGGTCCTCACGGTGCGATTTGTCACTACCGTGTGAGCAACGATAGCAATCTGCCGATTGAGCTGAACAGTGTGTACCTGATCGATTCTGGTGCGCAGTACGAGGATGGCACAACAGACATCACACGTACGCTTGCTGTTGGAGCTGTGACTGCTGAGCAGTGCAAGCACTTTACGCTTGTTCTGAAGGGCCATATTGCTATTGCGACCGCGCGTTTTCCTGTTGGGACGACCGGCTCACAACTGGATACTCTGGCTCGTATCGATCTTTGGAAGCAGGGTCTCGACTTTGACCATGGCACTGGCCACGGTGTCGGCTCTTATCTGGGCGTGCATGAAGGTCCGCAGCGGATCTCCAAAGCTCCAAACAGCATCGCGTTGAAGCCGGGTATGATCCTTTCCAATGAGCCGGGTTATTACCGGGCTGATGAGTACGGCATCCGGATTGAGAACCTTGAGCTGGTGACGCCTGCTGCTGCCATTGAGGGTGGTGATCAGAAAATGCTCGGTTTTGAGCCGCTTACACTGGCACCGATTGACCTGCGTATGGTGGATACCAAGCTTCTCTCCGCGTTTGAGCTGAACTGGCTGAATGCTTACCATGCTCGTGTGCGGGAATTGGTTGGACCTCTGCTGGATGGTGAGACCAAAGCATGGCTGGAAGAGGCGACCCGTCCGGTTTCTTAAACCGCTACTGCTTCTCTTTGAGATAAAGAAAACCCCGCTTTATGGAGCGGGGTTTTTGTTTAGATGACAGTGAGTGCCATTCTGAGCACGACAACACTGACAACACCGAGTGTCATGGCTGCCAGCATTGGCAAGCGTAGGGCTGCAATCGCGGTGATGGCTGTTGCTGCGGTCTCTGCGATGCCGGTTGCGAAGGCTGTTGGGGCGACGACCGACATGAGGATCGCTGGCGGAACGGCTTGCAAGGCTGCCTCAGTTCTACCTGAGAAAGTGACGAACTTTGTCAGAACCAGCCCTGCGATGCGGGTCAGGTAGGTTCCTGCTGCCATTGCCACAATGGTGAAGAGGACAAGCGGATCAACTGCGAAGACTTCTGACATCATGACTGAAGTGCCTCCGCAGGTTTCTGGAGCCCGTTGGTTTTTTCGTCATACTGGACTGCTGCGGCGATGACGCCTGCGATTGCGCCAGCGATTATGTACCAGGCACCTGGAACGAACTTGTGAGTGAGAACTGCTGCTAAACCGCTTGCTGCGAGGACTACGCCAGTTTTGCGGCCTTGCCAGAAGCCCATGACCAGACAGATGAAGAGGGCGGTGAATGCAAAGTCCAGACCGTAGCGGGATGGATCGCCCATGACTGCGCCTATCAGGCTTCCGACCACTGTTGCGACTTGCCAGGTGATGAACAGGGTCAGGCCAACACCGAGATAGAAACTGAAAGTGGTGTGATGCTTAATGGCGCGCTGTTCAGACAGAGCCCAGACCTCATCGGCCAATATGAAGAAGCCGAGGTACTTTTGCAGGGGTGTCCAATGGCCGAGTTTGGGGGCAAGGGACGCACTCATAAGCACGTGACGCAGGTTGATCAGGAAAGTAGAGAAGGCAATGGTGAGCCACGGGAGCGGGTCGGCCCACAAATCCAGCGCGAGGAACTGTGAGCCGCCTGCAAATACGAAGGAGCCCATCAGCAGGACTTCTAAAGGAGACATGCCCTTTTGTGCTGCGAGCGCGCCAAGCAACAGGCCGATGGGTGTCGCGGCGAAAATCAACGGGAAAAATGTTGTTACACCGAGGAAAAATTCATTGGGACCAGCGTTGATCGCTGATTTGTTCTGATTGCTTTTCACAAAACCCTCCTAGAGCCTGTTGCGCTCATTTGCATTCACGCCTCACGCTCTAATTTCTTTACTTTCAGCGAATTCTTGTCGTTTGATTGAATTGAATCAAACGACAAGAATTCGCTCCAGAGCATGGAGTGCTTTTAAGTCAGAGAGGCCGATGTCGTCTTGAATGAAATTGCGCTTCTGGTATGCCGCTGTGATTAAATGGAAATCACAGATCGCTGGAAAGCTGCTGGTGTGGTGCCAACGCGCGATTTGAACTGCCGCGTGAGGTGGGCCTGATCCGCAAAGCCGCAGAGTGATGCCGTCTCGCTTGGAGAGGTTCCACGCACGAGCAGGCGTCTGGCATTTCGTACCCGCACATCGGTCAGGTAGGCGTGCGGTGTTTGCCCAGTCGCTTTTTTGAAGGAGCGGATGAGGTGGTACTTTGAGCGGCCTGAGATGTTCACCAGATCATCCAGATGCACGCTGCCCATGAAGCTTTCTTCCAGATACTCTCGCGCTCGTTTGATTGCTACGGGATCTTTTGATCCGGTGATGTTGTCAGTGAAGCTGCCGTGTTTCGCGAGCATCTTGGCGAAGATCATATAGAGCGGTTCTTCGGCTTCCAGATCAATGGAGCGGTTCTGTATGGACTTGTGCGCTTCAACGAATTCCTGACAGAGCTCCGGGTCATGGACACAGGCCTCCGGGAAAAACGGTGTTCCGCTTTGTGGTTTGTCCGTCAGATCCTCAGCGATCTTCTGCAACAGTGAGATGCTGGGGTAGGTCATCCGGTAGGTGTAGCCGTAGCCCTCCGGTATACCGTCGTGAAGCTCGAATGGGTTGACGAAGACCAGATCTCCGGGACCTGCGAATATCTGCTGTCCGCGTTGCCAGTAGCACTGACAGCCCGAGAGAATACCACCAACAACGAACGTGTCGTGAGTGTGAGGTTCGTAAACATGGGTTCTGAAACTTGCCGCAAGACATTCCAACCCATCAAAGCGAGGCGCACACCAGAATTGTGCGTTCTCTCCCGAATTGAGCGGAGTTGCTTCTAAGGCAATTTTTTGAGTAACCGGCTTCATAGACCCAATTTATCCAGCGAAGACAAGGACGTCTTGAATGAGATTGCTGTTTTTTACGGATGGGTCAATGGAGATTATCTGGGGTTTGGCTAGCGGTGCTCCTCAACATTCGCCTGAATGAGAGCTGAATTGAAGTAACGCAGAGCCTTCACGTGACTTGCGTAACCAATAACTTCCGCCGGGTTCTTGGGGTCTATGACGGGCAGGGTGGATTTGCCTGCATCATCGAAGGTCCTGAGCGCTTTTTCGAGCGTGTCGAGCGGTGCAAGGAACGGTTCTTCTGACTCTGGGTCGAAGGTGGTATCGGAGTCCGGCCTTGGCGGGTCCGCGAAATCTTCAACATGCACAATGCGGACGAGCCATTTGTGGGCACCGTCCTGCAGCATGACACCGCGCATTTCCAGCTGCCAATGGAAGTAGGAACGGCCATGGATTGCCTGATTGAGGCCTGTTGAAACGGAGACAGCGATCAGCAGTGCAATTGACAGCTCGTAACCACCTGTCAGCTCGAACACGATCATGGTGGTTGAGATTGGTGCGCCAAGGACGGCTGAGGCGACCGCTCCCATGCCTAAAATAGCGTAGAGGCCGTGGCTGGACGCCATTTCGGGCAGGTGATTTGCCGCGATCAGACCAAAGGCACCACCCGTCATCGCTCCCAGATACAGCGAGGGTGAGAAGATGCCACCTCCGAAGCGCGAGGCGAGCGTGATGGCTGTTGCTACTGTTTTCACGACGAGTAGCGAGAGCATCAATGTGAGCGGTAGTTCTGAGTTGAGCGCTCCATCGGTTGCCTCGTAGCCAACGCCAATGATTTCCGGATAGAAGACAGCGATTGAGCCAACCAATGCGCCGCCGATGATCGGGCGGAGCCAGATTGGCATTTTGATGTTTCTGGCAAGCCAGTCTGAGCCGATCAATGCAAACTGGAACGAGATGGCAACAATCGCGCAGATGATGCCCAGCAGCACAAAAGCCGGGAATTCCCAGTACGTGTTGATTTGGTAGTGGGGCAGAATGAAGGCTACAGCTTCGCCGAAATAGAGGCGAGACACGAGCGTTCCCATGGCTGATGAGAGCACGATTGGAACGAAGGCGGACATTGCGTAGTGGCCGAGGATGACCTCGTGCGCGAACAGTACGCCTGCGATTGGTGCGTTAAAGCTTGCAGAAACTGCACTTGCGACACCTGCAGCAAGCAGGATACGCATTGTTGAATCAGGGAGTTTCAGCTTGGAGAAGACGGAGGTGCCGAGTGTGGCGCCCAGATGAACCATGGGGCCTTCACGGCCAGCACTGGCGCCGCTACCAAGTGAGATGACTGTGATGAGCGCGGAGCTGAGGCCGGGCCAAAAGGGTAGGCCGGTTCCGCCATGGGCCCGTGCTTCAATCACGTCTGCTACGCCACCGGCACGTTGCTTCTTTTGGATCGTTTGCAGCAAAAGGCCAACAATTGCGCCGCCTATTACAGGTGCCAAAACAATGACATACCATGGTTGAGCGTTTGCCGCGCTGATCATGCGTTCGGAGACGGTGCCGAGCGATAACCATTGAACCAGCCCAATGCCAATGCGAAACAGGATCGCAGATCCGCCCACAGCTGCCCCGATGATCAACGCAAGGAGCCAGACAAGCGGGAGCCGCGATGACATGAACAAACGTAAGTTAGGTTCGACCCATTTATAGGCTATGCGCATTGCGATTTTCAGCGGGTTAGCTTGGTTAGGCATAATAGATTAAGCGATACGACAATGAATGATTGGCATTGTCTTTAACGAGATTCCCCGGCAAACGCCAATCAGGATATGCTCTGATCATCTGATTTTGGGTCATTATTTTCGATAAGCACTGAGAAACACTTAAGGAGCTTCTTCAGGTCCGTTGGCTTGTGTGGCAATCGTCTTGCTAAAAGCTCAACAATGCTGACCATGCAGAATACTATAATTCCAATAAATGCCGAGTCGTGTCTCGAAGTTTCGACTATATGCTTGGAGGTGTGCTTCCGGGGGGAAGTATCTGGAATATAAGGGAGGTCTGACATGTCTCTGACGGGGATGCAGCTGAATGTTACACGTAATGCCGAGGGGATCAACAAAGCGATTGCGCTCTTGAGTGAGAAGTTTGGCGATCGCTGCCAGACATCCATGAGCTTGCGGGAGCAGCACGGGCATACGACATCATGGCTACCAAACCAACCGCCGGATGCTGTTGTCTTTGCTCAGTCGACCGAGGAAGTCTCTGAAATCGTAAAGCTTTGCGCCGACCTGCATGTGCCGATCATTCCGTTTGGCAGTGGTTCTTCTCTCGAAGGGCATCTGAATGCACCGGGCGGCGGTATCTCGTTGGATCTCTCTCAAATGAATGAGGTTGTTTCAGTTCATGCTGAGGATCTGGACTGTGTGGTTCAACCAGGTGTGACGCGCAAGCAGCTCAATGCTTATTTGCGTGATACTGGCTTGTTCTTTCCGATCGATCCGGGCGCTGATGCCACCATTGGCGGTATGACGGCGACACGTGCTTCCGGTACCAATGCGGTGCTTTATGGGACGATGAAGGATATGGTTCTGGCGCTGACGGTTGTCATGCCTGACGGGACCATTGTGAAGACTGGAAGCCGTGCCAAGAAATCATCTGCGGGATATGACCTGACGCGCTTGATGGTTGGCTCGGAAGGCACGCTCGGGGTGATCACTGAGATTACGCTGAAGCTGAAGGGCATACCTGAAGCAATTTCAGGTGGAATTGCTTCTTTCGATAGCATTGCAGATTGCTGCAACACGGTTATCGAGGCGGTGCAGTATGGCATTCCCGTTGCCCGTATGGAGCTATTGGACACACTGACCGTGCAATCCGTCAATGCTTACTCAAAACTGGATTTGCCAGAATCACCGTTGCTGCTTGTGGAATTCCACGGCTCTGAGGCTGGTGTGAGAGAACAGGCTGAGCGGTTTGGTGAGATTGCGGCTGAAAACTCTTTGAAAAAATTTGAATGGGCGACGGATCCTGAAGAGCGCAACAAGCTTTGGGCCGCGCGGCATGACGCTTATTGGGCTGGACTTGGTCTGGCACCTGAGCGAACGGGATTGTCGACAGATGTGTGTGTGCCGATCTCTCGTCTGGCTGATTGTGTGACAGCTACACATGATGACATCGAAGAAAATGGCCTGATTGGTCCGATAGTTGGCCATGTCGGTGACGGCAATTTTCATGTGCTCGTGTTGACGGACCTGACTGACCCTGAGGACATTGCCAAGTCTGAAGCGTTTGTTGAACGTTTGAATTATCGTGCAATTGAGCTGGGTGGAACCTGTACTGGTGAGCATGGTGTGGGGCAGGGCAAGATGAAGTATCTGCCAAAGGAACATGGGGCAGGGGTGGCTGTGATGGCTGCGATCAAGCGTAGTCTTGACCCACTGAATATAATGAACCCCGGTAAGATTGTTGCCTTAGATACCGAGTAAAGAAGTGCCATAAATACGCACTTGCTTCGTTCCGTTCGGAAACATTGCCTTAAGTCGTTGCTGTCGTCTTGTTCCTGCTGTAATTCACATAGACAAACAAGTGTTTGCATGCAGCTCATAGGCGGACAGCGCGGCAAGGCGTGAGGTTCGAAGTGGGTAAAGGAGCTTAACGTTGAATTCGGTTTACATCACCGTCGGTGGGACTTTGATCTTGGCGCTGGTCATCGCGCTTGTTGGCCCTTTGGTCATCGATTGGTCAGCTTATCGTTCCCTGTTTGAAAGCTATGGTGAGAAAATTCTGGGGCATCAGGTGACGATCCTCGGTGAGACCGATGTCCAGCTGCTGCCTGCTCCCTACGTGAAGCTCTCTGACGTTCGTGTTGGTTCTGTCGAAGATCCGCTGATGACGATCAAAGGATTTGAAGGCCGTATTGAGTTGCCTTCGCTTTTGCGCGGAGAAGTGCACGTCACCGAGATGAAACTCAACGCGCCAGAGCTTAACCTTTCTCTTGATGAGGAAGGCCGTCTTGATGTTTTGCAAACCAATTCCCGCCGTTCCGTTATTTCTGAAATCGATCCGACCTCGCTTATTCTGGAGGGGGTGAGCGTTCAAAATGGGTCTGTCGTGTTGACTGATGCGCGGACTGGTGAAGTCCGCCGCGCAGGTAATGCGAACCTTGAACTTTATGCTGGCGGTTTGCAGGGGCCTTTCAAAGCGGAAGGCGCGATGCTTTATGAGGGTGTGCCTTACACGCTGAAAATCGGTAGTGGCCGAGTGGAGCGCAATGGTCAGATCCGGGTTAAGACGCAGGTGTCTCCTGCAAATGTTGCGGCTCAATTCTCAACTGATGGCTTCCTGACACACCAAAACGGTGTGGTTTCCTATTACGGAGATGCTGAGGTTCAATCCGTTGTCAGTGAAGGCTCTGACGCGCTGGAATGGGCCGGCAAGAGTAAGTTTAATTTGGACGGTGAGCGACTGGAACTGACTGAGAGCACGTTACGTCTTGGCTCAGAAGATCGTCCGATTACCGCTGAGGGTGGCGGGATTTATAGTTTTGGGCCAGAGCCAGAATTTCAAGCTGTTGCTCAGTTCAAACAGGTTGATCTGGACCGGATGATCGGCGGTGGGCCACAGCGTCCGCTGGTCCCGACCGATGCTGTTCTCACGCGACTGGCTGGTGGCTTGAAGTCGTTGCCGCTGCTGGATGTGAAAGGCAATATGGATCTGACCGTTCCTGTTGTGGTGGTGGGTGGTTCTGTTGTTTCCAATCTGAGTGCCTTGCTTGAATCGACAGGAACCGGCTGGAAGATTGATGAGCTCTCTGGAGAGCTGCCAGGTCGTAGCTTGTTCAAGACCAGCGGTTACCTAGAGCTGCGCGGTTCTGCCGGTTATCAGGGTGACTGGGAAATCTCTTCCCGTCAGCCACATCAGCTGGCGCATTGGTGGTTGGGTGAGCGTAAGGACGCTTCCAAACGGCTGTCTCCTGTTGCGTTGAGAGGTCGTGTTGAAGCTGGTTCGGGTGCTCTGCGACTTCCTGATCTTCGGGTTGATGCAGGAGATGTGCGCAGTGTTGGCTTAATTTCATTTGAGCATCCGCTTGATCGCAGCCCGTTGATCACGGTTGATATGGATAGTGACCGCGTTAATCTGGATGAAATCCAGCGTTATGTGGAAGCGTTTACGGGTAAGAAGATCAAACCGAGTGCGGTTGATATGTCCATGCGGCTTTATGCAGATGAGCTTGTTGCCAGTGGCGTGAAAGCAAAAAGCATGGCGGTGAGTGCGAGCCTGAACCGGGATGCGCTTTCCATTGAGCAGCTGAAAATCCGTGATTTTGCTGGTGCTTACATTGATATGAAGGGCCGCATTGATGACCTGAGCACGACGCCTCAGGGGAATATCAAAGGCACGCTGACAGCATCGTCTCTGACTGGAGCTGTTGCTGTTTTGGAAGAGTATGCACCTGACCATCCGTTGATTGAGCGCCTGAAAACAGCTGCTCCGGATCTTGCACCTGCCAACCTTAAAGCGGAGCTTTCTGCTTATGCTGAGAAGGGGCGGACCGATATGTCTTTGAACCTCTTTGGTGAGGTTGGTGTCAGTGATCTGGATCTGAATGGCACCTTTGAAGGCCGCATTGATGACTTCGCAGAAGGTGACCTTTATGCGGAAATGACGCTTGGTGGCAAAGATGGCGTTAAAGTACTTCGTCAGCTTGGGTTCGAGGCTATCCCAATTACGCAACTGCAACCGGGAGAGGTTCGCCTTTCCTTGTCTGGTAGTCCGCGTGATCAACTTGCCTTTGGGTTTTCAAGTGATCTTGTTGGGCTGAAGATCCTCTCTGATGGGACCGTGCGTATTCCGAACCGGTCTGCTGCTGTCTGGTCTGCCAAAGTTGCGTTGCAGTCTGATGATTTGGCGGATTACGGACTGGCATTTGGCAAGATCTATCCAATCTACTCCGGTCCTCTCAAAGCAAACCTGAGGGGTCAGCTTGAAGGACGTGGGCGGGACTTTAAGCTCTCAGATCTGAAAGGCCAGCTGGCTAATATGGATCTTTCTGGTGATCTTGAAGGTACTTTGAAAAAGAGTGGACCTTTAGAGGCATCTGGCAAGCTGGAACTGTCTGAACTTGATATGCGCAGTCTGAGTGAATTGCTGCTAGGTTCCAATGTTTGGGCTGGTGTGCTGCAGGAAGATTCTGTCTGGTCCTCGCAGGCGTTGGGGCAAGGCCTTGCTGATGGTGTGGATTTGACGCTTGATGTGAAGAGCGACCGCGCCTTGTTCAGTGATGAGTTCCGACTGGATGCCGCCAGTGGTCAGCTTCGGTTACGTTCAGATCAGCTGTCTATCAATGAAGGCACTGGTCGTTTTGCAGGTGGTGAGTTTTCTGGTGCCTTCGATCTGCGGCGGGATCAGGGGCAGGCGACTCTGTCTGGCCGGTTCCGGTTGGATGACGCTGATTTTGAAGAGTTGGCCTGGACTGATGACGGTCGTACTTTAGCCACTGGTAAGTTGCAGGCAATTGCTGAGTTTGAAGGAAGCGGACGTACAATCTCGGGTCTTGTTGCTGGTCTTTCAGGTGGAGGCACTTTCAGCGTTACTGATGGTGAAATTCGCCGGATCAACCCAGCGGCCTTTGATCTCGTGATCAAGGCAGCAGATGCGGGTCTTGAGCTGGATGAAGCTGCTATTCAAAACACCTTTGCGGACCATCTGGATGCAGGGTCTATAGCGTTCACCCGGGTTGATGGGTCCTTGGGCATCGCGAGTGGGCGGATCCGGGCGCGTAACATCTCCGTTGATACTGCGGGAACCACATTGTTTGGCTCTGCGCTTGTTGATCTGGAGAAGTGGGCGCTGACAGGCGATGTTTCCATGAAGACCCGTGATGAAGCACAGAAAGTTGCCGGTGCTGAGCCTCAGGTCGCTATCTTGTATTCTGGTCCGCTGGAAAACCCAGTGCGCAAGCTGGATACGGGGCCTTTGCTCTCCTACCTCAATCTTCGTGCAATTGAGCTGAATGTGAAACGCATTGAAGAAGAGCAGCGCAAGATTGCTGAGCAAGAGCGCATGCTTGATGAACTGAAGAAAAAGCGGGAAGAGGAAGCCGCACAAAAGGCGCAAGCTGCAGAGGATGCGGAAAAGGCTCGTCAAGCCGAAGCTGCTGCTGCAGCTGAGCGTAAGCGACAGGCGCAGGCAGATAAGGAGGCGAAAGCCCGTGCTGCTCGCCTTGCTGCTGAGGAAGAAGCGCGCAAGGCGAAAGCAGTTGAGGCTGTGAAGCGGGCTGAGGAAGCTCAGAAGGCGGCGGAAGCAAGAGCTGCTGCGGAGGCGAAAGCTGCTGCTGAAGCAAAAGCCCAAGCCGATGCTGAGGCCAACAAGAGTACAGTTCAGGACTTTAGTGCGCGTATTCGGTCTGTTCTTGACGGAGACGCCACTGCAAAAAAGCCCGTTAGCCCCTCTGTCGCAATCGTTGACCCGCCCAAACCGCGTGCGAAATCCAGTCTACCTGCATTGGAAGCTCCAGTGACCATTGGTGGCGTGAATGAGGCGACGGTGCCAGCAGGAGAGGTTGATCTGCTTGGGCCTATCATCCAGTCAGGTGCTCCGAAAAATCTTGGCGTGCTTGAGGCAGGCAATGACAATCAGGTCTTACGTGGACCGCTGCCTGATTTGCAGACTGATGAGCGTGGAGCACCTAAGTTCATTGAGCTGCCAGGTGGTCGCCTGCTGCAGGTTAACTGACCAGCTGGCTCTGAAAGTGCTTGAGCACAGCGACGCGGATACAGCTTGAGAGGTTGTTTTCCGGGTTTCGCTCATCATCAATTGAGGCGATAGTTGCGGTAATATTCTTACCCTGACTTCGCGCAAAATCTTCCAGACCAGTCCAGAACTCTGGCTCCAGCGTGATGCTGGTTCTATGTCCGTGTAGGGTGATGGAACGTTTCTTGAGGCTCATAGGGATGCCTCAGTCTTCATCTGTAGGTGATGATGAAGAGACGGAGGCCAACTTATGACCTTCAAAGCGTTTTGTCTCCAGGGTTGCTTCTGCATGTTCCTGAGACTTTTCAGCTTTTGAGCGCCCGAACTTCCGGCGATTTTCCGCTGCGGACTGGGCTTTGCTATCTCTGGCCTTTTGCTTGCGGGCCTGACGCAGGTTAACAACGGTCGCGCTCATACAATCACCCATTACATGACGTTGATGAGCCGACCGCTCTTATCTTGATCGGACGGATCAGCTCTTCTTGCGGAAAGCATCCAGAGAAACAACCTGCGCACTTCCGTTATCATCTTTGGAAGTCTCGTCAGATTCAGATTTCTCTTTATCTTCCTCAGAGTCTGAAGCTGTCTCTTCTGTTTCGGAAGCAGCTGCGTTTGCTTCTTCTTTTTCGTCCTGTTCGACAGCCGATTCCAGACGTGCATGGAACTCTTCTACAGAGTCCAGATCACGTTCCGCAATGCGGAATTCTGCAGGCAGTTCTTCACCGGTCTTGCCAGGCTCAAACTCAAGAGCAAACTGGACAGACGGGTCGAAGAAACCCTTGATTGCAGAGAACGGAACATACAAATGCTCCGGAACACCACCAAAGGACAAACCAACCTCGAAAGCGTGCTCAGTGATCTGCAGGTCCCAAAACTGGTGCTGCAGCACGATCGTCATTTCTTTCGGGTAACGTTCCCTTAAGCGGTTTGAAATCTTGACGCCAGGGGCCGTGGTTTCAAAGGCAATGTAAAAATGGTGCTCTCCGGGAAGTCCTGCCCGGTTGACCTCAACCAATATCTTTCGGACTGCGTTTCTCAGCGCGTCCTGAATGATGATGTCATAGCGGATTAAATCTTCAGCCATGTCCGGCACCGCTCATCCTTTGCGTTCTTATTCGGCCTAACTATAGCGTAGAGGCGACAAAAAGGCCTGTCTTTTATTTCTATACCTTGAATAGGCGTAGAATAAGGAAAGAGCCTTTTAACACTAAAGTGGAGGCTTCTGTTGCCAGGTGCCTCCGAACCCCGCCTGAAGGTGCTAACCAACGGGACTTAGTGGACTACCGGAACTGCATTACGCAGCTACAGCGTTGTCCATAGCGTAGTTGTCATTTGCAACTATCATTTTGGTCCGATAACGGTGGTACCATGCCGAGCAAAAACAAAGCCTTTACGCCCTCGTCGATCCTGTTTCGCCCCCCCGAAGACCGCTGGAGTACAACGGGCTTTGGTGGAGGCGCCGGGTACCGCCCCCGGGTCCGAATGGTTTATTGCGCTCGCAATTTATTGCCGTAGCCAGCGAACTGGCAGGGGGAATATAGGTGTACGCACTGGTAAATGGAAGGGCAAAAGATAGCGGTTACTGTTGCAGGGCTAAGAGAACCTGTTGACAAAGCGGCATATTCACAGGCCAATTTGAACAAGTGGTGGTGTTGAAGATTTGTAAATGACGCTTTTGCTGGGATTTGCCTAAGGCGGAAGCACTCAAGCTATTTTCCCGGTCTTTTTATCGGCGGAAGCTTGGGGTAAGACCCCATATGCAAGATGGCACAGAAGCGATTTTCGGTAGATTGGCTATACTGTGCGCGACTCGAATCGTAAAACAGGAGATGATCCTTCGTGCAGCAATATCTAGAGCTGATGCGCCGTATCATGGATGAAGGTGTGGTTAAGGAAGATCGCACTGGAACAGGCACCAAGTCTGTCTTTGGTCATCAGATGCGGTTTGATCTGTCCAAGGGCTTTCCGGTTGTTACGACCAAGAAATTGCACTTGAGATCTATCATTTATGAGCTGCTCTGGTTTTTGGCGGGTGATACCAACATCAAGTACCTTAAAGATAATAAGGTACGTATTTGGGATGAGTGGGCAGATGAGAATGGCGACCTGGGGCCAGTCTATGGTTATCAGTGGCGCTCCTGGCCCAAGCCAGACGGTGGCTCTATCGACCAGATTGCCAATGTGGTGAAGCAGATAAAAACGAACCCGGATAGCCGCCGGTTGATTGTTTCTGCCTGGAATCCTGCACTTGTTGACGATATGGCGTTGCCGCCTTGTCATTCGCTGTTCCAGTTTTACGTGGCAAACGGCAAGCTTTCCTGCCAGCTCTACCAACGTTCTGCAGATGTGTTCCTCGGTGTTCCGTTCAACATCGCATCTTATGCATTGCTGACCATGATGATTGCACAGGTTTGCGATCTGGAACCTGGTGATTTTGTTCATACGCTTGGTGACGCGCATCTCTACTCAAATCATATGGAGCAGGCTGAGCTTCAGCTTTCCAGAGAGCTGCGGGCCTTGCCTGTTATGCATATCAATCCAGAAGTGAAGGATATCTTCGGGTTCTGCTACGAGGACTTTGCTTTGGAAGGTTATGACCCGCATCCACACATCAAAGGTGTTGTTGCGGTCTAGTTGTCTTTGGTTTCTTTAAAGGAGTTCCCATGCGAACCCTTATTTGCGTTCCGGCGCGTATTGGATCAACCCGTTTCCCGCGCAAGCCGCTGCACCCAATCAGTGGCCGCAGCTTGCTGGAGCGTGTTGTACAAGTTGCTCGTGTTGCTGCGAAACAAACTGGTTCTGACTATGTGGTCGCGGTGGACCATGAAGAGGTTGCTGAGCATTGCCGCCATATCGGTGCGCCCTTTGTGATGACTGATCCGGAGCATCCATCGGGTACGGACCGGGCACTTGCTGCCTCCAGAGTGCATGGCACGCATCCCGAGTTCGTTTTGAACCTGCAGGGTGATGCGCCGTTTACGCCGCCTGAGCATGTTTCTGCGTTGATTCAGGCTGCTGCACTGCGCCCTGATGCGGACGTGTTCACGCCCGTTATCCGGCTGGACTGGAACGGGTTGGACGAGCTCCGTGAGCACAAGAAGGCTCATCCGTTTTCCGGCACAACTTGTGCGCGCAGGGATGATGGAACGGCTCTGTGGTTCTCCAAGAATATTCTTCCGGCCATTCGTAAAGAAGAGAAACTGCGGGAGAGCGACAAGCTTTCTCCTGTCTTCCGCCATATCGGGCTTTATGGCTACCGTGTTGATGCTCTTGAGCGCTTCAATGAGCTTGGACTTGGGTATTACGAGCAGATGGAAGGGCTTGAGCAGCTTCGTTTTTTGGAAAACGGTATGGTTGTTCATGCGGAAGAAGTGCAGCCGCCTAAACTTTCCATGTCTGGTGTGGATACGCCAAGCGATGCGGAGCTTGCTGCACAATTGATTGCTAAATTTGGCGACCCGTTTGATCATTTGGAGACTGGCCTTTGACGCGCGTTTATATTCTTAGACACGGCAACACTTTTGATAAGGGCGATGTTGTCACTCGTGTTGGTGGCCGCACAGACTTGCCTCTCAGTGTTTCTGGTCTGGGTCAGGCTGAGAAGCTCTCTGAGCACTTTGCCGATCTGGGTGTGAGCTTTGATATGGCGTTTTGCTCTCCGCTGCAGAGAACGAAGCAAACAGCGCAGATTGCACTGAAAACGCAGGCTGAAGAGGTTGATCTGAAGGTTCTGCCGTTTTTGGTGGAGATCGATTACGGCCCGGATGAAAATAAGCCTGAGGAAGAGGTTCTGGCCCGGATTGGTGATGAGGCTCTTCGTGCATGGGAAGAAGAAGGTGTGCCGCCGAATGGCTGGCACATTGACCCGCACGCTGTGATTGGGCGCTGGCAGGAATTCTTTGCATCTGCTCCCAAGAAGTTCCCAGGCAAGACCCTTCTTGTGGTGACCAGTAACGGGATTGCACGCTTTGCATTGAAAGCATTGGCTGATCAAGGTGCTGGTGCTGATTTGAAACTGAAGACAGCGGCCTATGGTGTGTTCGATGTTACAGACGAAGGCCAGCCGTTAATGCTTAGTTGGAATGTGAGGCCGTAGGTTCTTTCCTGCTGCCTGAACTGGTTTAGATGGGAGCTTGATGCTCTCATCAACTGAGTACGACTTGTCTCTTGCCGATTGAGGATAGGATGAAGCAAATTTCGATGATCTCAGCTGTGGCTGAAAATGGTGTGATTGGCGCAAACAATGACATGCCATGGTCTGTTTCTACCGATCTGAAGTTCTTTCGCAAGACGACAACAGGTAAGCCCGTGATCATGGGGCGTCGGACCTTTGAGAGTATTTGCACGACGCTTGGCAAGCCTCTCCCAAACCGCAAAAATGTCGTTATCACACGTGATCCGAACTACGCTTATGAAGGTGTTGAAGTGGTCAGCAGTCTTGGTGATGCACTCACGCTCGCAAATGACATTGCTGAGAATGATGGCGTCGATGAGATCATGATTGTGGGTGGGGGGCAGATCTATAAAGAAGCGATGCCTAAGGCTTCTACTCTCTACATTACCCGTATTCATGCGCAGCCAGACGGTGACACGAAATTCCCGGATATCTATGAGGGCGAATGGGAGCTTGCTGAACGCACGCCGTTTGATCGTGGGGAAAAAGACTCCGCTGATTCCTCATTGGAAATTTATCGTCGCAAGCTTTGATGCAGGCTGATTAGTTGTTGCGCGTTGAAGACTTTGTTGTGAGGTCTGCGCGTAAGGCAAGGCGGTGAGCGGTATGGGCGTTGTGTGCGTTGTTGGTGCTTGGCAGGCGGCCATGGAAACCTGAGCGGTCCATAATCAGCAGTGTGTTTGCCTCTACCTTTAAAGGCAGGAGAGGTGGCAGATCCAGTTCTTGCAGATCGCTCAGCCCTGTGATGGGCTCATCGGCCTCTTCTTCCATCTCTGTATAGTCAAGATGGCGCTGGTACTCCCAGAAAATACGTTGTTCTGTCATGCGATGTGAGCCGGGGATGTAAAACATTGCGCCGTCTTCTGGTGTGATTTTTTCCAGAAAAAGCAACGCAATCGCGCCGGGCGAGAATGCATCGTGCTCAATTTCAAAAGGTGGTGTGTTGCTGCCTTCCGTTTCAAAGCGGAAGGACGGCGTGCATTGTGCCATTGCCTCGATATGGTACGCAGGCTTGGCTTTTCTGCCTGCTGCGAACTGTAGCGGTGGCGGAATAAGCTCGTCTGTGATGGCAGATTGTAAAAAGGGTTGCCTGAGAAGGTGCGTATAGTTCAACGGCAGTGTGAAGCTTTGTGCGTTATGCCAGTTGGAGAGAAGACGCTTATTCCGATCTCTCTGCCCGACAAAATAGTCAAAGGCTTCAAATTTGAGCCTGCGAAAGAACTCCCGCGGCAACACATTATGTTTGATCCAGATGCCATGGGTTTGCAAAGCCTGAGCGCAAGAGAGTGGCAGGGTTGAATACAATTTTGCCTGCTTTTCAATCTTCTGGCTATGAAGATCGGTCAGCTCGCTATGAAACCAATTGGGTATCGTTTCTTCGTCCCACTCCGATTGATAGGAGGACGAAGGCAGGAACCTGCGCTGCAAGCTGTTCATGAGGTGTTTTGGCTTTATTGCCCGCATTTGCATCCCCGCCGCTCTTCATTAACGAGAGGTTAAGGGGATCGGTGCTTTGGGTCTTTCCTTCTGTTTCTGCTTGTGAAATCTGCCTAAAGATTAGTTTCTGGCAGTAATTGACTTGCAATTTGAACGCTGACCACCAAGATAAATAAGGGTTTAAGGCTTGCTTTTCGGGAGTGAGCCGCGGAATTTTTGAGGTGGAATGTCCCAGTTTCTTGAGCTTAAAGACTTCAACGAGTTCAGCGTTGAACAGCTCTATGCTTTGCTAAAGTTACGTTGCGATGTGTTTATTGTTGAACAGCAGTGCGCATATCCAGATATCGATGGGCTCGATCCTGTCAGTAAACACATTCTCGTGATGAATGATGTCGGGCATATTCTCGGGGCGCTGCGAATCCTCCTGAAACACGAAGATGGCGATGTGTTCAAGATTAGCCGTGTGTTGGTCTCAAAGGAGGCGCGCGGGCAGGGCATTGCCGGTAAGTTGATGAATGCCGCGCTTTCTTACTGCGCAGCGACCAATGATGATGCGCGCGTGGAGCTGCAGGCACAGGACTATCTGAAGGACTTCTATGGCGGGCTTGGCTTCTACGCCACTTCGGAGACTTATCTGGACGATGGTATTCCGCACATTGACATGCGTTTAAGGGTGCCGCCTGAAAGCTGAGGCTTGAAACTCTGCACGTTTCCGCTGTGTGTTGGCTTGGTTTACGTTTTGTTGAGCAAAACAGCAAGAATTTGCCTGATTGTGCCTCTAATTCTTACAGCTGAAATTTGCAGGTAGGCTCTTGTACGTCGGTTGAAACGTGTGAAAGAAGGCTTATCTTCTTCAATAATGTCCGGTTTCTGTGGGGTTTTGGTGTTTTTCCATAAAGTGCAGCCTTTTGGCGTATCTGCATTCGTTGAAAGGCGCTGGTAACTTGCCTATAACCCTAATCAAGTAATAGTTGGCTTAGTCTAACTCTCATCTATTTGTCGGTTTGTCCGGCAGCATACCTAGTAAAGGGATCTCTCTATGCCTTGGAGCAATCAAAGCGGAGGTGGCGGCAATAACGGCGGCCCTTGGGGGAACTCCGGCGGCAACAAGGGCGGTGGTGGCCCTTGGGGTGGCGGCGGTGGCCCACAGCGTGGCGGCGGAAACGGTGGTGGCGGTAATCCACCTGATTTTGAGGAAATCCTCAAACGGGGTCAGGATCAGCTGAAATCCGTTCTTCCTGGTGATGGCGGCGGCCTTGGCTTTAAAGGCATTTTGTTCGCTATTCTCGTTGCTGTTGTTATCTGGCTTGCTACCGGTATCTACCGCGTTGAACCAAGTGAAGTTGGTGTGGAACTGGTATTCGGTAAGGTCGTTGGACAAACCGATCCAGGTCTGAACTACAACTGGCCATATCCGGTTGGCGAAGTGCGCACTCCAGAAGTGCTGCGTGTTCGCGAATTGACTGTTGGTATGGAAGAGTTCGTTCGTGGCAGCTCTATCAACCAGCGTGATGTGCCTGAAGAGAGCCTGATGTTGACCGGCGATGAAAACATCGTTGACGTAGACTTCAAAGTTCAGTGGCGCATTCAGAATACTCCTACTGGTGTTCAGGAATACCTGTTTAACATTCAGAACCCAGAAGGCACTGTGAAAGCAGTGGCTGAAAGCGCGATGCGTGAAGTTGTTGGCAGCTCCCGCATTGATTCAATTCTGACTGAAAACCGTGCCCCAATTCAGATTGCAGTGCAAAAACTGATGCAGGAAACTCTCGATAACTACAAAGCTGGTATCGAGGTTACTCAGGTTCAGATGCAGAAGGTTGATCCTCCTGCGCAGGTTATTGAAGCGTTCCGTGATGTTCAGGCAGCTCGTGCTGACCAAGAGCGTATCCAGAACGAAGCACAAGCTTACGCTAACAAGATCGTCCCTGAAGCTCGTGGTAATGCGGCTCGCGTTTCTGAAGCTGCACAAGCGTATCGTGACAAGACTATTGCGAATGCAAACGGTCAGGCACAGCGCTTCAGCAAGATTTATGAGGAATACGCGAAGTCTCCTAATATTATTCGCCAGCGCCTCTATCTTGAGACCATGGAAAATGTCTTGAGCAAAAATCCGAAAATCATCATCGACGGAAATGGTCAGCAAAATGGTGTTGTGCCTTATCTGCCGCTTGACCAGCTGAACAAACGTGCTGGAGGAAACAACTAATGAAAAGCGGTCTTCTTGGCATTGTTATAGCTGCTATCGCTCTGGTTCTTTACTGGTCGGCTTACATCATTACCCCAACTGAGCAGGCGCTTGTTCTGCAGTTTGGTGAGGTGAAAGCACAGGAAACTGAGCCGGGTTTGAAATTCAAGTTGCCTTGGCAGAACGTTATCGTTCTGGATAAGCGTATCCTTGATCTCAACATGCCTCCTCTGGAAGCAATTGTTGCTGACAAAAAACGTCTGACTGTTGATGCGTTTGCTCGTTACCGTATCACCAACCCAGTGCGCTTCTACCAGTCTGTGAACAACGTAAATGAAGGTGCACGCCGTCTTGCGACGTTCCTGCAGTCTTCTCTACGTTCTGAACTGGCAAAAGCAACCTTCGTACAGGTGGTGCGTGATGACCGTTCTGATCTGATGGAAAAGATCCGTCAGGACGTGGACAAAAGCGCTGCTGCGATCGGTATTGACGTGATTGACGTGAAGATCCGTCGTGCGGATCTGCCAGAGGCAAACTCTCAGGCGATTTTCCGTCGTATGCAGACAGAGCGTCAGCGTGAAGCGACCGAAATCCGCGCACAGGGTGAAGAGCAGTCTCGCCGTATTAAGTCTCGTGCTGATCGTGATGCAACCGTTCTTGTTGCTGAAGCACAGCGTGATGCTGATATCATCCGTGGTGATGGTGATGCGGCTGCCAACCAGATCTTCGCAGAAGCTTATGGCAAAGACCCAAGCTTCTTCGAGTTCTATCGTTCCATGCAGGCATATACCAATGCTCTGGAAGGTGGCGATACGTCTCTGGTGCTGTCTCCTGACTCTGACTTCTTCCGTTACTTCAACGATCCGGCAGGAACGCGGAGTGCTCCGGCGGTTGGTGCACCTCAGTAATGAATGATTTTATTGTGGCTCTGGGACTTGTCCTCGTTGTTGAGGGAGTTGTTTATGCTCTAGCCCCGGGCCATTTGAAGGAATTCATGCGGAAAGCTCAGGAAATTCCTGATCAGTCTCTCCGTCTTGGTGGTGTTGCTGCGATGGGGCTGGGTGTGTTGATTGTATGGTTGGTGCGTTCCCTCAGTGGCTAGACGCAGATTTGCCAATGATACAACTGCGAGAAATCAGCCTGACGCAGTTAAGAAATAAATGTTAGTTTTGCCCGCGCTTTATTAACCAAGCGCGGGCATATTTGTTTTCAGTATGCGTTCTGGTGAAGTGTTTGTGTTCACCTGATAATCTGAGGAGATGGCTTATGGCCGGTGTTTTCCCTCGCCTTGAGCTTGGACGATCGATCAAGGCAATTGTTTTTGCGAGTGTACTTGGAGTTGCGGCGGTGACCGGCAGCTTCGATAGTGCTCGCGCAAGCGGCCCAGAATCTCTGGCAGACCTTGCTGAAGAGCTTGGTGATGCCGTGGTCAACATTTCGACCGCGCAAAGAGTGAAAGCCAAGCGGTCTCTTCAACTGCCAGATGTCCCTGAGGGATCCCCTTTTCAGGAATTTTTTGAAGAATTCTTCAACGGGCAAGAACCTGAAGGTGAAAGCCCGCAGCGTGTTCAATCGCTCGGTTCTGGCTTTGTTATTGACGGTGAAAAGGGCATCATTGTTACCAACAACCATGTGATTGAAGGAGCGGATGAGATTACCGTTAACTTCAATGATGGTACCAAACTGTCAGCACAGCTGCTTGGATCTGATGAGAAGACGGACCTTGCTGTTTTGAAGGTTGAGCCTCAGTCAACCTTGGATTCTGTGAAGTTCGGCAGTTCTGAAGTGCTGCGTGTTGGTGACTGGGTGATGGCGATCGGTAACCCGTTCGGTCTTGGCGGTACAGTTACAGCAGGTATCGTTTCTGCACGAAACCGCGATATCAACTCCGGTCCTTATGATAATTTTATTCAGACTGATGCTGCCATCAACCGAGGCAACTCGGGTGGTCCGCTGTTCAACATGGATGGCGAAGTTGTCGGGATCAACACTGTTATTTTCTCGCCTTCAGGTGGGTCTATCGGCATCGGCTTTGCCATTCCTGCAGAGACTGCAACCCGTGTGATTGCGCAGCTGCGTGAGTTCGGTGAGACCCGTCGTGGCTGGCTTGGTGTGCGTATTCAGCACGTCACTGAAGAGATCGCTGAGAGTCTCGGTATGGACAGCGCGCGTGGTGCTTTGATTGCTGGCGTAACTGAGGGTGGACCTGCACAGGAAGCTGACATCATGCCAGGTGATGTTGTGCTGAGCTTTGATGGCCGGAGTGTCCCTGAAATGCGCGATCTGCCGCGCATGGTTGCTACGACAACGATTGGCAGTACTGTTCCGCTCATGGTTTTGCGCCGTGGTGAAGAAGTCGAGCTTGAAGTCACGCTCGGACGTCTTGATGAGGTGGCTGAAATTGAAAAGGTTGAGGAAGAGCAGGAAAGTCCAAAGAGCAAAGCGGATGAAACCGTTGTGCTTGGATTGTCTCTGGCCAAGATCGATGAATCTTTGCGTGAACGTTTTGCCCTGTCAGACGAAATCGAAGGCGTTGTGATTACCCGCGTTGCTGAAGGCAGTTCTGCTGAAGACAAACGGGTTCGCGCTGGTGATGTGATTGTTGAGGTGGCTCAGGAGCCTGTTGCCGCGCCAAAAGACGTGGTTGATATGATTGAAGCTCTTAAGGCTGATAAACGTCGCTCTGCGTTGCTGTTGCTTTCCAACGGTTCTGGGGAACTGCGGTTTGTTGCAGTTCGTATCGAAGACTAGTCCGTTTTTATCAGACATGAAAAAAGCCGCTTCCAGATTGGAGGCGGCTTTTTTATTTGAAGGCAAGGAAACTTAGGTCTTTGCAAATTCGTCGTGGCTGTAACCTTGAATGTAGAGCAGGGCCGTCAGGTCGCCGTAGTTGATCTTAGCGCGAGCTTCCGCGGCCACTTTGGGCTTTGCGTGGAAGGCAACGCCCAGACCAGCAGCGCAGATCATGGCCAGATCATTGGCGCCATCACCCACTGCGATGACGTCTTCCAGTGCGATGTTCTTCTCCTCAGTAAGCTCGTTGAGGCGGTCTAGTTTCGCCTGTTTGCCAAGGATCGGTTCAGCAACTTCACCTGAGAGCTTGGATTCCGCTTCCAGAAGGATATTGGCCCTGTTTTCATCGAAGCCGATGACTTCGGCAATCTTCTGCGTGAACGAGGTAAAACCACCAGATACCAGTGCGGCATACCCGCCATTGGCTTTCATGGTCTGCACGAGTTCTCGTCCGCCAGGTGTCAACGTAATGCGGTTTTTGATAGTCTTGCCGATGACTTCTGTGCCCAGGCCTTTAAGCAGGGCAACGCGCTGTCGCAGAGCAGGTTCAAACTCAATTTCGCCGCGCATGGCGCTCTCGGTGATCTCGGAGATTTTCTCTTTCAATCCCAGTTCCGCTGCAAGCTCATCAATGCACTCCTGCTGGATCATGGTGGAATCCATATCTGCGATCAGGAGTTTCTTTCTGCGGCCATTCTGGGGTTGAATGAAAACATCAACTGGTGCATTTGCAAGGTTTGTGCGAATAGAGCTTTCGAGTTCTTCAGGTTCTGCGTGACCCTCAATTGTCAGGTCTACAGCGATGTGAGGGTTGAGAACCTTAACCTGAGGAGCCGCGGGAAGAAGGGCACTGACCTTCTCAACGATATCCTCAGTGACAGCAGGTTTGGCTGGATTGGAAATGAGCGTGACAACAAACGACATAAGCAGCTCTCGGACTGGGCAAGTGAATGGCGCTGGTAAAAGGCCTGTTGCGGTGTTGATAGCCGGACCGACGGCCAGCGGCAAGACAGCTCTTTCCATTCAACTGGCAAAAGAGCTTAATGCGTGGGTTGTTAATGCAGATTCCATGCAAATCTATTCTGATCTGCACATTTTGAGCGCGCGTCCAAGCGTGGAAGAAGAATCGCAGGCACCGCACCACCTGTTCGGCCATGTGCCCAGTGACCAACCTTACAGCGTGATGAACTGGCTGACGGAGTTTGAAGAACTGTTGTCGGATGCCCGACAATCAGGGCGCCCGCTGGTTGTTGTTGGTGGGACTGGTCTTTACTTCAGGTCCGCGCTGGAGGGACTATCCCTGATGCCCGACATTCCTGAGGATGTGCGACAGCATTGGAGGGTGTTCTCACAGGATGCAGCTGCTGGGGTGCTACATAACGCTCTGGGAGAGCGGGATCAGATTATGTCTGATCGTTTGCATCCATCAGACACGCAGCGCATTGTACGCGCTCTGGAGGTTGTTGAGGGGACGGGTAAGTCTCTATCAGTCTGGCAGAATGAGCGTAGCACTCCTTTGCTGAGTACCGATGAATCTGTGAGAGTGGTGTTGTCGCCAGATCGCAAAGTTCTGCATGATCGGATTCATCGCCGGTTTGATTTGATGGTGGAGCAGGGAGCGGTTGAGGAAGCGTGCGCGCTTTGGGCCAAGGGCCTTGATCCAAACCTGCAAGTGATGAAGGCGATTGGCGTGAAGCAGCTTGCTGAAGCCGCTCAGGGGCTCACCAGCATGGACTGCGCAGTTGAGAAAGCTAAGACTGAAACACGCCGCTATGCAAAGCGACAATCCACGTTCTTCAGGGGACAACTTTCGACCTGGCAGAATATTGACCCGCTCAAGACCAGCGAAACTGAAGCTTTTGTTGAAACTGTGAAGACTGCGTTCTCCCATGGATCTTAATGCTGGCTTTTATTGATTGGCGAAAATCCCTGTTAAAATTGGCAGATAGATAGTTTTACTGATGAATTTCTGAGTGACATCTTTCTACGGTTTCTTTAAAGAGAGGCGCACGTTTGGCAGAGGTCGCCAAACAAGCCATACTATATTCCGAGAAATTTAATTTGCGGCGGAGCTGAGGCTCCTTAGAGCTCTGGTCGGTGTGAGTATACTCCACCGACCAGTACTAATTTTAAGTGATTGTGATGAGTTGTATAAGACTATGTTTACCTTAAGTCATTGTGCGGCTCGCATAATTGGCGTTATCCGGCAAATCTGTGGTATCTAAAGAACGTAATTTTGCCTTATTAAATGTTATCTGCATACTTTCTTCGAGAAAATCCTACTGAATTTCAAAGGATTGCATGTAGCAGGACTTCTGACGCTTTTTAGACATAATGAAGTGCCATCAAGCATTCGGCTTTGAATTTTGATGGTATTTAAAAGCATATTGCATGCATTAAGGCGGTTGTCATCTGAGGGAGAACTCTCCAGATGTGACCTGAGGCTGTTGGTCTTACGTGGCTGGTTTTTCTGGCTGGCTGGCGTGTGATTATAATGGAGGAAGCAAGCGTGACACTCCCAATCCTGGAAACGAAACGGCTGCGGGCACGACCTTTTACCTCTGATGATCTGGCAGATCTTGTAAGCCTTCATAGCAATCCAGAGGTCAATCGTTACTTACACCCCACTAATGTGGCCTGGGATGTTTCGATCGTGAAAAAACGGTTGGCAAGCTTTATTGAGACTCAGGAGCTGATGGGTTTCAGCCAATGGCATCTGTCGACGCATGAGGGTGAGTTCGTTGGCCGTGCTGGTTTCTCTCTTTACGAGAAAACCGCCGAAGTCGAGATGGACTACACTTTGTTAGAGCACTTCTGGAACAAACGTTTTGGCAGTGAGATTGCGCAAGCGCTGGTGGAGTGGTTCTTCGAGAACACCTATTACTCTCACCTTTTGGCCTTCGCTCATCCAGAAAATCATGCTTCCAAGAAAGTCATGAAGCGTGCAGGCTTTGAGTTTCGTGAGACGCGTCTGGTTGATGGATTGCCTTGCGAATTTTATCAAGTGCTTAGCCCAAGCTGTCAAAAGCTTGCTGTTCCAGCCTGAACTTGCACAAAAAAAGCGCGGGGCTTTCGACCCGCGCTCTTTCCATGAAAATTGCATGACTTAAACGGTGATCGCGTCTTCCACGTTGACCTGACGCTGACGTCGGATTGTCAGTTTGTTCAGTGCAGAGACGTAGGCGCGTGCAGAGGCGACCAATGTATCTGTGTCTGCACCTTTACCAGTTGCGATTTTGCCGTTGTCTTCCAGACGAACGGAAACTTCAGCCTGCGCATCGGTGCCTTCTGTCACTGCATGTACCTGATAGAGGGACATGTTTGCGTCATGCGGCCAAATTGCCTTGATCGCGTTGAAGGTGGCATCAACCGGGCCGTCGCCTGTAGCTTCACGAGTTTCGTGCTTGCCGTTGACGTCCATGGTCAAGATGGCTTTTTGAGGTCCACCAGTACCAGCAATCACTGTCAGAGCGATAACCTTGACGTTCTCGCTTTCAATTGTGATCTGGTCTTCCACCAGCGCTTCAATGTCTTCGTCGTAAACGTTTTTCTTGCGATCTGCCAAGTCCTTAAAGCGGCGGAAGGCTTCCTGCAAAGCGTTGTCGCCCAACTCATAACCCAGCTCAGACAGCTTGTCTTTGAAGGCATGACGGCCAGAGTGCTTGCCCATAACCAAAGAGGTCGCACGAACTCCAACATCTTCCGGACGCATGATTTCGTAAGTTTCTGCGTGCTTTAACATGCCGTCCTGGTGAATGCCGCTTTCGTGGGCAAATGCGTTTTTACCGACGATTGCTTTGTTGTACTGGACGGGGAAGGAGGACACTGCAGAGACCAGCTTAGATGCGCGGGTCAGATAGGCTGGATCGATGGTGCATTCATATGGCAGTACGTCGCCACGTGTGCGCAGGGCCATGACGATTTCTTCCAGCGCGGCGTTGCCAGCGCGCTCGCCCAGACCGTTGATGGTACACTCGATCTGACGTGCACCGCCTGCGACACCAGCCAGAGAGTTTGCTGCAGCCAAGCCCAAGTCGTTGTGACAATGCGCTGAGAATATTGCCTTATCAGAGTTCGGTACATTCGCAATGACCTGCTCGAACATGGCTTGATACTCAGCAGGCGTTGCGTAACCAACGGTATCCGGCAGGTTGATGGTTGTTGCGCCGGCGTTGATGGCGGCTTCAACACAGCGGCTCAGGTACTCGATGGAAGTTCGGGTGGCGTCCATTGCGGACCACTCGATGTCGTCGATCAAGTTGCGGGCCTGTGTTACCGTTTTGGTGATAATCTCCAGAACCTGCTCTTCTGTTTTGTTCATCTGGAATTGCAGATGAATTGGAGAGGTGGAGACGAATGTATGGATACGGCCTTGATTTGCCTGCTTAATTGCTTCACCAGCGCGGTCAATATCCGCCGGGATTGCGCGGGCCAAGCCTGCGATTACGGAGTTTTTGGAGCGTTTGGCGATTTCACTGACCGCTTCGAAGTCACCCTGAGAAGCAATTGGAAAGCCTGCTTCAATGATGTTGACGCCCATTGTGTCAAGTAATTCTGCGACTTGCAGTTTTTCTTCCAAGGTCATGGAAGCGCCAGGAGATTGTTCTCCGTCGCGCAGGGTGGTGTCGAAAATAACTACTTGGTCTTTAGCGGATGCGGTCATTGGTGATGCCTTCAACTTTGCCCCGACAGCTTGTGTGTCCTGAATAGCGCCTGGGGATTTTTCTTCATTCTCAGATATTTAAGAGTGATCCCCTAAGTGCCCGCCCAGATACGGGGCCGCCGACGCCTAGGGGCATCTAAGTAGAAGGAGCGCGCGTAGGAAGAGGCCGCCATGCGGGCGCATGGTGCTGTTTTCATTCA
>NZ_LCWX01000243.1:167995-198777 GCF_001431305.1 Pseudovibrio sp. POLY-S9
GATTGTCGCGGTTCGCGATCATTATCTGTCAGCTGCCTTTTCGTCGCTATGGCTTGGAAACAAAGTTTTCCAACTACTTACGTGTCGGATACTTGTTTGAAGTTACAAGCCAAATCTTCTTGTAGCGTTACCGAGTAAGTCTCGTTTTTGCCTAATCTGTAATTTTCCTAGCGGATATGCGGATTAAACGCAAGAATTTTACTCAAAACAGGGCTCTGATTACTCAAAAGTATATGCAGCTCACGCTGAGATAATCTCAATTGGCTCACAGAGCAGTCCCAATATGCGGGAGAAGTGGAGGAGGCGGAGTGCTCTCCTCCGGTGTTCTCGATCAGAGGAGTAGTTCGCCGCGGGCGAGGATAACTGCCTGCCCGCCAATGCGGTGGGCGTGAATGGCGCCAGACCGCATCTCCATTTCCAGTGAAATGGAGGAGGGGCGTCCCATCTTGAAGCCTTGCTCAATGAGATATTTGTGTGTGCCGTCCAATGGCTGGTCGAACTCCGCAATGGACCCGGCAAAGGCGGCGACTGCCGACCCAGTTGCTGCATCTTCGCGTGGCAGGCCGTTTTCCAGATAGACCATGCGGGCGTGGAATGCGCTGTCTACATGGATGGTCTGGCGGCAGTATGCAAAGGTGTTGTTGTGGGCGATGGTGCCGAACGCTTCTTCCCAGTATTTATGAACTGGTTGGATGCGGTTGATGGCGTCCATGTCTGCGACTGGAACAAATGCAAATGGCAGGCCGGCTTCCCAAGCTTTGGGCTTGTGGTTTTCGAATGTGATTTCATTTGGTTCCAGAGACAGAGCGGCAGCAATCACATCTTTTTCGCCAAGCTTTTGAGCTGGCTTCGGCAGTCTTGGTACATCAAACTCAGCGGAGGTGGCCTTGCCTTTTTGCAGGGCGACAGCACAGCGTACCAACCCGACTTTTTCTTCCAGCAGCACCAATGCATCCATATCGTTATCCGGTGCGCCGAAACGATTTTCAGCCATCAAAACGGCGGTGCCCACGGTTGGGTGACCTGCAAATGGCAGTTCCATGGACGGGGTGAATATGCGGATGGAAGCATTATGAGCGATATTGTCTGGTGGCAGAACGAAGACGGTCTCGGAAAGGTTAAATTCGCAGGCGATCTGCTGCATCTGAGCGTCTGACAATCCCTTTGCATCCAGCACAACTGCAAGCGGATTACCTGCCAGCGCTTTATCAGTGAAAACGTCTAGCAGAGCATAAGGTCTGGCCATTTTAAAAGTCCAATTATCTCAGTTTGGTGTTGAGCTCGTGGTCTTGCATCACGGGCTCAACTTACGAAAAAGATTTGCTTGAGCGCCACTCAAGATTGTTTTGACGCCAAATACAAGTCTGCAAATGAATATAGCTCGTTAATTTAACAGGTGTGCGGTGAGCGCCAAGGCATATGGGGGGACGCTGTAGTCCTTAAGATCCTCACGGGATTTTACGATAACTGCTTCTTCCAACTCAGGTTTTTTCTGGTTTGCGTTGAAATGTGCAATTTTTGAAAGGATTTCGTCTGAGGTGAGTTGCAATGTTAAAATACGCGCGATTGCGAGGCGTGGCCCATCTTCGATTGCGAAGACGTCCCCCAACTCTCCCTGATCCAATGTGAGGCCTGTTTCTTCTTCCAGCTCGCGGGCGATGGAGCCGAAGATATCCACCATTCCGGAGGGCGTGATATCGTTGAGATCAAGATTGCCACCGGGTGGATAGACCTGACCTGCTGTTGCGGTGTTTCCTGCCATTTTGCCAAATACGAGATGGCCCTGGCTGGAACGGAGGACTGCGCAGCCAAACAGGTTTTTGGTGCTTCTGTCAGGAAAGCCCCAGTCGCGCCATGCGAGGAATTCGGAGTAGTTGATTTCTACCAGATCACCAGAAAATTGCTTTTGGTCTAAGGAGTATTGGTACAATGAAAGAACCTTACCATCCCAAAGATCCGGGTTATCGGAAATCAATGTCTGCCAGTTTTCCTTGATAGCCTCACTGTTATTGGTGGCGAAATCCCAGCAGTCGGAGGTGTTAAGGTTCAAACTGACATCTGCGATCTCATGGATTTGCGGGGTGAGATCTTTTTGCATGTGCTCGATCGGTCCAGCCCCTTTGAAAGCACTCGGTCTGTTGCTTGTGCTGTGATAGCCGTGGTGCTGATAAAAGGGAGCTGCGTTTGCATCTGATTCAAGGCGCATGCGGGTGCATTGCATGCGTTTGGCTGCTTCTTCAGCCCCTTCCAACAACCAGGCTCCGTGGCCTTTGCCGTGTGCTTCGGGCAACACAAACAGACAATCCAGCAAAGCGGTTTCTGCATTTTCCCTGGTGATGCGCGCAAAACCAAGTGGTCGTTCGTGATCGGTGATGACAAGGATTGGATCTGCCTCGATCATTTCCGGGGTGATTTTCCAATGGTCCCGAAACTCCTGCATGTCCTGCGGATCATATCCCCAGTGACCTTTGGCAGCGTGCATAATATCTGTAAGGGCAATGGCTTGGCTTTTTGCGGCGAGCCGCATCTGGCAATGCATTCTTCTTAATTCTCCAAATTCAACCAGCACCGTTTGTGCTTAAGCCCGAGGAAGTTGAGGCCAAAGATTTGCCAGTCTTCTTTTCGGTCTAGTTGAAACAACCAGCCAATAGTGGCCCAAAAGAGGAAATGGTTTCAAGTGACCAATGTGATTTGAAGGATATCCAACCCGAAAAGATTAACGATTAACTATTTGCATGAGGTTCGTAGGCTGACAAGAGCTTTCCGGGCAAGCATGACGTGTTTGCCCTCTCGCATGGCGCTCTTTCTGACCCGTGACAATCACAGTTGAGAAGGTACTCATGCGCATTTTTTTGCCACTCCTTTGCTTGCTTGCGGTTGCCAATGGCCTGCCCGCTCATGCCGTGAGTTGGCAAGCAAGTGGGAGTGAAAAGGAACTTCTGCTGTCCAAGGGTGTTGGCGGGCTGACGCTTCTTCATAACCGGGCAGGAAAGATCCACCGTTCCACGCGGGCGGAGATATCCAAGAGTGCGGTGATAACCTCCCTAAATGCAGAAGCGCTTGCGGGAAATGCGGAGGCCGTCTTTGGGCTGGCCGTGGCGCATGAGATGGGGCACGGTGTGCCGCGGGATCTACCCGTTGCCATGGAGCTTTATGAAAAAGCTGGTGAGATGGGGTTAGCGGCTGCTTACAACAATCTGGGTGAAATCTACCGGCAGGGCAAGCATGGTGCGCCTGATGCGGAGAAAGCACGTGAGCTTTATCAGATTGCTGCAGACTGGGGGGATGCCTGGGCGCAGAACAATCTTGGCCTTCTCTATCTGCATGGCATCGGTGTGGCGCGGAATCCAAAACTAGCCTTTTATTGGGTGAAAGGTGCTGCCATGGCCGGGTTGATGCAGGGCATTGAAAACCTTGCTGGCCTGTATCGTGATGGCGTTGGCGTTGAGCGGGATACCTCGCGTTCTCGTGTGCTTTATCGCAAAGCTATTTCTCTGGGCTCTATAGATGCGCATGTGCCACTTGGTGAGCTGCTGGAGAATGGAGATGGCGGCGAGGCGGACCTTGCTGCTGCAATTCGGCATTACCGTGTTGCAGCTGGTGAGGGACATTTGCTGGGCAACCATTATCTTGGCACGCTTTATGAAGACGGGGTCGGGGTCAAACGAGACCTTGAACTGGCTTTCTTTCATTACGAGCGGGCCGCACGGCGCGGGTTGGCGCGATCGCAGTTTGCACTGGGGCGGTTTTATCTGCTTGGGCAGGGAACGGAACCAAACCTGGAAAAGGCGATCCGGCTTTACAAAGCGGCGGCCAAACAGGGCAATGCACAGGCTTTGAATGATCTGGGTGTGCTTTATGAGAACGGGCGCGGTGTCCCACAGTCCTATGAGTTGGCGCTGGAGTTTTATACGGCGTCCTCAGCGCGCTTTCCGTTTGCTTTGACCAATGCCGGGCTGCTTTACCTGAACGGACGCGGTGTGCAGCAGGATGTGGAGCTGGCGAAAAAGCTGTTTCAGCAGGCCTCTGAAAGAGGAGAGCCTGTGGGAGATGTGTTGCTGGGCAAAGTCTATTTGCAGGGCTTCAATGAAGAGCCGAACCCAGGTGAAGCAGCACGGATGTTTCTGCTTGCCGCGTCCAAAGGCGTGCCGGAAGCATTTTATCTGCTTGGATACTGTCATGAAAGCGGGCGGTGTCTGGGCCGCAATCTTGTGAAGGCTCGTGACTTTTACAAGATGGCTGCTGATCAAGGATATCGTGAAGCCGAGAGGGCACTGCGCCAGCTTGAATGGCGCTTGAGAACCCAGAGCAATAATTAGAGCATGTTGCGCTCATATGCATTCACGCACCAAGCTCTAACTCTTTAATTTTGCGCGTATTCTTATCCGAAAACCGGAACCACTTTTCGGGAACACGCTCTAGATACAAAAAGAGCCGGTGTTGAGCCGGCTCTTTCAGGCATTTGTGCAAGCCTGCTATTTGCTTGGTGTACTCTGGTTGGCCTTGTCCAGCGGCACAGGGCGTACGATGTTGAACCAGAAATCAAAGCTGTCCAGCATCGCCAGCAGATCGGTCAGTTTGGAGGCTTCTCCATCCACTGTGATCATGCCGGATTTGATAGCCTCATCAAAGGTTTCCATGCCCAGCATGATGTTGTCGAGTGTGCTTCTGTCCAGTGTCACTGTGGCGTCTGCATTCTCCAGCTGGTATCCTTCAATATGACTGAGCGCTGCGTTTTGCAGTTCCATTGCATATTTCTGGTCTGTATCCGGGAAGATCCAGTTCAGCTTGATTTGCTGATCGCCCGCCTTTGTGTTGTTCAAACGCATGGCCGCGTAATCAAAGAGCAGATCCACATCCATGGAGCGGATGATATCCGGGCTGGCCGTATCAACGGCAGGCAGTTCCTGAATGCCGGACCGAAGTTCTTTAGCGCCAGAGAGGTAGAAGTTGCGCCATGGACCGGATTCTGCCTGATAGCCGAGCTGTTCTAACGCGTCTGCCTGTAGTTGTGCGGCATCTTCATTGTCTGGCTCTGCAAAGACCAGATGGTTGAGCACTTCTGCTACCCATCGGTAATCGCCCTTGTCAAAGGACTCCTGCGCTTTTTGGAGCAAGATCACCGAGCCGCCCATGAACTCGACGTATTTGGGGCCAGACAGGCGTTCTGGATACTCATGCAGTGTGGCGGGATTGCCGTTGAACCAGCCCAGATACCGCACGTAAGTGGATTTTACGTTGTGGTTAAACGAACCGTAGTATCCGCGGGTGCTCCAGTCATTTTGCAATGTTTCCGGCACTTCCAACATCTCCGCAATCTCAGTCATGCGGAAGCCATGGTTGGCCAGTCGCAATGGCTGATCGTTGATGTAGCGGTACAGATCGCGCTGGTTGCGCAGGTGTTTCACGATGGTGTCATTGCCAGACAGATGCCAGTGGTGCGGGGCGAAGAGGACTTCAACGTCCTTACCGTACTTGTAGATGGCCTCGTTGATGTACTTGGACCAACCCAATGGATCTCTGAGTTTCGCGCCACGCAATGAGTATGTGTTGTGCATTGTGTGGGTGGCATCTTCTGCAGTGCAGAGAGCTTTGAACTCCTGAATGTAGAAGAAGAACTCTGAGGGAGCCTCTGAGTCCTGAGCCATCCAGAAATCGAAGGTGAGGCCATCGATCTTATGAGTTTCGCCGTTGTCCTTGATGATATCGGTTGGCGGAATGAGCGTGACCGTGCCGCTTGATGTGGTTGGGCCGAGGCCCGCGCCGACCTGTCCTTCCGGAGAGTGCGGTAGCAGGTTGCCATACATGTAAGAGGCGCGTCTGCTCATGGCGTTGCCGGCCATTACGTTTTCTGAGACGGCATGTTCCATGAAGCCTTCGGGGGCATAGATTTTGACTTTGCCGCTGGCGACATCAGCTTCATCCACCACGCCGCGGACACCGCCGAAGTGGTCTACATGGCTGTGGGTGTAGATGATGGCTTTGACCGGCTTCTTGCCGCGCTGGGCGTAGTAGAGCTCCAGTGCATAGCGGGCGGTTTCCTCGGAGATCAACGGATCTACGATGATGATGCCTTCATCGCCCTCAATGAAGGTGATGTTGGAGAGGTCTGCCGCACGCACCTGGAAGATGCGTTCTGACACCTGAAAGAAGCCGCTCAGCAAAATGAGCTGGGACTGACGCCAGAGGCTTGGGTTGACGGTCTCCGGGGCAATGGAGCCCTGCATGATGAAGTCAAACTTGGAGAGATCGTAGACAATATCGCCCTTGGCGTTTTTGACCACGCCGCCGTCTGGCAGTGGAGCGAGATAACCTGCCTGCGCATCCTTGAAATCTTGCTCATCGGAGAAATGCAGCTGCTTCAGGATGTTTTCATAAAGATCTCCGGTGAAGCGTGTCGCCGGTTTAGTGATGGTCTCTGCGGTGGTCGCGGTGAGCGAGAGAGACCATGCGATGCTTATGGTGGCAGTTGCGCACAAGATTTGGCGGGCAAGGGATTTCTTGGTTTTTTTGAGCGTCATTCCCGACCTCCAGAGTAGAGTTGCCCTTCTCCTTATAGGCGTGCGGTTAAGGCCTCAGCTCAACCACTGTTTGAAATGAGGTTTTTGGTTGCTGAAGGCCTAATGAAGCGCTGCAACCACAGGTTAATGCGTTGAGGATATGTGTTTGTTGAAGCGCACCATGAGGCGTTCTGAAGGATCCACTCGGACAAAGCCGTATTGGCTGTACAGGTCGTGAGCATCGGGGGTTGCAAGGCCGATACTTTGAACCTCTTTGACGTTTGGATGTGAAAGAACTTCCTCCAGCAGGTGTTTGGATAGTCCTTTGCCGCGATGTTCTTCAAAAACGAATAAGTCACACAGATAGGCAAACGTGAGTTTATCTGTGATCACGCGAGCAAAGGCGACCTGTTCTCCACTGGGTAAGTAAGCGCCAAAACAGATGGAGTTGTTCAGAACGGTATCGAGTGCTTGTGGTGGTAGTCCTTCCAAGCGCCCGGATACCTCAGAAAGGAACTGGTAGACACGTTCCTTTTCAATTTTCGAGATATCGGTGCTGAATGTGATCATTGGTTCGCCTCTGCTTCAGTGTGAACACACTTTGCTTGATTGAGGGAAGGTGCTTTCTTGCGCAGTTTATTTCTTGGCGATTAAGTGATCTCTTAAACATGCAAGGCGCTGGGTTTGTTGGTTAGCGCCTTGCGAATATCATATGAACAAATTGTAGGAGGACTGCGTTGTGGTCTGCCCTCCTAAGCTTTCTGATAGGCCGTCTTGTTGTGCCGTTCCATCATGCGGTCGGGGGCTGCAAGTGGGGTGAAGCCGAATTGTTTGTAGAGGTCGTGCGCATCTGCTGTTGCCAACAGGACGCGTCGGAGGCCTTGCAGTTCGGGGTGGGCGTCGATTGCTTTCATGAGCTGTTTGGATAGTCCTTTGCCGCGATGCTCGGGGGAGACAAAGACGTCGCCCAGATAAGCAAAGGTGGCTTTGTCTGTGATGACGCGGGCGAACGCAACTTGCTCTCCATTTGTCAGATACAGCCCGAAGCACAGTGAATTTTCTATTGATCTGTCAAAGACATCCCGTGGCAAACCTTTGCTCCAATAAGAAACTTCTGAGAGGAACTGATAGATCTTGTCGCGCTGAAGTTTGTCTTTGTCGGTTGAGATTTCGATTTCCAGAGTTTGGGTCATTTTGAGCTGCTTAGGTCTGTCGTTCAGGAGATTTGGAGGCTGGTTTCAGGCTTTGGAGCCCGGACGACCAGCAAAATTGCGGCGGAGAGCAGAGTGAGCAGAGCGGAAAACTGGATGGTGTTTCCGAATGTGGTGATGCTTGCCACTGTGCCGGTCATCATGTTGCCAACCAACGCTCCAGCAAAAATGGCGTTTGTGTAGGATGCGGTGGCGATCCCCGGTCGATGGGGTGCGTATGCCTGGATGAATGTGAGGCCAAGCCCAACGTTGATGCCGTAGTACAGACCTTCCAGTGCGCAGAGCAGGTAGATTTGTGAGGGCTCTGTTACCCGTACAATCAGGAGGAAGAAGAGTGTTCCAAGCAGAGCGGAGAACAGCATAGCGTTCTTCTGGCCCAGCTTTTGAGCAGGCTTAACGACAACAAAGATGACTAAGACTTCGACGAAGCATTTGACTGAGAAGGCGAGGCCCGGGGTTGCTGTTGGGAAGCCCATTTCCTCAATGAAGAAGACGGGACCTGCGGATACAAAGATGACGTTGGCCGAGGTGAGCGCAAATATGGGCAGGCAGGCGAGGATGAGGGCGAACGGAACTGGCTCAATCCTGCCATTCTCACTGGTCTTGATCGGATGGTGGGTGGTGAAGCTTTTGGGAACGATCCAAATGCCCATCGCCAGCCAGCAGATGCTGATGACACCGGCTGTCGGGAAAATGGAGCTGAC
Source organism: Pseudovibrio sp. POLY-S9 (assembly GCF_001431305.1). Classification (NCBI taxonomy): domain Bacteria; kingdom Pseudomonadati; phylum Pseudomonadota; class Alphaproteobacteria; order Hyphomicrobiales; family Stappiaceae; genus Pseudovibrio; species Pseudovibrio sp. POLY-S9. The sequence continues at coordinate 176,411 of NZ_LCWX01000243.1, forward strand.
GCCGAACATGCCGTAGAGCGTGAAGGCCAGCGGTGTGCCGACCATCCAGCCCAACGACATAGCAATGCGCAGGTGTGAGTTGAACTTGGCAGGTTCCCGATTGGTTTGCTCTGCGAACAGGCGTCCAAAAGAGAACATGGTGGAGAGCACGCCACCTGAGACACCCATGAGCGGCACACCCATCAATAGCATCCAGTAGGCCGGTACTGTTGATTGAAGGCCCATGTTGAGCATGTAAAGCGTGGAGCAGAATATCAAGATAGGCTTCAGCCGTGCTCCGGCATCAATACGTGCGCCGAAATAGCGGTTTGAAAACAAAGTGATGGCTGTTGAACCGACGATGTAGACCGCGAGTTTCCATGCGGCTCGCCGAGCTCTGTGACAACATAAGAGCTGTAGAGTGGGATGAGGCAAGCAATCGCCAGAGAGCCAATGAGCATGTAGACGTGAATCAGTATTGGGAAACGATCCAGCATTGCCAGAGCCGCAGGAATAGAGCGCATGGGGAATCCAAAGGTGATGGGGAAAGACTTATGGAGTCTTGCGGGAATGTACGTATTGATACATTTCCTTGAACGAAATGCAAGCAGGAGATGTTATCGCGCTTTTATGTGCGCTGATCCGGCCAGCGCAAAGGCTCAGGATGTTTGTGCGAGCTGCTGGTGTTGGGGGGGCTTGATGACCAACAGGATCAAGGTGGCCAGAGCTGCGAGGACGATGCTGCTCAGGATTGTGTTTTGGAAGGTGGTGTAGGATGCGACAAGCCCAGTGAGGACATTGCCTGCCAGACCGCCAACGAAGATGGCATTGACGAAGTAAGAGGTCGCGATGCCGGGTTTGTGGCGGGCATAGTTCTGAATGAACGTGATGCCCACACTGGCACAGATGCCATAGTACATGCCCTCAATGATGCAGAGCATGAGCACTTGCTCAACGGAATTGGCGCTTGTGATTGTTGCAAAGAAGAGCATGGCACCCAGACCGGAGAGCAACATCATATTCCGTTCGCCAATCCGCTGTGTTGGCTTGATTGCAAAATAGATGATGATGACTTCGAAGAGGCTTTTGGTTGCAAAAGCCCAGCCGGGGACGGAGACCGAGAGGCCCATCTCCTTAATGAAGTAAACGGGGCCTGCTGAAAAGAATACGCTGTTTGCAGCAGACAAGGCGAACACGGGAACACATGCGATCAGCAACATCATGGGAACTGTGTCTGCAGTGCTGCTTTCCTGAGCGTGCTTCTTGATGTGAGTTTTCAGCGTTGCGGGGATGAACAGCAGGCAAAGGGTGAGCCAGATAAAGGCTGAAATGGCTGCTGCAAGATGGATTTCCTGAAACCCATAGGTGCCATAAAGCAGGAAGGCCGCAGGTGGACCGAAGACCCACCCAAGCGACAGGCAAATGCGCATGTGAAGGTTGAAGGTGCCCGGTTCGCGTCCGGTCTGCTCTGCAATCAACCGACCCGTGGAATACATGGTGGACAGAGCACCAGCGCTGATGCCAATCAACGGAATGCCGAAAATGATGAGAGACAGGTAGGAGGGAGCAGTCAATTGGATGAGAGCATGAACAGTGAAGGCGCAAATGTTGATGAGAAGCAATGGTTTGACGCGGTTTCCACCATCAATGAGACCACCAAAAATGCGGTTGGTGGCAAGAGACACGACTGAAAATCCGCCGATGACGAGCGCAAGATTAAACGCTGGTTCCTGCAACTCCTCAATGATGTAGGTGCTCAATAATGGGATTACGAAGGCAATCGAAAATGCGCCGAAAAACATCACTGCGAAGAATAAAATTGGGAACTTATCAAGTCTTTGTAATGGACTACTAATAGGATTCAAGAAAAACTCCACGCCCTAACCTTGCAAAAAGATGGTTTCGGGCCAATCGCTCTAATACTACGTAAATTACCTGATGAGGGTGTCGTGTAAAGTGAGCAATTTTAAGCACAGAAAAACACGGTGAAGGTCCAGGTTTTTCTGGATGTCATGTATCTCTAAGCCTTTGGAAGATTATTGATTATTGTTGATCGGATAAAGGTGAGCTGGATTTATTCTGTTTGAGCATCGCTGCTTTGCTTCTCGAATATTGACGGTTGGTTTTTTTGAATTGGCTGGGATATTTTTGGAGTGGTTGGTGGGAGGTCTGCATGCTCTTTGCCTTTATTCTTGCTCTTACGGGCATTGTATTTGGTGGCCTTATCGCCATCTTGTCAGTCTATGCGCTGATTAAAGAAAAGCGATTTGTTGACAATGAAGGGCGTGTTGTTGAGCTTGAACTTCCATTTTTTGGCAAGCTGAAAACAAACGCGGCACCGATTGCTGTGACGTTCATTGGTGGAGGATTGATTGTCTTTTGCCTGCAGCAATTTGGCAATGCTCCCAACCTGACTGAGTTGGTCGCTACGGTCAGAATTGAACAACCGCATTCCGTCAACATGGTTGCGCTGGCTGTTGTCAGCGATGAATGGGATTCCGTGGAGAGCTGGGGCAACGAGGAGGAGCTTGAGATCAAGTTAACCGTTCCCAGCAACTGGAAGTCTTATAACGGGTATCTGGTCCCGTTGGGCGACCCGGATGTTGCTCCCCGATTTTTTAATGCAGGCGAGAAGTTTAAACCGACCGTTGTTTTGAGCAAAAACCGCTAAGGAGGAGCGTAGATGATGATCCGCCATTTCGCTCGTTTTGTGATGTTTTGCGCCTTGGTTTTGGTCAATGTGTCAGCGTTCTCAATGGGGGGATGCGAGGGGAGTGATGCCGGAACGGGTGCACCAGCAGCCTCCGTGTGCGGGCAAGCTGTCGATGATCAAAATGAGCCCATCGCAAATGCACCATTACTGCTGAAAAACAAAAACAGCGAGAAGGCGATTACTGTGTTCACGGATGATCAGGGCTTCTTCAGAGCGTACAATCTGGATAGCGGCGAATATTCAATTGAGCTCCCAGAGGGTTTAGCAAGAGAGTTTTCTGTCGCTCCCTCTGATGAAGCTTTGCCTGCCAGCAGTGTTGCAAGCAGACGAGACAAGAAAACCATAGAGATTAAAGAAAAGAGCTTCTTTCAGAACATGCTCAGTTTGCAGCCTGAGGCCGTTGATGCCGGAAAAATTCAGCTTGAGGTTGAACCGAGCCTGCAGAGATAAAACTGGATGATCAGGTCTTCAGTGCATTGATCTTTATAAAAACAATCAGAGCAGCAGTTGAGGTTAAATTCAACTGCCGCTCTGATTTTGTTTTATGCGTATCCTGCGATGAGGATCAGATTAGTTCTTCGCTTTGTCGACCAGCTGGCCAGCGGAGATCCAAGGCATCATTTCGCGGAGCTTTGCACCAACTTCTTCAATTGGGTGCTCGTCGTTCAGGCGGCGTGTTGCTTTGAACTTAGCGCCACCAGCCTTGTATTCCTGGATCCACTCAGAGGTGAAGGTGCCGTTCTGGATTTCTTCCAGTACGCGCTTCATTTCTGCTTTGGTCTCAGAAGTCACGATGCGTGGGCCGGTCTGGTACTCACCCCACTCAGCGGTGTTGGAGATGGAGTAGTTCATGTTCGCGATGCCACCTTCGTAGATCAGGTCTACGATGAGCTTCACTTCATGCAGACACTCGAAGTATGCCATTTCTGGTGCGTAACCAGCTTCGGTCAGGGTTTCAAAGCCAGCGCGGATCAGCTCTACCAGGCCACCGCAGAGAACTGCCTGCTCACCGAACAGATCAGTCTCACACTCTTCGCGGAAGGAGGTTTCGATGATGCCGGAACGGCCGCCACCAACGCCGGATGCGTATGCCAGACCGAGGTCTTTTGCGTTGCCTGTTGCGTCCTGATGAACAGCGATCAGACAAGGTACACCGCCGCCTTTCTGGTATTCGCCGCGTACGGTGTGGCCTGGGCCTTTTGGTGCAACCATGAGAACGTCGATGGTGGACTTAGGCTCGATCAGACCGAAGTGAACGTTCAGGCCGTGTGCGAAAGCGATTGCTGCGCCATCACGGATGTTGCCTGCGATATCTTCTTTCCAGATGTCTGCCTGCAGCTCATCAGGAGTTGCCATCATCATCAGGTCTGCGTCTTTTGCAGCTTCTGCAACAGTCTTACAAGTGAAGCCGTCTGCTTCAGCTTTCAGGCGTGTTGTGGAACCTTCGCGCAGAGCGATGGTGATGCCTGCAACGCCGCTGTCTTTGAGGTTCATTGCATGTGCACGGCCCTGAGAACCGTAGCCGATGATGGTGATGTTTTTGCCCTTGAGCAGGTTCAAATCGCAATCGCGGTCATAATATACGCGCATGGTAGTACCCTTTGTTTCGCCCGTGCCTTTCCCAAAGCACGTATGGTCTAGTTTTTGGTTTGCGTTTCCCTGAAAATCTGTTTCCACTTTCCAGAGAGGCGCTTTAATTCTGTGCTCCGTAGAGCTGTATGAACTGTTTGACTGCTGTTTGGGCAGCCAGTTCCAAGTCTTTTGCCGATGCCTGTGCGGTGCCGCCCAAAAGCATGCGGATGTGCTGATCGCGAACGACCAGCCCGTAAAGTGTGCTGTAGGCTTCCTGCGGGTCTTCGCAGTGCAGGTAGCCAAGTGTGCATCCTTTTTCCAGCAATGCTGTGGTCTGTCTGCCAATGCGGGCGCGGCCACTCTTTTCGAGGATGGCGCCGAGACCGGTTTCAGATTTGCTGGCTTGCCCGATGGCAAGTCTGTTCAGGGCCAGAGAAACGTCGCCGGAGATGGTCTCCAGCAGATTTCTGGCAAATTCTTCCAATGCGGCGCGCAGGCCGTCTTCGCTCATGTTTGCGGCTGGATCAGCACCCGGAATAACCTTGGAGGCCTGACGGGTCACGATTGCAGCCAGCAATCCATCGCGATCTCCAAACCACTTGTAGAGGCTCTCTTTCGAGCACCCCGCAGCGCGAGCGATGGCGGCTGTTGTCAGCGCTTTTTCGCCGCCTTCCACCAGCAGCTCCAGCGCTTTGTCCAGTACCGCACGCTGGCGGTCTGTAAAGTCTGGTTGTTCTGGCTCAGTGGACATATGCGGTTCTAATTCCAGCGGTTTGGCTTGTTTGATTTTCTGTACCGTACGGTACGGTACGGTTATGCCGTAGAATCGAAATGGATGCAACAGGAAAGTGAGGGAAAATACAGTGTGGGCGCAATAAAATTAGGTGTCTTAAGGTGAGTTTGATTTGATCCTTTCTCATTCACACAAAAAAATGCCCCGAAGGTCTGTGCTCCTCCGGGGCATTACTGATCTGAACCAAAGTCAGTTCAGTTGGGGGCTCTTCAATTATGCATGTGCAGCATTTGATCTGGCAGCTGCATCGTTGTTCTGATCCATGCCACGATCTACTTTCCATGGGCGGTACATTTCCAACGCAATCATGACTACGACGAGGGCAGCTGCGGTGATGAGGCCGAGCATCCAGAAGGGCAGGGATGGGAACAGGTCCGCGTAGGTGATCTTGCCAAGGCTGCCCATGTCCAGCACGCCGTCAATGAGGGATTTGTTGTAGCCGTAAAACGCTGCACCCATGATGCCGCCGATGATGGTGAGCCATGCGTCTTTGTAGCCGCGGCCAATCTGAGCGAAGACTGTGCCCGGGCACGCACCTGCGATGGCGATGCCTGCGCCGAGGATGGTGCCGCCGACGATGATGTTGCCAACAACAAAGCTTTTCGGGTGCAGCTCGGCAAGACCGAGTGCAGTCAGGCCAGAGAGGGCAACGAGGCCGGTGGCTGTTGCTGCGAGGAACATTTTAAGCATGGTGTAGTCTTTGAAGAGGAACTGGCCGATGAGCACGCCGGGTTCCATGACACGGGACTTTTCCAGTGCGACGCCGAAGATGATGCCCATGGTGAGGCCGAGGATAACAAGCCAGAAAATTTCCATATGACCTCTCCTTAGGATGCGCGGTTGTAAAGAAGGTTGGCGGTGACGATGCCACCTGCGAACATGGCCGCAACAGCGACACTGGAGCCAACGCTGAGCTGTGCAAGGCCGGAGATGCCGTGGCCTGATGTGCAGCCGCCTGCGATGCGGGCGCCAACCAGCAGAACGAAGCCACCGATGAAGCCTTGCAGGAGACGAACAACCGGGGCTGAACTTGCACCGATGGTCTTCCAGCTTGAAGAGGAGAAGCTGGCTTTACGGCCACTTGCTTTGTAGGAGATCAGAGCGCCCAGAGCGATGCCGATCACCAATGCGCTTTGCCAGAAGTATTTGTCCTTGGACATGTACTTGGTGAAGTACTTGATCTCCGTGATGCTGGAATCAAACAGCGAGAAGATGAAGCCAGTGCCGGTGACGAAAGAGGATGATGCCCCCAGCGCAGTATCAACCAGCAGAAATGCCGGGATTTGCAGGAGCCCAATAATTATGCCCGCCAGGTAGGGGGACCAAACGTTTTGCCTGAGAAGATCCAATTGATTGCCCTCCGATCTCTCCCTAATTTAGTATATTAATATATGCTAATAAACTAATATACAAGAGGGATTTGTAGGGGAAGTGTGATTTAGATGAGCTGAATGAATTTGTTCTTCCAGCAAGATCATCCAGATATAACGCAATAGTTTCATCAGCGTTGGTTAGGTTATCTGTTGTTTGCTGGATGAACATCCATCCGCATTTCAAATATATGAAATATGGAATTCATAGTCCTACTATTGGTTATTGTGAGACCCGCGTTTTCCTTCAGGATGTAGTTGCTTTGCATTCGGGGGGGATGATGTCTTTATTTGAGTATAAAGGGAATGACGCGCGACAGCTTATGTCTGATGCTTTGGACTTGATGCTTTATAGTTATCACGGGTTGGATGATGCGCTTGGGAGTGCGTATCAAGCCAACGGGTTCTCGCTGGGAACACTGGTCGGAACTCTTTGGGGAACTGAAGATCAAGCCGGATTGTTGAGCGGAGAGAGTGAACAAGCGGCACGCGACAGGATTGAGGAGAAGGGATGGACGGTCCTTTCTGCTGCTGATCTTGGGTATGATGGCGCAATCGTTGATCACAACGGGACGTTTCAGGGAGAGACGTTCAAGTTCAAAGATGCGCAAGCGGATGTGCTGGCCAAATATGATGATCAAGGCAACATCACGCAGGTTGCGCTGGCGTTTCGTGGAACGACGGGGACATTGGACAACCTTGTTACCGACACGATTGGGGATGTGATCGACTATCTTGAGTTCTTCAAGGATGAACCGCATTACGTGGAAGAAGCGTTCGGCGGGCTGCTTGCTGCTCTGAAGGATTTCATGGTTGGGCATGGTCTGGATGGTAGTGATCTGGTTGTGACAGGCCATTCGCTGGGTGGCGGTGCTGTTGCCAACATGGCAGAGCGCAGCAATGACTGGCTGGATGGCTTCTTTGTGGATGCCAATTACATGTCATTTGCCAGCCATTATACGCCGGAGGATGGTGCGGCTGTTCTAGACAGCGGGGCTGAGCTTTTCAGCTTTGATCTGGAAAACGATCCGGTGCCCTCGACGATCTCGTCTGATGGTCTGGATTTGACGGGTAACGATACGGACTACGGCTACGACACCAGCAATATCGTCATTTTCAATGATTGGTATGATACACCGCTGTTTTGGGATGGGGGCGGTTTGCTCAACCTGCCGAGCTGGTCGGCGCATCTGCCGTTTAATTACAGCACGGCATTCAATGCCATCAACGCCTCCGAGTTCTATAGCGAGATGAACCGGGACAGCGTGGTGATTATCTCCGGGCTTTCTGATCAGAGGCGTGATGATACGTGGGTTGAGGATATTCCAATTCTGCTGGACCCAACCGGTCACCTTGGACAGGATGCCTACATCCTCGGATCAACCTCCAATGACCTGCTGCGCGGGAATGATGGTGATGATGCGCTGGAAGGGTTTGCGGGTGATGATCATCTGCGCGGAGAAGACGGCAATGACCGGCTACTCGGCGGGGCAGGAGATGACATTCTGGAAGGTGGTGACGGCAACGACGTTCTGCGGGATGGTGCGGGCCGTGACTTCCTTGTTGGGGGAGATGGTGCCGACACGTTTTGCTTTGCGGATGATGGTGTGAAGGATGTGATTGATGACTTCGACGTTGGCGAGGACACCATTGATCTTTCCGCAGCTGGTGTGAGCTCTTTTTCAGAGCTGGATATCGATGAGACTGTGCTGGGAGGATGGATCACCATATCCTATGGCAATGATGTGCTGGAGGTGGATACGGGATGGGTGTTTACTCATAGCCTGAGCGCTGAAGACTTTGTCTTTGCGTAGCAGTTGATTGGCTTCTCTCGCTGAAAAAGGTGAGGGGAGCCTAACTTGCGTTTTCTATGGCGCGTGTTTGTGCCCGATAGGCGCGTTCGTTCTTCAGCAACTGAGGAGCATTGAGGGTGCTGATCGGGACGGATTTGTCCTTCGGGATATCCTCTGTCTCCTGTAACGAGAGATAGCGGAGACAACACACGCGCAGGAAGCTGGTGAAGTTGCCCAGGTCATGCCTTGCTTCGATGGATTCATTGTGCAGACGTGTCAGAAGCTGGCCAACGGACATGTCATCGCGCTTGGCTATCTCTTCAAGGATGGTCCAGAAGTAAGTTTCCAACCGCACGCTGGTGACCATACGGTCAATGCGAAGGGAGCGTGTTGTACTCTCCCACAGGTCCGTATCTGCTTTGATGAAAAGCTCGCACATGGTCCCCTCCGCAATTGTCTAGTGCTGCTTCTTAAGCATAAGCAGGCTGGTTCAGCAGAGCAAGGAACTGCTTGAGCCATGCTGGATGAGCAGGCCATGCTGGTGCTGTCACAAAGTTGCCATCAGTGACTGCCTCAGCCACGTCGACGTCAGCGAATTTGCCGCCGGACATGGTAACCTCTGGTGCGCAGGCCGGATAGGCAGAGCAGGTTCTGCCCTCTAACACGCCAGCAGCAGAGAGAAGCTGAGCACCGTGGCAGATGGCTGCGACCGGTTTGTTCTCTTTGAAGAAGTGACGCACCATGTCCAGAACAGCTGGGTTCAGGCGCAGATATTCTGGTGCACGGCCACCGGGAATGACGAGTGCGTCATAATCTGCCGGGTTGATGGTGTCAAAGCTGGTGTTGAGTATGAAGTTGTGACCGCGTTTTTCGGTGTAGGTCTGGTCACCTTCAAAGTCATGGATGGACGTTGCGACGGTGTCGCCTGCCTTTTTATCGGGGCAAACGGCGTGAACATCATGACCAACGGCGCCCAAGGTCTGAAATGGCACCATAGTTTCGTAATCCTCGGTGAAGTCACCGGTGATCATAAGCACTTTTTTGGCAGACATGTTTCCCTCCCAGATGTGGCTGCGAGGGAAACCTAGCAAGGGAAGAGGCTGAGCGGGTAATAGCGTACTACTACATAGCTCAGCCTTATCCTGGAGGCTTAGTCGACTTCGTTGGTTGAGAGGGAAATCCAACGTTTCAACTCAGGCAAATCGGAGCCTGCCGCCGTGCGATCGTTTTCCTGCAATGTGGTGGTGCCGAATTGGAAGAATGCGCCGAAACGGAATTCATGAATGACCGGTTCGTCGGATTCGTCACCTTTGATCCGGAAATCATGACCGTTGTAGGATGCACTGAGACCAACTGGCAGTGCGGTGAAGCTTTGCTTGAACTCGGCACCCCAGCTGAAGATGTTCACTTCGCCATCGCGTGCATCACCTGGCCCTGGCTGATTGTAGCGGTCGCCAGTGACGTAAGACAGAGAGCCAGTCAGTTTGGTGTTTGGCGTGAAGTAGTAACTTGCGCCACCGCGCGCAAACAGGCCGTTGTCAATGGTCTCGTTCTCGTCATCGTCGCCATCGAGGAAACCAGCCTGACTGAACAGGGTGATATCCTGAAGGTAATACTGGCCTTCAACGCCGATGAACTGGAAGGTTTTGGTGGAGGTGTCGTCTCCGCCGTCAACGGTTACACCGCCGCCGCCAAAGACACCGAACAGGCCTTGCTGTGGGTCTTTGTAAGCGAAGTGGACTGCTCCCAGACTGTCGCGGAGGGTGTTGTCACCGTCCTTGGTGTCGAACTGGTAGTATTCGAGATCTCCATCTACCTGCAGGCTGAACTGCTGGAAGAGTGGCAGAGCGTAAGATCCATAGAAGCCAAGGGTGTTTGGTTCCTGATCTTTCGTGTCGATCTGATCAGCCTCAAAGAAAGAGCGACCAACGTTGACGCCGACAAAACCGCCTGCGTTAAGCTCTCGTGGAGCTTCTGTTTGGTGGTCGGCTTCTTGTGCACTTAGGGGATGTGCGGCAAGAGCCATGGGGATAGCCAGGAGGTATAAAGAGCGCATGTTTCTATTATTCTTGATGGGGTGTCCTTAGGGAATGTCCAACCTAGCAGAAATCCGTATCCTTACAATTTTCTGGCAATAAACTATTAGTTATCTCTACGAGTGTTGCTGATCTGCACGGTGGGTATGGAGGCACTTATTTTCATCATTTCATAGGCTTGATGTGGTTTTTGTCGATAATTCGTGTCGAGGCGCCTGTGTACCAATTACACTGCTTAGGTAGTCTTGAGGATTTACTTGCAACTTATGCGGATGCGAGATTTAGTTTAAAGGTCGCCAAATTCTTCCATGCTTTGCAATCAGCGTTGACTTTAAGGTGCTTTGTACATCTTGGAGTGGATCAGGCATGACGACATTTTGGGAACAACAAGCCGCCTCAAAGGAAGGGCTGGCCAAGCAAATCGCGCAATTGAGGCAGCGGGGCGTACATTCGGTGATCACGCAGGTGCCAGATATGAACGGGCTTTTGCGGTGCCGGCTTCAGCCTCTTGATGGGTTGGAGAAGGGCTGTTCCACCAACTCCTCGCTCTATCTTATTCCTCACGGAGACGGGCAGCCTGCTGGTGAGCAGATCTACGAGTCTCCGCACGTCTGGTATCACACCGGCTTTGGCAATTTGCACAGTCTGGCAGATGGCAACACACTGTTTCAGCTGGGGTGGCGACCCGAGGTCTCGGAGGTTCTGCTGAATTGTCATGAGCGGAATGGTGCGCGTTTTTCATTGGATTTGCGGCGTCCGCTGGAGATGCTGGAAGAAAAGCTTGCCGAGCTGAAACTCACCATGAAGATTGGGTTGGAGTTTGAGCTAGGGATCTTTCATTTTGACCGGGCATTGGTTGAAGCGGGACACCACCACAAGCTCAAGCCGTTTGGTCATTCCTTGCAATATGACTCAGTCAACCGTGATCCGGACTACATGGACCTGATGGAAGCGTTTCGTGCGCGTATGGACTCGCTTGGCATTGGGGTTTCCTCAATGGAGAGTGAGATTGGTTGGGGCATGTATGAGGTTGCCTTGTCGCCAACCTCGCCGTTGCAGGCTGCTGACAATGCAGTGCGGGCACGTCATCACCTGAAAGAGCTTTGCCGGGAGCATAATCTGATTGCGACTTTTATGGCGCGTTATCAGCCGATGGGGCAGGATTCTGCGTGCGGAACCCATGTGCACATCAGCCTCTACGACGAGATAGGGCACAATGTGTTCTATGATCGGGAGGCGGTGTTGAGTGAGCGGGGGAGGTTCTTTGTGGCGGGGCTTCTGGCGCAGATGCAGGCGTCTCATCTGGCGTTCCGGCCTACGATCAACTCGTACCGGCGACTTTCGCGATTTACCGGGTGTCCTGAAGAAGTGTGTTGGGGAGACGAGCATCGGGTGAGCGCGGTGCGCGTTATTTCCAGTCCTGATCCGCAAGCGATCCGTTTGGAGCATCGGTGTTCGGGAGCTGATACCCATCCGCATATTATTGTGCCGTTGATTGCCTCCGCTGGGCTGCTGGGGCTGAGCAAAGGAGAAGAGCCACCAGCAATGCTGATTGGTGATCCGGGCAAGGATGAAACCTTGGAGAAGCTGCCTCGGTCCCTGGAAGCGTCGTTGGAACTCTTCCGGGAAAGTGATTTTGTGAAGGAGGCGTTGGGTGCGTCGCTGGCGGATCAGTATGCGCGTAGCCGGGAGAATGAGTTGAAGGCGTTCAAAGCGTGGATTGAGAAAGACATCACCAGCTTCGAGTTTCTGCGGTATTTTGAAGGGGTTTGAGCTCTGTAGTGGCCTACAAAAAAGCCTGCTGTAATGGATCACAGCAGGCTTTTTCTTAAACTCGGTGGCTCTTATAGCTCTACAGGCTCGCCGAGAGCGTGGCGGAAGCGGCGGACGCTTTGGGTGAAACCGTGTTCCAAGGCATCGGCGGTGAAGCCGTGGCCAATGGAGACCTCTGAGATGTACGGTACGCGCTCAATCAGGGCTGGCAGGTTTTCAACGGTGAGATCGTGGCCTGCATTAACCAGAAGACCTGCTGCCTTTGCAGCTTCTGCGGTTGCAACGACTTTTTCCAGCTCGACCTTTTCTACTTCCTTGTCAGAATGACAGGCACCGTAAGGGCCCGTGTAGATCTCGATACGCTCAGCGCCTGCTTCAGCTGCAAGAGCTGGCTGGCTTGGGTCCGGGTCTACGAACAGGGAAGTGCGGACGCCCCAGGCCTTTGCCGTGGCGATCACGTCTTTCAGGAGGTCCATGTTTTGGGAGAAGTCCCAGCCGTGGTCTGAGGTTTGCTGGGATGGATCGTCCGGGACAAACAGAACCTGTGTCGGGCGGGTTTCTTTCACCAGTTCCATGAAGCGCTCATCCGGGTAGCCTTCAAGGCACAGCTCTTTGCCATGCAGCTCTTCGCGCAGCATCTTGGAGATATCTTCAACATCGGTGCGGCGAATATGGCGCTCATCCGGGCGAGGGTGCACGGTGATGCCTTTGGCTCCTGCATTGAGAGCGAGGGCTGCCAGATGCGTAACGCTTGGCCATGGAACGTCGCGGCGATTTCGCAGAACTGCTACAGCGTTTACGTTGACGGATAAGCGGCTAGGCGTCTTCATGGGGCATACTCTTTTTTGAGACAGAGCATGTCGCTTTTGTGCGTTGTGCTCTGACTTTTTGTTCTTCACGCATCCTTACCCGAAAAACCGGTTCCCACCTGTCGGGGATACGCTCTAGATTATCAAAATAAAACGGCGTCTTCACAGACTTGCAAAAGACGCCGCTCAATATCAATAGGACAAAATTGTCCTCTAACTGTTAAATTTCATCCTGCAAGTCTTTGAGACCTTGAGAACCGCGTGAAAGTGCGGCAACGCCTGTACGTGAAACCTCAACAAGACCGAGTGGTGTCAGGATTTCGATGAACTGATCGATTTTATTGGTGCGACCTGTGATCTCGAAAACGAAGTGATCAATGGTTGCATCAATGACGGTTGCCCTGAAAGCTTCTGACAGGCGCAGGGCTTCCAGGCGTTTCTCGCCTTCACCACGCACCTTGATCAGTGCCAGCTCTCGCTCAAGCGGCTTTTCCTGGTTGGAGTTGCGTGCTGCAACGGTCAGATCCCGGACGATATGCACCGGTACAAGGCGATCCAGCTGGTGACGGATCTGCTCGATGATCTGAGGAGTACCTGTGGTCACGATCGTGATACGGGAAACGTGTTTCTCGTGTTCCGTTTCAGAAACGCTGAGACTGTCAATGTTGTAGCCACGGCCAGAGTACAGGCCAATCACGCGGGCAAGAACACCAGGTTCGTTGTCTACAATGATAGATAGGGTATGTGTTTCGAGGACATCGCTGGTTTCGGCTAGGAAATAGGCCGATAGAGCGTCTGTTTTCTGTGCGTTCATAATGCTTCTCCCAGCTTACCTATACCAATGACTTGCCAGCGGTGTCGATGGCGTTTGCAACGGCTTCATCAGTTGCTTCATCTGGCAGCAACATTTCGTTGTGCGCTTTGCCTGATGGGATCATTGGGAAGCAGTTGGTCAGCTGAGCGATGCAGCAATCAAACAGAACCGGTCCAGGTGTCTCAATCATTTCCTGAATGGCGTCATCCAGTTCACCCGGTTTGGTGACACGAATGCCTTTGCCTCCGTAGGCTTCTGCCAGTTTTACGAAATCAGGCAGGCTGTCCGTGTAGGAGTGCGAGAGGCGGTTGCCATGCAGCAGCTGCTGCCACTGGCGAACCATGCCCATGTAGGAGTTGTTCATGATGAACGTTTTAGGTGCCAGACCGTGCTGAACGGCTGTCGACATTTCCTGAATATTCATCAGGATGGAGGCATCGCCTGCAACGTTGATGCACAGCCCATCTGGATGAGCAACCTGTGCGCCAATGGCTGCTGGGAGGCCATAGCCCATTGTGCCGAAGCCACCTGAGGTCAGCCAATGGTTTGGCGATTCAAAGCCAAGGTACTGTGCCGCCCACATCTGGTGCTGTCCAACCTCGGTGGAGATGTAAACGTCCTTGCGACCTTTGACGGCTGCGTTCAGACGCTGCAATGCGTACTGAGGCATGATGACATCGTCGCTGTGGCGGTAGGACAAGCAATCCCGTGCGCGCCACTTGGTGATCTGTGTCTGCCATTCCTTCAGCTCTGGCTGAGAGCGGAAGCTGGAGGCGCGCCAGATGCGAACCATGTCTTCCAGAACGTGAGCCACATCGCCAACGATCGGCAGATCAACATGAACGATCTTGTTGATGGAGGATGGGTCGATGTCCACGTGGATTTTTGTGGAATTTGGTGAGAAGGCGTCCAGACGGCCCGTGATGCGGTCATCAAAGCGTGCACCGATACAGATCATCAGATCACAATCGTGCATAGCCATGTTGGCTTCATAGGTGCCGTGCATGCCCAGCATGCCGAGCCACTGCTCACCGGATGCCGGATAAGCGCCCAGACCCATAAGGGTGGATGTGATCGGGAAGCCTGTCTGGTCCACCAGCTCACGCAGCAGCTGACTTGCAGCCGCGCCGGAGTTGATGACGCCGCCGCCTGTATAGAACACAGGGCGTTTGGCTTTTGACATCAGCTCAACAGCTGCGCGAATGGCAGTCATGTCGCCTTTCAACTGTGGGCGATAGCTTTTGTGGTTGCTCGGGTTTGCCTGCGGGCCTTCATAGGTGCCGGTGGCAAACTGAACATCCTTTGGAATATCGACCACAACAGGGCCGGGACGACCGGACTGTGCAACGTAAAATGCTTCATGGAGAATGCGAGGCAGATCATCAACGTCCTTCACCAGCCAGTTGTGCTTGGTGCACGGGCGGGTGATGCCAACGGTGTCACATTCCTGGAACGCATCAGATCCAACGAGGTTGGTTGGTACCTGACCGGTGATACAGACCATGGGGATGGAGTCGAGCATGGCGTCTGTCAGGGCAGTCACCATGTTGGTTGCGCCCGGACCAGAGGTCACCAGAGCAATGCCGGCTTTGCCGGTAGAGCGTGCATAGCCTTCAGCAGCATGGCCTGCGCCTTGCTCGTGACGGACAAGGATGTGCTGGATCGCGTCCTGTTGGATCAGCTCATCATAAATGGGTAGAACTGCACCACCAGGGTATCCAAATACATGTTCCACCCCGTTGTCCTTCAGCGCCTGGAGAACCATTTCAGCGCCTGTCATCTCCCGTTGCATCATCAAGTCCTTGTTGCCTGTATCTGCTCGTTTTGCCTGATTGAAGGGTGTGCAATCAATCCGACTGTTTGTTTTACAGGGATGCTCTTTTAAACATCACTGCGAATTAGCCATAAAAAAAGGAGCCGTTTGGCTCCTTGTGCGCGTCTAACCGTTCCGAGTGAGCTTGCTCACTCCGGCGACGCGCGTCCCACCACGATAAGAAGAATTGAAGTTTGCATTTTGGTATTGGGAGCCTCAGGGCTCCACTCTCCCTTAACATAATTCCAACCGTGAAAGAGATTACCGCGCTTCACCATTGAATCGCTCAGGTAAACTCTGAAATTCGGGGAGAGATTAGGCTTAGATACGTAAAAGCGTCAAGTGGCTTCTTCTTAATGTTGCGCCGCAAAGACCTCTCGTTTTCTTGAGTTATCTGCAATAGTCAGCGTGCTTTGCAAAAGTTGCGTCACGGAAAGTTATACTCGCTCTGTTTGCATTGGCTTTTCTAAGCGCAATTGTTGCGCTTGAGCTAACCCGCAGAAATACGGGATTTTGCAGTGCGATGATGGTGCAACGACTTTAGCTGCAGTGCACGCCTGTGACTACTAAGAAGATATGAGATAGACCGTGGCAGGGAGATCTGTGAAACTTTTGCGTTGGACTAATTGATAAGAAGGCAGTTTTGCGAAAATTGCGGTGTTTTTTCGCGTTTCGCACTTCTGAATTGTGTTTGTGCTGCGAAAATTCGTAGATTTGCACAGGTTAGTCTGGGATAAGTTTACTTTACACAAGACATTTTCGAAAAGTTGCACGTAGGGCCTTGCGCTCTCGCAAAAGGCTTTATATACACCCGCCATCGCTTCGGCGGGAAACGTTTTGGGTGTATAGCTCAGTTGGTAGAGCAGCTGACTCTTAATCAGCCGGTCTAGGGTTCGAATCCCTATGCACCCACCAAGTTTTTCAAGGCTTTAAGCCAACTCTTCCAAGAACTAGTAGTGAACATGAGACTTTCGTGAGACTTCTTGCGTGAAAAGTCTCACGGGCTTTCTGATGCTTGGGAGCTCTTCGGTTAGAAATTCCAAAAAATCCGTGAGACAATAAGCCTGTTGCAAGGGTTTATCCTCGCTAAGTTATTGTTGTTTAAGTTTTTAATCGGTGAGACTTAGGCGGCTTCTGTCGAGCTGGGGAGAGATACGGTGTTTAGATCCAGTGTCGCTTCATCAATGTCATTAGCGGCGCTTGTTAACTTTGTTTGAGCCAGGCTTTGGATCTGGAAGAGAAGGGGCTCTCTTAGGGTTAGCCACTCTTCGTTAGTTGCATGTTCGGCGGCGACTGCAATGAGCTTCAAAATGCCATTTGCTTCGTTGATGCTGGAAAGCGCATCTTGCAACTTGTTGGTGTATATCATTGTTTCCCCTAATTAAAGTTGTTTAATGGCCGCGTTGCCATTTGGGATTATTGGGAGAATACAATCTTGGGTAGGGTATTAAGTGTACTCAACGCGGCCTAGCTGCAAACTGCATAGTAATTTGTTTTATTACGTAGGGGCAATTACTGGGTATGGTTACTAGACTAAATTCAATTTTCAAATAAATTTAGTAGTTTACCTCTGTTTCTGGATCATCATCAAACCAACTGATCATTTTCCTCATGGCTGCGTCAGCCATCTCTGGGTGACGTGCAAGGTAGTGCTTGAGGATCTGTGCGGCACTTTGGGCGGAATGGCCCGTCACCGAAATGATTTCAGGAACGGTGGCACTGGCGAGTGCCATCCAAGTCACAGCGGTGTCTCGGAAATCCATTTCCCAAAAATCAATAACTGAAGGGCACGCTTTGACTTTGCCAGGAATGCCAGTGGCTGCAGCTGTCCGGATCTCTGTGAAGCGCTTGCGATAGTAGTCGGGGTTGAATGGCTTCCAGGTTCGCTCGTTCAAGATAACATGTTTTGAAATAATGCCGGCTTCTTTCCGGCGCTCTGCAGCTGCCGTTAGGCGCCGCTCTAACTCGGGTGTCTGGAGGATATGAACGATTGCTCCAGTCTTGCTTTGCTTGAAGATGCGGCGTTTGTGTAAAAGACCCCGATCAACCAGGTTGATACGATCAGCTTGTCGTTGTCCGCTCCATACAGCCAGGACGAACATGTCGCCAATCTCAGGCCAGTCAAGGGCATCGGCTGCAGCTATCAAGCTTTGTAATTCCTTCAGCGTGGCAAAGCGTACGCGCGCATCTGGCATCTTCATGTCAAGTTTCAGGGCTGGATTGACTAGCATGCGCTTGAACTTCCCGCGCTTCAGTCCCCATGAGATTGCTGCGGACAGCGTTGCCAACGCACCGCGTGCTGTGGGTAGCCCGATGTTCTCCCATAGATCTTCATAGAGGCCGTAGCAGATTACTCGATCAAGAGCGTCCGCTTCAGCTGCCCATAGATCAGGGTGATACTTTTCGATTACCCTAGATTTTTGCTTGTAGTCCCTGATTGTTTTTGGGGCGTACGGCTGCTTATTGTCGCCATTGAAGCGTGGGGATCTGAACCAATCTTCGAAGAGTTGGCTTAGAGGATAGGCGTTACTCTTGCGCCGGGCTTTCTTGGCTGCTTTGTGCGGTGCTGAGTTCCTGCGTTTCTCAAGTCTTCTGCAGAAGGAAAGGGACCAGTCTACCGCCTGGCCTTTTGTAAACCAATCGCCTGTGTTCTCTGTTCCTGGCTCAAGTTCGATTGGATGAATGTGCGTGTCCGTTGGGTGGCGGAGATCCATTCCCTTGAAGCCTGCTTCTCGGAGGCTCTTGCCTGGTGCGAAGCGAGGTCTGCCTTCTCTCCATGCGACGTGTGGATGTGGGTTCTTGCTGCGTTTGCTTGTTGACATGATATGCTCCCGAAAGCTTTGCGGAGTTCTTTTAGAATAGTCTATGAAACAGGCGGGACAAGCCCGCCTGTTTCTGAAAAGCCCGCACCCGCCGCAATGCGGGCTTCTCTTATTTTTTCATTACGAACGACCGATGAAACGGATCAGGTCTGAAGCTGCAGGCTTTTGCGTGGCGAGATCTCTCTTTCATTGATGTTGCCTGCTGCTCTGTGCCCTTCCATGCCACTGCCCTGAGCGCGGTCAGTTGGTGTCCTGAGAAGTGCAGGTATGTAGGTGCTGCAACTGGATTGCGCTGTGGTATTTGCAGGTAGCCGCGCGTTTCAGTCATGATGCGTCCTCCATTGCTGGGCCAGACATGCCAAGGGCGTGCAGGTAGAGATCCAGTATGGCCTCTTCTTCGTTTCGTTCGTGCGGCTTGCGCTTGCGGAGGGAGATGATTTTCCGCATGACCTTCACGTCGAACCCGTTGCCTTTTGCTTCTGCGAAGACGTCCTTGATATCGTCCGCGATGATTTTCTTCTCTTCCTCCAAGCGCTCAATTCGCTCAATGAAGGCTCTGAGTTGGTCTGCTGCAACGCCGCCTGCATCTGTCATTGCTGGTCCTTTGTGTTTTCTTGGTTGGTGTGAGCTCCCACGCTCAATGTGAAGTGCAGGAGTAAAAGGGTGACGAGCGTCGCGCCCGAAAATGCAACTGCCGATGCGAGCCATTTGAGATAAGGAAGCATCAATTTCCTCCGTAGCGCGAGTGCAGCATCTGCTGTTGGTCTGAGATGCGGGCTTCCAATGGTGTGAGGAGTGGCGCGTCATTGTCATTTGAGCTGAAGGGCTCAGCGCCGTGCTGGTTCAAGAGCCAGGAGCGGATAGACGCGCGCGGCCAGAACCAACCTGAAGGATGTTTGCGCGGCATGCCTTGTTGCTCGTGTTGCTTCAGCCAGTTTCGCTTCAGCCAATCTTCCGAGCGGCTCATTGCTGTAGCGAGCTCCTCGATGCCAACGACAAGGGAGCCGAGGTGTTGTTGTTTGTCCATGTGTCAAGCCTTTCCCAAACTTCATTTGAGAAAAATGTGACAGATAGTCAGATATTGGTCAAGCAAAAATCTGACTATCTGTCACACTCGAATTATGGCTTTCGACTTTGTGCGTGAATATGGGTTGGGTGATTTGCGGCTGGATGGCGGAAAAGGCAGGGGTTTAGGCGCGCGCCTATGCCAAGTGCAAAGCGGTTGCGTGTCGTAGGTCATGGAGGTGTTGCTGCGCAAGAATGCGCGCGCCTATGTCAAGTGCACGAGCACTAACGGCGTGGGCTGGGTAGTGTGTGTTTTGGTGGGGAGGGTAGGCGCGCGCTTTTGTTAAGTGCTGAGGAAGGGCGGAGTTGCGCGCGGCAAGTTACTCAGGATCGTTGTTGGACTGCAGGGCGTTCAGGACTGCCAGTGCTTGATTGATCTGTGCTGGTGGTAGCTTTCGAAGCTTCTCAATGAGTGAGAGAACCTGGTCCTCTGGAGAGATGAAGAGCTGATACGGTTCGACGCATAGAGCATCCGCGATTGCTAGTATGTGATCACGGTTCCATCGACGTTGCCCATTCTCAATCTTTGAAAGCATTGAGTGGTCGATGTTTGTTTGCGCTTGCAGTTCCTGCAGCGTGGTGCCTTTCGCCAGGCGCCACTGCCGGATCATGATGCTGGTGGTGTCGGTGCTATGCGTCTTGGTTGTCA
This sequence comes from Pseudovibrio sp. POLY-S9, assembly GCF_001431305.1. Classification (NCBI taxonomy): domain Bacteria; kingdom Pseudomonadati; phylum Pseudomonadota; class Alphaproteobacteria; order Hyphomicrobiales; family Stappiaceae; genus Pseudovibrio; species Pseudovibrio sp. POLY-S9. The sequence goes on from NZ_LCWX01000243.1 coordinate 196,412, forward strand.
TAGTCACAATCATATACATTTGCGCACCCTATTTCTTTGACCATCTGTCACAAAATGTCTTGACAGCTTATGTGACCATCTGTCACAAAATTACAAGACATGGAGCATGTGATGGCGCAGAAAAAAAATCACCCCTTGATAAATTGGAGAAAGACGGAAGGTCTTTCGCGGGCAAAGGCTGGCGAAAAACTGAACGTCTCCGAAGACACGATCCGGTTCTGGGAGATTGGGATCCGCTTTCCTAAGCGATCTAACCTGGATCAGATCTACGATCTTACAGAAGGGGTGATCACTGCCGAAACCATGCGTAACGCTTACGACAAGCTGTGCAAGGAGAGGGCGGTTAGATGATTGATGTGCTCATCATTTCAGATATTGCAAGACCTGATGCGGACGAAGACAAGTTGAAGGACAAGCATCGTGAAATGCTTGATGAGCTCAACAGTGCCGCGCGTGAGGCTCGTTGGCCGGGCGTGAAGTTCTCCTTCTACGGATACGATAAAGCAAAAGGTGTCATTCAGATCCAGGCGATACCAGGTGACAAGCCTGGGACAATGCATCTGCTGAAAGCTGCAGTCAGTGAGTTGCGCGCTAGTGGAACAATTGAGAGTGGAGGGGTAGCCTGATGGCTCGCTCTATTCATTCTCTTGATAGTGCACGCGAAGCGGCCAACATTACACAAAAGCAACTGGTTGCTGCCGCTGGTCTTGACCCATCGACCTATCGCCGTTTTCTGCGGGGGGATCGTACGCCGCAGCAATCTACCTTAAAGCGTCTCGACTATGCGTTGCAAAACATCAGGCGCACCGGTCAGTGCGTCCAGTTTCAGACAGCACATTTGGTTTTCCGGCTCTGCGTTGCAACCCTTTGTGTGAAGGCTAACCTGGATCCTGAAGCTGTGCTCTCTCATAAACCTAGCGATCGTAGGACTGCTGACCCTGATTGGGCTGCAGCTGCAGAGGTGCGACGTCGGGCTCTTTATCTGGCTAATACAGCTTGCGGAGTTTCACAGGCGGATCTTGCGCGCGTAGCAAATCTCACCCGTGCAGCTGTGTCCCTTGCCCTAAACGCAATGGAAGACAACCGCGATGACCCAGAAGTTGAACAGTTGTTCTCACTCGTTGAGGGGGCGGTTCAAGGATGAGAAATGATCTTACTGAAGTTAAGCAGGGGCTGAAGGATCGCATTGAAGATCTTTGTGCTTTGTTGCTGCCCGATGGAAATAGGCGCGGGCGGTTATGGGTGGCGCACAATCCAGTTACTGGTGACTACAATCAAACTCCAGAATTCAAGGTTGCTTTGACGCAAGACATTGGCGCTTGGAAAGATTGGCGCACTGGTGACAAGGGCGACGTCCTTAACCTGATTGCCTACATTAAAGGCAAGGACTTTAAAGAGGTTTTGGTTTTTGCTCGTGACTTCCTTGGCCTGCAGGCCATGAGTTACGAAGAGCGCCGTAACTTTGCAGAAAATGCCAAGAGAAGCCGTGAAGACCAGGACCATAAGGCCAAGCTTCAGGCTGAAAAAGCCCGCAAAGCTGCTGAGAAACTGTGGTTGTCTGGAGCTATGTTGAAGGCTGGTAGTGCAGCTGAACACCATGCTCATAACTACTTGAAGAAGCGCCGTTGTGCGCTTGAGGATGTTCCGAACCTTGACTTAAACACGTTCAGGTTTGCGCCCTCTGTTGAGTACTGGACACTAGCGAAATGGGAGAAGCAGAACGGGCGGCTCTTCAAAGTGCAAGACGGTCCACGCTTCCCTGCAATCTTGTCGGCTATGCGAACGATTATGGGGCAGGTGATTTCCTGCCATGTCACCTTCCTGGATCCAGCTAAACCAGACAAAGCATATCTTGGCCCAAAGGCTAGTCCTCGTCTTATGAAGGCGGCGAACAAGGGCGCTGTTATCCGGATCTCAAACGGCCCTGAGAATGTGGCTCCTGAGTTTGCTGAGCGGGCGTACCCACTGATCTTGGCGGAGGGTTTTGAAACAGGAGCCAGCCTTGCGATTGCTGTGCCAGAGGCGCGCGTTTGGGCTTGTGGTTCCTTGTCGGGGATTGGCAATGCGCCGATCGCTTACCCCTTTATCTCTGAAGTTTATGTGGCCGGCGAAAACGATTGGGAAAAACCCACGGCATTGAGACAGCTTGACCAGGCAATGAACAGCCTGGAGCAGCACGGCAAACCCTTAACCCTGATGCGCCCCCACGGTGGGAGCGACTTTAACGACCTTATGAGAGGTGAGTGATGGTGACGAAAGATGAAGCAGGCGGACCGGGACAAGACTGCGAAAACAAAACTCAAGAGGCGGGGCAGCAAGCGGAAGCGCAGGCTGGAACGGCGGCAGAGGTTCGGGCCGTTCTGGAG